>JASHUG010000411.1 GCA_030040155.1 Streptosporangiaceae bacterium | reverse complement strand
TGAACGATCACTCAGGAATGCGCGGCTGTCATCCTCTTGACCTCGTCATACGTCCTACTAGCGGTTGGGCATCCGTGACCGGAAGTCGTCCGGCACGTTGCGATCCGGGGCGAGATCGGCAAGGGACTAGGTGCCTTGGTCAGAACATCGGCGAAACCCGGACCTGGCCTGCGGAAAGCTGAGCGGGGCCGCCTGATGTCCCGTAGGAGCCAGCGCAGTCGTCAGCGTGTGCTCATCCTCGTGCAGAACCTGCCGGTGCCATTCGACCGGCGGGTCTGGCAAGAGGCCAGGAGTCTTACCGAGGCCAACTACGAGGTGCACGTCATCTGCCCGCGCACCCCCCGCTATCCGCGACGCCGCGAGGTTATCGATGGCATCTGCGTCTACCGTTACGCGCCGGGGCCCGAGGCCGACAGCAGCGTGGCAGCGTACCTCGTCGAGTACTCGATCGCGGTCATCTCGCAGGCCCTGCTCGCCCTGAGGGTGCGCCTGCGCCGGCGCATCGCCATCGTGCACATCTGCAATCCGCCGGACCTGCTGTTCCTGTGCGCCCTGCCGTTGCTGGCGCTCGGCGCGCGACTTATCTATGACCATCACGATGCCTGCCCGGAGCTGATGGTGGCCAAGGGCAGGGAGCCAGGCGGCCGCCTCGTCCGGCTGATGGCCAGGCTGGAGCGGCTCACCTACCGGCTCGCAACGGTCTCGATCGAGACCAACGGCAGCTTCCGTGCGATCGCACTTGGCCGCGGCGGGATGCGGCCGGAGAACGTGTTCGTGGTCAGGTCGGCACCGGCAGCCGGCCGGTTTGCCGGCGCCGAGCCCGACGACCAGTGGCGCCGCGGTCGCAAGCACCTGGTCGGCTACGTCGGGATCATGGGCAGCCAGGACGGCCTTGACTACCTGCTGGACGCGGCCGCCGACATCATCGGGCGCGGGCGGGACGACGTCCAGTTCGTGCTCGTGGGCGACGGCACTGAAGTGCCCAGACTGCGGGCCAGGGCCGCCGACCTCGGGCTCGGGAGCCAGGTGGAGTTCACCGGGCTGATCTCCTCCGACCATCAGCTCGGGTCGATCCTGGCCACCGCCGACGTGTGCGTGAGCCCGGACGAAGCCAATGCGATGAACGACATCTCGACGATGAACAAGATCATGGAATACATGGCTCTCGGCAAGCCGGTCGTTCAGTTCGACCTCACTGAGGGCCGCATCTCAGCCGGCGAAGCTAGCCTGTACGCAGCCGCCAATGATCCCCAGGACCTGGCTGACTGCATCCTGCGCCTGGTCGATGACGAGGCGCTGCGCACGAGAATGGGCAGCCTCGGCCAGCAGCGGATGCGCACCCACTTGTGCTGGGAGGCCCAGGTGCCCCAGCTACTCGCGGCCTACGACCGCGCTCTTGGAAGGCAGTGAGCGTGCACGGTCTTCGTAATCGCTTCGTTGACGGGCCTGACTCGGCCGGTGCGCGGCATCGCGCTCGGCGCTGGGAGTGGCTGAGCACGGCGTTTCCGCAGGTCGACCGCATGTCAGTCATCGACTTGGGCGGCACGGCAGACAGCTGGCTGCGGGCGCCGGTGCGGCCCGCTCAGGTGCATGTCGTCAACATTGAGCCCGACCCCGGCGCATCAGGTCTGCCCGGATGGCTGCGCGTGGAGCAAGGCGATGCCTGCGACCTGCCCGGCAGCGTTCTGTCCGGTGTATACGACCTCGTCTTCTCGAACTCGGTGATCGAGCATGTCGGGGGGCACGCGCAGCGTGTCCGGTTTGCCGAGGCCGTCCACAAGCTCGCGGACCGGCACTGGATTCAGACGCCGTACCGCTACTTTCCGGTGGAGCCGCACTGGCTGTTTCCAGGATTTCAGTTCCTGCCGCTGTCTGTTCGCGCCCAGGTCGCGCACCGCTGGCCCCTTGCGCACACGCCGGCGGCGAGCGCGCACCACGGCCTTTCCGAGGCGATGGGCGTCGAACTGCTCAGCCGGGCCGAGATGGCTTACTACTTCCCGCACTCGGAGCTCAGGCGTGAGCGCATGCTCGGGCTGGTGAAATCGCTGATCGCCGTCCGGCGCTGAACGCGCGAGAGAATTCTCACACTTGCATACATGTCACGTTGAACGATGCCGGGCAAAGCCGAGGTATCGGCTACTTTACGGTGCTAGCGTGATGCCGATGGTGCCTAGGCCGTGACTGCGAAGTTACGGCAATGAGATAAGGGTCTGGTGAAATGACCAGCTTTTCGCTTCGTCAATTCTATCGGCGAAGCAAGCTCGGTCCGGCGAAATTCACCGTAGCGATTATGGCGGCGTCAGCGCTCGTCGCCGGCTGCGGTGGCGTCGGTCAGGGAACGTCCGCCAGTAACCCCCGCCCGCTCGTTACCGTCGGCACCGGCGGCTCGTCGGGGACCTGCTGCGCCTCGCCAAGCGAGTCGCCGGCCAGCAGCACGCCGGCGCGCCACTCGTCGGCTACCCCCCGAGCCCACTCCACGGCGAGCCAGCCGGCCCAGAACCGGGGCGGCAAGACCGCCACGCCGGCGCCACCACCCAGCACCCCGGGCCCAGCCCCGTCGACCGCTCCCACCGGGCCGGCTGGTACCGGCGGGGGCTGCTCGGCTGCGAGCAACACGCCAGGCGGGCCGGACCCCTGGGGCGGCTGCTGGCCGGGCCCGAACAACACCGGCGTGCCGGCCGGCACCAGCCTGACCAGTTACCGCGGCTCCTGCACGATCCGCCGAAGCAGCGTCGTCATCGCGGACGAGGCCATCAACTGCCCGATTATTGTGCTCGGCCGGAGCGTGACGATCAAGGACAGCATGATCAACGGCACCGTGCACACCGACGGTTCCGGCAGTGTGCTGATCGAGGACACGACCATCAACGGCGGCTCCGACCACTCGGAGTCTGTGGGCGGGGCCAACCTCACCGTGCTCCAGGACAACATCTACGGCGACCAGCACGAGGTGCACTGCTACTCGAACTGCACGGTCGAGAACTCGTGGCTGCACAACAACTACAACGGGGCCGCGCTCGGCTGGCACGAGAACGGCTTCTTCAACGATGGCGGCAGCAATTTCACCGTGATCCACAACAGCGTCTACTGCGTCGGCGGCTGCACCGGGGACATCACGTTCATCCCTGACGGCAATGTCTCCTACGCCACGGTCAGCAAGAATCTGCTGGTCGCGACCATGTACGCAAGCTACTGCCTGTACCCGAGCAGCGACCCGGGTTACAAGCCGGGGATCATGACCCACATGGTCGTAACGGACAACGTCTTCCAGCGCGGCCGCAATGGCAAGTGCGCCATCTACGGCCCGGTGTACGGCTGGGATCGGCCGAGCAAGACCCCAGACAGCGATGGGTACGGCAACGTCTGGTCGGGCAACATGTGGAACAACGGTCAGTCGCTGCAGCCCTAGTACCAGCCGCTGCAGCCGCTAGTAACCGTCCTCTTCCGCGTCCTCGTCCAGGCCAATAAGGTCGGCGTCTTCCCCGTCCCTCTTCAGGCCAAGCTCACCGTCGCGGCCGCGACCCATCCTGGGCAGTGCCGAGCTTCCCTCCGACAGGATGTGAGCCGCCCGCCTGGCCCCGGACGGCAGGAACGGGCTGGCGAACTCCTGTGTGCTCTCCGATGCCTCGAGGCCATTGGGCTCTTCGCGGAATCGGTACGAGCGGCGCGGCCTGGCCGGCGGGATATCAAGTTCCTCCTCGCGCTTGCGTGCGAATGCCTCTGCGATCGAGATCACGAGGAACAGCAGGACGACGCCCACGCCCAGGACCTCGATCAGCGCGCGCAACTTGGAGGTCACCTGCTCTTGCGCGCTGGTCGGTTCCAGCAGCGGCTCCATAGTGATCATGTATTGCGCGGAGACAGGAGGGTTGACGTCCTGCTGGATCTGCTGCAGGTCGGTGGTCGCGGCTGCCATGATCTTCTGCGCGGCGTAGATCGCTGAGGCCGACGTCGTGCCCACGCCGGTGATGTCGATGAACGCTGGGTTCCCTGGGTCACTGCTCATGCTGACCTGGTACTTCGGGCTGACTCCCTCGGCAGCAAGCGTCGTCTGAGCCGAGTGCGAGCTGATCCGGTCCATGACCGCGTCGCCGACGTAGGTCAGGTCACCGTAATCGAGATAGGGGTTGTTCGCGTCGATCTTCGCGAGCTTCGGGTCCGCCTGTATCTGAGCGGCTGTGGGCGCCGCGGGCGGGCTGAGCAGGGCCAGTTCGCCGTCGGCATCGTAGGTCGGCGGCTTGATCTTCACAACGTAGATCAGGCCGGCCAGCACGAGCACCAGCACGGGGATCACCGCGATCTTGTGCCGCCACATCGTCCTGGAGAGGGCGAGCAGGTCCATCAGTATCCTCCCTCAGGCTCATCAGCCCAGTTAAGAGCTGGCGCCCGCCAAACGGAGACGCCGTTGACGCGCCAGGTAGTTTTCCGGTCATTCGTCGTCATGTCCCGCGCACTCCTCAAGGCCCTCTCGTCGGCATGGGCGATCAGCCAGACCGCACCGATCAGCCCGACAATCAACGCTTGCGTGTTGACGAACAGCGGGAAGGAGAGCGAGTCAAAGGTGCCTGAGCACAGCACGGCCGCCAGCTCGGCGCCCCCCAGCGCCGCGCAGAGATCACGAGTGCTCTCGGTCATTGCCAGCCGGCGCGCAGAGAACGCGGCCAAGGCCGGCCAGAGCAGGTAAAAGGCCAGCACGACGACGCCGATCAGGCCCAGTTCCACCGCCGTCGTGAGGTACTGGTTATCGAGGATGTCGACCTGCGTCGTGAAGTAGTAGGTCCCGCCGCCCTGGCCGAACCACGGCGCCTGCCTGACCAGCGCTTCGACGTAGGGGTAGTTGTTCAAGCGGTGCTGGATCGAGTTGTCGGTGGTTCCGGCGAAGAAGTACTGATCGAGCGTGCCCAGCAGGCCATGCGAGCTCACGAAAATGAACCCGACTGCCACCGGCACGCCGGCCAGCAAGGTCACCCGCGTGCGCGGCGTCATGCAGACCAGCAGCGTGCCGATGCCCACCGCCGCGGCCAGCACGGCCGACCGTGACACAGACGTAGGGATGCAGATCGCTATCAGGGCGACGGGCAGCCACCTGACCGGCAGCGACCGGTGCTTGTCATACATGGCGAGGTAGATCGCGATCGGCAGCAGCATGCCCGCCACGACGCCCATCTCGATCGGGTCAATTCCCGTGCCGGCGACGCGCGCGACCCCGCCCCTGCTCTCGATGCCGTAGATCCCTGCGGCGGCGTTGATAGTGAAGCCAGGCAGGTCTCGCAGGTACGGGGTGATGTCCCGGTTCAGCCACCACTGCATCCCCGCGACCACGCCGCAGAACGCGTCTCCCCAGCATGCCGCGCGCAGTACGCGCCGGACGTCCTCGTAGGAGTGGATGCACTCAGAAGCCACCAGGATGATGCCGGATACGCCGGCCATCTGCAGCAGCCATCGGTCCGCGCCGGTCTGCTGCGTCTGGTTGAGCAGTGCGCGGTCCATCAGCACGTAGGAGATCAGCGACACGATCCACAGCGCGCATAGTGCCGTCCGCACGGGCGAGTGGTACTGCAGCGGATGGTGCAGGCCGGCCAGCACGGTGCCGACATACAGCAACAGGATGACGTAGGAAACGAGAGCGGCGACGTAACCGGCGCCGCCGACGACGTGGATCACCGCGTTCGACGGGAACACGAACAGAGTCAGGACCATGATCGACAGCAACGTCACTGCGGACGATCGCGGGCGGGACCGAGCTTCGCGCTCGTCGGCCATGAGGGGAGCCAGCTCACCGCGGGCGACCTGGGTAGCCGTCACGGCAGCGTCACCTCCGTGACGGCGAGCCGCGGTCCGGGCGGCTCGCATCGACCGCTGCCGGATAACGGGGCGGTACTGTCCTCATATAACCTCCGGCTTGCGCCTAAACCTGCAGGCGCTCCACCGTTAGCAGGGGGCCCCTGAAGTCGACGCCTGGCCCTGGCGATCGGTTCACAGCCGCGAGCGAGAAGCATGATCTCATGATCCGGGCGACGTGAGCGAACTTACGGCGGTGCCGGGACTATTGGAGCGCATCACGCCTGGCGCGGTCACTGCCGTCACTCCAGGTGAGCCGCTACGAAGTCGGACAGAGAGCCGATGGTGTCGAAGATGTCGGCGGTAAAGTCCTCCTCGTCCACCTCGAAGCCGAATCTGTCCTCAATCGCGGCGATCAGTTCGGCCACGGCCATCGAGTCCAGTTCTGGCATGCTGCCAAGCAGCGCTGTCGACTCGGTCAGGGATTCCAGGCGGTCGGTGATCCCGAGCACCTCGGCGACGAGCAACCTGACCTCCTCGAGCGTAGAGACAGTTGCCTCCATGCATGCTCCTTGAATATCGCGGTGTGATGGACCCTCTGACGGCTAGACGAGCACCTCTGGCGCAGGCGGATGGCTCAGGAATGCCTCCGGGCTGGCCGACCGGCCGTAGGCTCCGGCCTGGAAGATAACGACGAGGTCCCCGACCTCCGCAGGCGGCAGCTGGACGCGGTCGGCCAGCAGGTCAAGAGGCGTGCAGAGCTTCCCGACGACCGAGACAGTCTCCGTCGACTCCGCGTCCATCTTGGTGCCTAGCGCGACCGGGTAGTTACGGCGTACGACCTGCCCGAAATTCCCTGACGCCGCGAGCTGATGGTGCAGCCCGCCGTCGGTCACCAGGAACACGCGGCCGCGCGAGTGCTTTCTGTCCACGATCCTGGTGACGTAGACGCCGCACTCGCCGACAATGTACCGGCCGAGCTCGATCACCACCCTGGCGCCAGGCAGGCCGGGCTCGATCCGCTCGGCGATCAGACCGCCAAGCGCAGCCCCTACCGCCTCCAGGTCCAGCGGGGCGTCCTTCTCGTAGTACGGGATGCCGAAGCCGCCGCCTAGGTTGAGGTAGCGGATCGGTGCGGGCGCGGCGGGGGCCAGCCTCAGCACCAGGTCCACGGTTTCGCGCTGAGCCTGCGCGAGCACGTCGGCATGCAGGTTCTGGGATCCGGCGAACACGTGGAACCCGAGCACCTCCACATCGGTCTCGGCCAGACTCTTCAGCAGTTGCGGCACGTCCTCGGCGTCGACTCCGAACTGCTGGGGCCCGCCGCCCATCCGCATGCCCGAGCCCTTGATCGCGAAGTCCGGGTTCACCCGGATCGCCGCTCGCGGCCGGATCGCGAGTTCCTCGCCGATCGCCGCCAGCCTGCGCGCCTCCGCCGGCGACTCCAGCTCCACGGTGACGCCGGCCGCCACCGCTTGCCGCAGTTCGGCCAGGCTCTTCCCGGGTCCGGCGAAACTGACCTGGGCCGGCGGCATCGTCGTGTCCAGCGCTGCCCGCAGCTCAAGCCCCGATGCCACGTCGAAGGCGTCGACCAGACCGCTCAGATGGTGTATGACGGCCGGCATCGGGTTGGCCTTGATCGCGTAGCTCAACTCCACGCTGGCCGGCAGAGCGCTCCGCAGCCGGGCCACCCTGGCGGCCAGCAGCTGCCGGTCGTAGGCGAAAAACGGGGTCTCACCGACGCGTTCGGCCAGCAACCCGAGCGGCACTCCGCCGACGCACAGGACGCCGTGCGAGGTGCCGAAGCTGGCGATCGTGCTGTGCCTGCCAGCTGCCTCGCCGCCGCTTTTCGTGGCGACGGCGCTGGTCACCGGCCTGCCGCCAGCCTCGCCCGTCGCCGTCATGCCGTCAGCTCCGCGCGCAGCCCGGCCCGATCGAACTTGCCGTTCGGCGACCTGGGTATCTGGGTCCTGACCTCGACCCGCCGCGGCATCATGTACGCCGGCAGTACCTTCTTCATGGCCGCCAGCAGTGCGGTGGTGTCAACGGGGCCGACACCCGGCGGGCTGACCACCAGCAGGACGTGCTGCCCGAGGGCGGCATCGGGGAGCCCTAGCGCGACCGCGTCCCCGACCAGGCCGGTCTCGTAGGCCGCCTCCTCGACTTCCGTCGGGCTCACCCGGTAGCCGGACGTCTTGATCATCTCGTCGTTGCGCCCGACGAAATACAAGAAGCCGTCCTCGTCGCGGACCACCGCGTCGCCCGACCAGACAGCGACGTCGGTGGAGCACAAGCCCGGATCCGCGGCCGGGGCGGGCCGGAACCGCTCAGCCGTCCGCTCCGGATCGTTCCAGTAGCCCATCGCGACGAGCGCGCCGCGATGCACCAGCTCGCCTTCCTCACCCGCATCACACGTGGAGCCGTCGGGCCGGACGACCAGGATCTCCGCGTTCGGGATCGCCTTGCCGATCGAGTCCGGGCGCCGGTCGACCTCGGCCGGGTCCAGGTAGGTAGAGCGGAACGCCTCGGTCAGCCCGTACATGAGGTAGGGCCGCGCGGCCGGAAAGATCGCCCGGAGCCGGTCCAGCGTGGCCTTCGGCATCCGGCCGCCGGTGTTCGCGAAGTACCTCAGGTGTGCCGTGGCCTCGGCGGGCCAGCCCTGCCCGGCGAGCTGGATCCACAGTGGCGGTACTCCGGTCAGCCCGGTGACCCGGTGCCGGGCGCACAGCCTGACCGCATCGGCCGGCAGCAGGTAGTTGTGCAGGACCACGTGCGCGCCGACCTCGAATGCCGTCGTCAGCTGGCTCAGGCCGGCGTCGAAACTCAGCGGCAAGACCGAGAGGATCACATCGTCCGGCTGGTTGCCGAGGTAGGAGGCGACGCTGGCCGCCCCGGCAATCAGGTTGCGGTGACTGAGCACGACGCCCTTCGGACTGCCCGTGCTGCCCGAGGTGTACAGGATCGCCGCCATGTCCACGTCGATCGCCTGAGCCGCCGGCGCGGGTGGCAGCGGAGAGGAAGGCTCGGGCCATGGGCTAACCGCGTACCGCTCGCCCGGCGCGGGCACCGCCCCGGCTGCGGCCGCGGTCACGGCTGCGGTCACGGGGCCGGCCAGCACCACGTGCTCGACCGACTTGCTCTCCTGGAGCTCGCCACGCAGCAGTTCGAGCCGCTCGGCCGAGGTCACCAGCAGCCGGACGCCGCAGTCTCGCAGGATGTAACCGACCTGAGCTGGCTTCAGCAGCGGGTTGACCGGGACGAACACGCAGCCGGCGACCGACGACCCGAACAGCGCGACAACCGTCTCGATCCGCTTATCCAGGTAGACCGCGACCCGCTCGCTTCGGCGCAGCCCGAGCGCGCCGAGCAACGCGGCGAAGTCGCCGAGCTGCTGCCATAGCCTCAGGTAGCTGACGGTGGTGTCCCTATAGGTAACGGCTGGGGCGTCTGGGCTGCGGCCGGCCGCGTCGGCGACAAGCTCGTGAATCTGACTGCGCACTATCAGCACTGCCCTCCGCGCCGGACCCAGCCGGGCTGGCGCCCGGTTACCAGGGAACACATGCGAGCTCGCTGTACAGGTCGTCGATCTGCTCCGACGCGAGCGTTGAGCTGCGGAACATCTTCGGCCGCGGCGTAGGTAGGAGCACCGACAGCCGTGGCCGGCGGCCGATCGTCCGCAATTCCGCCAGCGTGGCCAGCGCACCGTGCCGCAGCAGCAGCCTGGTCCGGACGCGGCCGATGCCGGCCCGCAGCACGTCCGGATTGCTGGCGTAGAGGATCACCACGAACAGGGGCAGGTTCTTCCGGCGTGCCTTGCGGAAGATCAGGTAACAGTCCTCGCCGCCGCGGCTGATCAACAGGTGCCGAGCCGCCGCGGCCTGCCGGTGATCGAGGTACAGCTCCAGCTCGGATCCCGCAAGCCGGTCGGCGAGCGCGGCCGACCGGGAAGTGATCTTGACTCGTGCGGGCAGGGCCGGCACCGGGATGTTCGGGATCAGCGCCGTGGCCGTATCGAGCGCGCGGAACTTCAGCCGTTCGTTGAGCTTGACGACATTGCCACTCGGCGACAGGTCGGTGAAGTGATAGCCCTGCTGCGCCAGCAGCGCCTTAAGCAGCCGGATGCTGTGAAAGCGGTACTCAGGCCGAACACACCAGGCGCCCAGATTGCAGAACCGTTCGGGCTGGCCGGCCACGCACCGCTGCGAGTAGAAGGCCAGATATGCACCGACCACAACATCGTCGTCGGTCAGCATGAAGCCGAAATTCGGCGCATCCACCTTCCAGGGCACGTTCATCGCGCCACGCCACGCTGCCGCCGGCACCCGTGAATTCAGGTTGGCGTGCAGAAATTCCGCTACAGCGGCGACGTCGGCCGACTCAATCGGCGCGAGCTTGACCGTCATCTTCCCCCTAAGCCGGCCACCGCCGACCGTACCAGCGCGCCCAAAGACGCCCTTACATCCTCAGGTCTGTAGCTAAAGTACGGCAAGGCCAGCTAACTGCGGGGCCATTCGGGCCGGATCAAGGTCATGGCCTGGCCTTTTGGCACGAAAGTTAGCACGGCTCGCGGTCTTGCGAGCTACTGCAACACGGCGGTAGTTCCGCGGCGCTAGGTCCAGGCCGAGCCGGTAGCGCAGCCACTGGCCGGCTACGGGAATCGCTCTAAGATAAGAGCTGGAGTGAGGGGGGAATTGCAATGGAACGGGATTGTGCGTGGCCAGCCAGGTCTGGCAGGTCGCGGTGACGAGTGTCGTCATAGCTGCCCACAATGAGGCGGCCGTGATCGGCCGCTGCCTGGATTCGCTGCTGGCCGACGCGGAGCCCGGTGAGTTCGACGTCATCGTCGCGGCGAACGGCTGCACCGACGCGACCGCGGAGATCGCGCGGGCTCGGCCGGGTGTCCGCGTCATCGACCTGCCCGTGCCGGGCAAGGTCGCCGCGCTGAATGCCGGCGACGAACTGGCCGGCGGCTTCCCGCGGATCTACCTGGACGCCGACATCGTGCTGCCGACGGCCGGGGTCCGGGCACTGCGGGATGCGCTCGCCGCCGCGCAGGCGGCGGGCGGGTCCGCCCTGGCAGCGGCGCCACGCCGGGAGGTCGACGTGAGCCGAAGTCCGGCCCTGGTGCGCGGTTACTATGCGATCAACACCAGGTTGCCTGTGTTTCAGGGCGCGCTCTTCGGCCGGGGCACGGTCGCGCTGTCCGCGACCGGACGGGCCAGATTCGGCCAGTTCCCTGATGTGCTGGCCGACGATCTCTTCCTCGACTCGCTCTTCACTCCTGAGCAGAAGCTGCAGGTAGACGCCGTGACCGCGCGCATCGCGGCGCCGCGCCGCACGCGCGACCTGGTGCGCCGCCTGATCCGGGTGCGCCGCGGCAACAAGAGCCTGCGTGCGGCCGTCTCCAGCCCCCGAGCGGGCCGGGGCGGCCAGGAGGCTGACCGGGACATGCCGCGGGTGCGTGCGGCCGCCCGTGCTTCGTGGCTGCGCGAGGTCGCGCTGCCGCGCCCGGCACTCTACCCGGCGGCGGCCTGCTACGCGGCGATCACCGTGACGGCCGCGATGCTGGCCAGGCTGCCGTCCAGGACCGGGGCGACCTGGGGCCGGGACGAGTCCTCCCGCCGCGACGATGTACCGGCCGAGACGGGAGGCCACTCGTGATCGACAGCGGGGTGGTCAACATCTGCTTTCACGGGATCGGCAGGCCCAACCGTGAGCTCGAGCCGGGCGAGGCCTCGTACTGGGTCGACGCCGATAGCTACAGAAGCATCCTGGACGAGATCACCGGCTGGCCGGCAGTGCAGATCAGTTTTGATGACGGTAACGAATCCGACGTCCGGATCGGACTGCCGGAGATCTGCGATCGCGGACTGACCGCCACGTTCTTCCCGCTGGCCGGCCGGCTTGGCGCTGTCGGCAGCCTGAGCTGCGAGGATGTCGGCGAGATCGCCAGGCACGGCATGACCATCGGCACTCACGGAATGGTCCATCGCAGCTGGCGCGGCATGGATCCGGTGACGCGCGAAGTCGAGCTGGTGACGGCCAGGCAACGGCTGGCGGACGCCGCGGGCGCCCCCGTCACCGAGGCGGCCTGTCCGCTGGGCCGCTACGATCGGCGGCTGCTTTCAGTGCTCAGGGAGCTTGGGTACCGCCACGTGTACACCAGCGACCAGCGGGTGGCCAGCGCAGGCGCCTGGCTGCAGCCTCGCTTCAGCGTCCGCAGCCACGACACGGCCGAGACGCTGCGCGAGCGGGTCCTGGCCAGGCCGGGCGTGACCAAGCGGGTCTGGCGCGGAGTCGCGAAGGCCCGACAGCGGCTGCGCTAGCCTCAGATCCTTACGCTCTCCGGGCCGCGCGGCTCGCGCAGCCGCCGCGGGCTTACGAGCGCCTTCAGTGCGCACTTGCTGGTTCGCTTGCCGAGCAGCGCGCGACTGGCTTCCCGGCAGACCAGGGCGGCCCAGTACGCTGCTGTGCTCATCCGGCCGTGGCGCAGCCGGAACAGCCGCACCCGGTTGAGCGTCAGCAAGGTCCACAGCGGCGGCGACTGGCCGGAGCCGCCCTCAAGATGCGTGGCCCTGGCGGTCGGCACGTACCTGGTGACGTAGCCGGCGTCGCGAGCTCGCAGCGCGAAGTCGGTCTCCTCTGAGTACAGGAAGAAGCCCTCATCCCAGGGAGCGCATCGGTTCCAGCACTCGGCGCCGATGAGGAGCGTCGAGCCCTCGGCCCAGTCGGTAACCGCCGGCCGCTGATAGCTAGCAGGCGAGGTGACTACCTCGCCTAGGAGCGGAATCCGGCCAGCCCGGCGCGCGCCGAGCAAAGTATCACCCCAGGCGCGCAGCACCGTCGGCTCCCGCCGCATCGACACGACTAGTCGCGACTGTCCGTCGGCCAGCTGAGGCACAACCAGGCCGGTGCCGGGGCTGAGGTGGGTCAGCAGCTCGGCCACGCAGCCGGGAGCAAGCCGGACGTCAGGGTTGAGGACGAGCAGCGCGGTGCGGGGCCCAGCCGCGCTGGCAGCGGCATTGATGCCGGCCGCATAGCCGGCGTTACGGCCCATCTCGACGATGTTTGCCTCAGGGGCTAGCTCCTTCAGGGCCGCCACCGTGCCGTCGCTCGAGGCGTTATCGGCAATCGTGAGATTCCAGGAGACGCCGACCAGCCCGTCGGCGAGCGACCGGAACAGATCGGCCAGCAGTCCGGCACTGTTGTACGTGACGATCAGGACCGCGACTCTGTGCTCGGCCACGGACAGCACAGGCGCGGGCGCTGCGCCGCCGCGGTCCGGTCCCCGGCGCCTGAGCACTGGCACGCCGAGACTGCTCGGCGAGAAGCGTCCCTTGGGCTGCGCCGGAGGAGCTGCCATCGCTATCCCAGGCCGATCGCAGCAGCGAACTCGTCCGCCCGCGGCGCCCACGTGTGCCTGCTAGCGAACTCGATGGCCTGACCGGATAGGTCGGGCTGGCCATTGCGGCCGCTCGGCCGTGCCGCCTGCGCCACCGCATCGGCGACCCGGCTGACAACGGTCGCGAACCCGGCGCCATCGGGAGCCAGCGCCAGTATCTGGTCGGCAACGTCGTCACCGACGGTCTTGGCCAGGTCATCGCGTAGCCACTTCGCCGTCGCCATCGCGGACGTCACCGCTGGGACACCAGCGCCCAGGTACTCCATGGTCTTGAGCGGATAGGCGGTCCGGTTGAACGGCGTGTCGCGATACGGCGTGATGCCGATGTCAATGGCGGCGAGATAGGACGGCACCTGCGCGGGCGACACCGGGCCCACATAGTGAACGTGGTCGCGTTCGATTAGCTGCTTGAAGCGCGGGTCCGACCATCCCCGGTTCAGCGGGCCAACGATCAGCATCGCAAAGCCGGCGTCCGCGACCGCCACCATGGCATCGAGGTCCAGCCGGTCGGAGAGCTGCCCGATCAGCCCGACGACCGGACGCGGAAGGCTGGGTATGTCTGCGGCTGATCGCGCATCGCTCGGGTCGGTCAGGACGCAGCCGGGCAGCACGACCTGAGGGCTCGCGCCGAGGTCGGCCCAGCGACCGGCCAGCGGCGGGGTCACGCAGATGACCTTGTCCGCCTTGCCGAGCGCGCGCCGCTCCTGCGCTTGCTGGCGGCTGACGGACAGGCCCATGAGCTCCGCGCCGCCGACATAGTTGTCGGTCCCGTACAGCACATTCAGCACGCCGTCGCCCCAGTACCCGAGCACGTCCTCGAGTGAGGTCGAGACCACGACCTGCGGCCGGATCCCCTGCCTGGCTAGCGTCGCTTTGACCTGCCTGCGGACAATGGGGGCGGTCGTCGCCCGCACGACCGGACGGCTGAGACCTGGCAGCACGACGGGCGTGAGACGGGTGACGCGCTCGTCGATCACTTGGAGGCGTGGGCGGAAAAGGCGGCGTGAGCCATTGCGCGATCGCGCCCTGGTGGCCGGCGAAACCGGCGGGTCAACGTAGAAGATGCGCGAATGCCGCTTCAGGCAGGTCACCATCTGCCGGTCGGCACCGGGAATCCCGTCCCACGACACGCCCGCAAGCCAGAGCACGTGCCGGTCATTTCCAGTCAATCGTCAGTCCTCCCCCGAAGGCTCGCCCGACGGTGAGCCATGTCTATCAATACGCGATTCCGGTACGCTACGGCATTGCGTTACCTGGTGATCGCCTTTATGAAATCAAGTCATTAACGCTTCACATTGCGGCCACCGGGACGCGCATGGCGCGCCTGATGGGCGGATCGCGGCCTTCCGCTGTCGAGCAGCGCACGCAGTTCATCGGCCCGCATCTTGAAGATATGCTCGACGACCTGGGGCTCGACCTCCTTTGGGCTGACGGTCGGTCGGTTAATGGCCGAACTGTAGGTCAGTATGCCGGGCCCGGGTCGCATGGCCGCGGTGTAGGTCAGGCCGAAAGAAGGCAGGACAAGCGTGGGCTGCAGGTCGCCCACGTCGAATTCCTCGTCGCGCCCGTAGTCGGGCTCGGCGGCGCGGGGGCGCAGCCCGATAGCCCGGCCGGCCGACGCGTACGCCCGGCTGACCCGGTCTAGGCGCAGCTTGGCGGCCTGCTGCGCGCTCAGCAGCCCGATGAGCTGGGGGGCTGTCACTGCGGCGTAGAGGAGGCCGCCGACGGCCAGGCCGACGGCGAGTTGCTGCAGCGGCTGGGTGAGGAGCGTCGCGGCCCGGACCGCGACGGCAGCCGCCACGGCGGCGGCGATGACCGGCGGGAGGATGGCGGACAACAGGGATCGCAGCCGGATATGCGTAATCCGCTTCAGCAGGAAGACGTAGCACGGCAAGACGATCGGCATGATCACGACGACGTGCGCGGTCGCAGCGCCGTCAATCCCGTCCCGCTTGACGCCGATGGCCATCGCCGGCACTAGCGCGGCCAGCCAGATCAGCTGGACGACGAGCAGTGACCTGGACCGGCCGAGGCCCGAGATGATGTTGGAAAAAAGCATGCAGATAATGGCAATGCCGCCATAGATCGACAGGACGGTGAGCACTCCGCCCGCGGCGGCCCATTTGGCACCGTAAATACAGTGGACCAGCTGATGCGCGAACGCGATGCTCAGCGCACAGATCGGCGCGACGACGACCGCGAGCGCCCTGGCGCCGCTCTTAATGGCGCTCCTGAGCGTCTTGGCGTTGTTTTTCATCCGCGATATAGCGGGCATCGACACACTGCTGATCATCGAACTCAGCAGCGTCACCGGCCACGATGCGATGTTGAACCCCAGCACGTACACGCCAAGGGCTGCGCCCCCCATCAAGTGCCCGACGAACGCGTAGTCGACGTTGACCAGGACGTAGCCGACGAAGTTGGCGCCGCCAAGCGGCAGGCCGAACCGCCACAGCGTGCTCAGGGCGCTGCGAGCCATGCCGGGCCGATACCGCTTCGACACCGCCGCGTACTGGATGGCGCCGGCCACGACCTGGCCGGCGATCCGTGACCAGGCAAACGCCATCGCCCCGCTGCCGGACTCGGCCAGGAGCAGCAGCACAGCCGTCGACGGCACGAATGCCACCAGGTTCGACATGAACAGCTTGTTCTGCATGAAGTCCCTGGACAACTGCGCATTCGGCACGGCGAAGACACCGCCGAGTACAGCCGATATCGCCATCAGCCTGATCGGCCCGGCGGCTGCGGCCGAGCCAAGCGCAGTGGCTATCGGCAGCGCGAACTCCAGGAGCACCAAAGCCAGCAGTCCCGCGGTCACCAGCGAGACAGTGACCATCGTCGGCGCCAGCATGTCGATGTCAAGGTCGGCTCTGACCAGGCAAGACGCCACCCCGAGTTCGCCGAAGCTGAGCACGATCATGAGCGCGGTGAGGGCCACCGCGAAGACACCGAAGTCCTTGGGATCGAGGATGTGCGCAACCACAGCGGTGGTCGCGATCGCGCCGAACCGCAGCGCGATCGTGCTCGCTATGCTCCAGATGGCACCGCGCCGCACATTGGAGGCCAGCTTCGCTGAGTGATCGGCGGGCTGCTGCCCGTCATCTGGTGCTGCGCCATCGGGCGGAATAGTTGTGGCGGCCATCAGAAATTGAATTCCTAGGCGAGCGCCAAATTGGCCACGACTTTAATTCCTCGTCCGGGTTATTCCGTCATGTCAGTAGTGAGTATTCGTTCACGGGCTAAGGCCGTCGAGCGTCACAGTGAATTATTGATCATGCACCCTTCCGGCGCAAGGCCGTGGCGTAACTACGGAACTCATGATTGCGCATTGCGCGACTCTGGGCCGGAATTTCGGCACGCCCTGCCGGCGCAAGCCGGGCAGGCAGCGGGCCCGGACGCCGTCGCGCGATCGCGACCGGCCCCGGGCCCATGGCGCGGCACCTCAGCTCGGCGTGATCAGCCGGACGGGGGCGCCGAGGAGGCGCATCGGAAGCCAATGCTGATGCTCGAGTAAGCAGGGTCGGATGCAAACCGCTCGCTGGTCCGCATCTGGTACTTGAAATTCATCCAGGAACCGCCTCGGATCACCCTGTAGCGGCCGGCCGCCCGCTCGTAGGTCTCGTGATAGCGCCGGGTCGGGTCGTACAGCTCGTATATGCTGCCGGTCCACTCCGAGACGTTCCCGGCCATGTCGGCGACGCCGAGCGGCGAGTCGCTGGCCGGCGAGAACCGCCCGACCGGCGTCGTGCATAGCCTGCTCCCCTGCGTCTTCAGGTGGTTGCCCCACCATGCGTGCCATGCCTTGAACTCGGTGATCGGCGAGCCATACCAGTGCTCGGCGCAGTTGACGATGCGGAAGTCCCACTCGTTTCCCCACGGCCAGCACCGCCAGTCCGGGCCGTGCGCCGCGTATTCCCACTCCGCCTCCGTCGGCAGCCGCTTCCCGGCCCAGGCCGCGTACGCTGCCGCGTCGCCATAGGCGATGTGCACGACCGGGTGGTCGAGCCGGTCTTCGATCGTGTCGTCAGGCGCGCCAGGATGACGCCAGCACACGCCGTCGACCTCGTCCCAGTAGGTGCTGCCGTACAGCAGGCCGAAGCCGCGCTGCTCGGCCTCTGTCCGGTAACCGGTCGCCTCGCAGAACCGCAGGTAGTCACCGTTGGTCACCAGGTGCGCATCGATCCAGAAGGCGTCGACGTCCGCGTAATGCTGCGGGGCCTCGTCCTCAAACCACTCGCGCTTGTAGTGCTGGCTCGCTCCCACGTCGTCCAGGTGCTGCTCGGACGAGCCGAGCTGCACCCGGCTCGCCGGGATCGCGATCATGCCGGGGACGGCCACCGGCGCGTCCGTGGACACAGTGGCCGGCACGACCGCGGCCGTGGCCAGATCCGTTGTCGCGCTCACCCGCCTGCCACCGCCTGGATGACGGTCAGCGTCGCCGACGACTCGATCGGGGTGTCCAGGCCCCCGAGCGACCGGATATCGTCCTCGCCGAGGTAGATGTTCACCCAGGACGCGAGCCGACCGTGGCTGAACAGGCGCACGCCGAACTGCGGATAGTCGGCGGTCAGCCAGTCGAGCGCTGCCCGCACCGAGGTCGCCTCGCACTCGAGCTTGGGCAGCTCGGTGGGCACTAGCGCGTTCCAGTTCGACGGAACGATGATCTGTACCGATCCAGCACTCATTTCACGGCCACCTCAGTCGCTCGCATCGCCTCGATCGAGGCGGTGATTCCTTCCGTGACGGATGTAGTGGGCCGCCAGCCGAGAACTGCTGCGGCCTTGCTGATGTCCGGACACCGCCCGGCCGAGTCGCCCATCACTGCGGGAACGACCTTGATCGTGCCTGATCCGGCGATGGACACCACGAGCTCCGCCAGCGCCCGCATCGAGATTTCCTCGTTGGATCCCAGGTTGATCGGACCAGGGTCGTCGGACTCCAGCATTGCGATGACGCCGGCGACGAAGTCCGTCACATAGCACAGGCTCCGGGTCTGGTCTCCCCCGTGCAATGTGAGCTCGTCACCTGCCAGCGCCTTCGAGATGAAGGCAGGTACCGCCCGGCGGTTCGTTTGCACGTCGGGGCCGTAGATGTTGAAGGGCCGGATGATCCCGGTGTTGACGCCGTGAACGGCGCGGTAGGCAGTAGTGGCGGCCTCCAGGAACCGGCGCGCCTCCTCGTACGCGGACCGCGGGCCGATCGGGTTGACGTTGCCCCAGTAGTCCTCTGGCTGGGGATGCACGGTCGCGTTGCCGTAGATATCCCCGGATGAGGCCAGCACGATCCTGGCGTTGTGCGCGCGCGCAAGCTCCAGGCAGTTGAACGTGCCTATCGACGAGGCCCGCAGGCCCTCGAGCGGGTTGTTGGGGCCAATCTGGCCGGCCAGGTGCACGATGCCGGCCACCGGCTCGCTGATCGCGAACGGCTCGACCACGTCGTGTTCCATCAGCGTGAACAGTTCACTGTCGAGCAGGTCCGTGGCTACCGGGAGTTGCGCGGCGGACAAGTCGTCCAGCGCTGTCACGCGGCGGCCGGCGGCCAGCAATGCGCGGCACAGGTGCGTGCCGATGAAGCCAACTCCGCCAGTAACGAGTACGCATCCGTCGTTACGCAAAACCGTGGCCCGCCTTATCTTTTTTGTGGTGCATCGGAGCGCTCGTGCTCCGGCAATTCCGTGGCCATGACCGCCCCGCTGTCTCGCACGTCGCCGGCGCACGGCCAGGCATCGTGCCGGACGCACATCCAAAGATGTCGGGTCTCGCGCGAGCGCCGCGCCCCGAGCAAACGGATGAAACTGCCACCTGCCCCCCCTCTATTCGAGCGTCAGCATACATGTCTCGAAAACCGACTGTCGCGATGCTCAGGCCAAATTTTCAGCCGAGGAAATTAAATCTGCTAACTACGTGACCTGCGTATTCATAAGAGATCGCGGCCGATAGGGACCTCATTCCGCCCCCATCGCCCAACTCGCCACGACCATTTGTTTGCTTGCCAGATTCTCGATTCCCTTTAACCTTGGCCACATTGCCGACTAGCCAGCGTCCGGGCGTGTAGTCCTACGCCTATATCGCCTGAAGTTAGACGCTTACGGATGATTACTGGTTGACGGCCGGGAGCAAGTTCTTGCCAGCCGGAGTCTTCCGCAGCGATGGGTGGTAGATGTGGTGATTGCGGCGTTCCGGCCGGATTCCGCCCGCGCCAACTGCCCTTCGCGCTAGCTGACGCCGGAGGTGGCTTCGCCGCGGCGGCGCAGCCACAGTGCGCCGGGTCCCTCCGCGGCCAGGTGCGCTGGAACGAGCTCGGGGTGGCAGCGCCACAGCCACGAGGCGAAGAACAAAATCTCCCAGTCGGCGTTCCCTGACAGGAAGGCGTGGACCAGGTAGGCCTCGGTCCAGTCACGCCGCTCGCGCAGCCACTCCTCCGGGTACTCGAACGGCCAGAACAGGTCGTGGACGTGCACGATCACGCCTGGCTTGAGCAGCGGCAGGACGTGCAGGAACAGCCAGGCTACGTCCGAGCCGGCCTTGACGACGTGCGTCGAGTCGATGAACAGGAAGTCGCCTGGCTCGAGCTGCTCGAACGCCGCCACCTGGACATCCTGGACCGGCTGGCGGATGATGCTCACCCGCTCGCGATCTGCCTGGCCAAGCAGGCTGAGCAGGCGCTGCGGATACGGCTCGATACAGGTGATCTTCAGGTCTGGCAGCCCGTCGCTCTCATCCGCCACGTCCAGGGCGACCGCGGTGGAGAACCCGGACCCGACTTCGACGACGCGCCGGGGCCGGAACTGCCTGAGCATCGCCCGGTACACCGATCCGTCGCCCGGCCCGTACATGGAGTTCTCGGCCTTGTAGCGCGGGCCGGCCAGCGGCTGCGACATGTCAGACGCGAGCTTGGCCGCCAGCTGCAGCTGTGCGGCCTCGGCCATCTCCACCCCGGGCGCGCCGCTCCACGTCAGGGCCCTGGCCACATCGCTGTCGCTAGTCAATGGCGAGTAGAAGTGACCGGGCGCGACATAGGGAGGCCTGCTAACCGCCGCCCGCACCGCCCGCGCCGTGCGGACGCCGCGCAGCGCGAACCTGCGAGACACGAAACCTCCGATGTAGACACGCATTGGCCCGGCGGACCAGGCTGATTTGGCACTTGCGCCCCGCTGGCTGCGCCTTCTCGGCCAGCCGTCACGCGTTGAACTGGTTCTGCGCCGCCGCGAGCCCGCGAGTCAGCAGCGTCTCGACGGCATCGGCCGACCGGCCGAGGATCTCGGGCAGCTCCTTGCGCTCCGCGGCGGAAAAGTTCCGCAGGACGAAGTCGGCGGGATCCATCCGGCCAGGAGGCCGGCCGATCCCAATCCTGACCCGATGATAGTCACGGGTGCCGAGCGCGGAGGTCACCGACCGCAACCCGTTGTGGCCGTTGTCACCGCCGCCGAGCTTGAGTCGGATGACGCCGAAGGGCAGATCGAGTTCGTCGTGCAAAACCAGGATCTGTTCCGTGGGGAGCTTGTAGAACGCGCGCAGCGAGGCGACGGCGCCGCCAGACAGATTCATGAAGCTCAGTGGCTTCGCCAGGGTCACCGGCACACCGCGCAGCCGACCGTTAGCCGCCATTGCCCTCGATCGATCCCGCTTGAACGTTACGCCGATCTGCCCGGCCAGCTCGTCGGCGCACATGAAGCCGACGTTGTGCCGGTTCCCTGCATATTCAGACCCTGGGTTACCCAGCCCGACTATCAGCCAGCGATCGTCGGCCATGGTCTGCTCGGCACCGGAACCCTGAGACTGCGGCCGCAGCCAGCCGCGAGCAAGGTCAGCTAGCGTCCGTTGCCGTGTCACCGTTACCCTGGCGGGCGCTCTCGCCGCCAGCTGCCTCGGCTGACGGAGCTGCGCCTTCGGCTGCGGCGGCGGGCGCGGCACCCTCGGCCTCGGCCTCAGCCTCACCGATCTCGGCCTCAAGCTGCTCGGCTGTCGGCGCGGCGATGACGTGCAGCACCAGCGCTTCCGGCTCCTCGTCCAGGGAGACGCCACGCGGCAGAACGAGGTCGCTCGCGTGCACGGCGGCGCCGATGTCCATGCCCGCGACATTGACCTCGATGCCGGGCGGGATGTTGGTGGCCTCGGCCTCTACGGAGACCTGGATCAGCTGTTGGTCAAGCAGGCCGCCGGGCGCGATCTCGCCGACGATCGTCACCGGAACATCCACGGTGACCTTCTCGCCGCGCCTGACCACCAGGAGGTCGACGTGCTCCACCCAGCCCTGGATCGCGTGTCGCTGAATGGCCTTCGGGAGCGCCAGCTGGGCTCCGCCGGGCAGCCCCTCGAGCCTGATGAGGACGTTCGGCGTCCGGAGCGCCATGAGCACCTCGTGACCGGGCAGGATCAGGTGCCTGGGGTCGGTGTGGTGCCCGTAGAGGACGGCGGGAACCTTGCCGTCTCGCCGCACCCGCCGGGACGGGCCCTTGCCGAACTCGGTGCGCGGCGTCGCGTCGATACGTACTTCGGGCACTGTGGCGCTCCTTGAGATGACAGGAATCGTTGCGAAGTCTACCCACACACGGGGGGCTCCGCCCCCCGTGCGCCCCCCGAACCCCCAACCTACGAGCCCAAGACCGGCCCGCGTGCGCCCCCCGAACCCCGAACCCACGAGCCCAAAACCGCCCCCCGAACCCCCAACCCACCCGCCAAAAACCTGCCTCCGGGAGGTCGGCTCAGCCCGCGGTCTTGGCTTTGATGAGCGGCGCGTCGCGCGACAGTTCCCGGAATCCGAGGCCGTAGTACAGCCTGCGCGGCCCAGGACGCCCAGGCGCGCCGACACAGGCGACGGTCGCGTGCGTGGCCCCGGCCGCCCGCGCCCGATGCATCCCGTGCAGCATCATCGCTCTGGCCAGACCGAGGCGCCGGTAGCCGGGATGCGTTCCGACCGGCTCGAACTCGATGGTCTTGTTCGCCTCGTCGAACCACATGATCGTGGAGGCGGCCATGGTCCCGTCCGGCGCCTCAACTAGCAGGTGCAGGTCCCCGTGGTAGGCCGCCGTCTGCCGGACGTCCGCGTGGCTGTCGGCCGCGTACGCGGTGGGGCTCCAGGCGTCCACGTGGGCCCGGACCGCGGCCTCCGGCCCGGCCTCGTCGGCGGTGCGGAGCCGGAATCCG
This sequence comes from Streptosporangiaceae bacterium, assembly GCA_030040155.1. Taxonomy (GTDB): domain Bacteria; phylum Actinomycetota; class Actinomycetes; order Streptosporangiales; family Streptosporangiaceae; genus JAJYUU01. Next base: position 3,904 of record JASHUG010000411.1, on the reverse strand, counting down.
GCTGGTAGCACCGGCTGCTCCACATCGGCGAGGTCCCGCTCGGTGAGCTGGTGCCAGTCGCCGTTGTCGCCGAGCGCCTCCAGGTCGGGCTCGTAGCCGTGCGCCCCCCATCGCTCCAGGGCGAACTCCTCAGCGGTCGTCGGCGACACCGTACGCTCCAGTGCGGCCGCCGCACCGTCGTACCAGTCGATCACTTGGTCGACCAGTTCGACGTGGTCGGGATGAACCTGATAACTCAGAGAGGCGCCGGTGACGTTCGTGACCGAGCCGTCGTTACGCCGCACCTGTCGCGGAAGGTGGGCCCAGCCCCACGCCACCAATTCGGCACCGGAAAACCACAGCCGACGCCGCCAGGTCGCGCCGTGGCGGGCGTGCGCCTGGCCCCAGACCCAGGCCAGCTCTCCGTAAGACGCGTCGGCGCTGATCAGGTCCGGACGTATGGCGGTGACACGCTGGGCCAGGCCCTGCATGAGGTCGAGGTCGGCGGCGGTCAGAAGCTCGAAGTCCGGCATGGTCCGTCAGTGTGCCAAGGCTGCGCGAAGCCGTCGAACCGTTTCCGCCCGAGGATCTAGCTCTGGCCGTCGAACAGGCTGGTGACAGAGCCGTCGCTGAAGACCTCGTTGATCGCCCGTGCAATCAGCGGCGCGATCGACAGCACCGTGAGCTTGTCGAACCGCTTCTCGTTGGAGATCGGCAGCGTGTTGGTCACGATGACCTCGCTGACCCGCGAGTTCTTCAGCACGTCGACCGCGGGTCCGGACAACACGGCGTGGGTCGCGGTCGTGATGACCTGTGCCGCGCCCTGCTCGAACAGCGTGTCCGCCGCCTTCACGATTGTGTGGCCGGTGTCAATCATGTCGTCCACGACGATGCACGTACGTCCCTCGACCTGGCCGACGACCTCCAGCACTTTCGCCTCGTTGGCAATGTCAGGGTCGCGACGCTTGTGGATGATTGCCAGCGGGCAGCCGAGGCGGTCGGTCCACCGTTCACAGACACGCACGCGGCCAGCGTCCGGCGCGACCACGGTCACCTTCGAGACGTCTAGCTTGTCTTCGAGGTAGCCCGCCAGGATCGGCAGCGCGAACAGGTGGTCGACCGGCCCGTCGAAGAATCCCTGGATCTGGGCGGTGTGCAAGTCAACCGCCATCAGCCGGTGGGCGCCCGCGGTGAGGAACAAGTCGGCCATCAGGCGGGCCGAGATCGGCTCGCGGCCCCGGCTCTTCTTGTCCTGCCTGGCATACCCGAAGAACGGCGCGACCACGGTGATCCGCTTGGCTGACGCCCGCTTCAGGGCATCGACCATGATCAGCTGTTCCATGATCCACTGGTTGATCGGCGCGGTGTGGCACTGCAGCACGAAAGCGTCCGACCCGCGCACCGACTCCAGGAACCGTACGAAGATCTCGCCATTCGCGAAGTCGTAGGCCCTGGTCGGGGTGACCTCAATGCCCAGGCAGCCCGCGATCTCCTGGCCGAGTTCGGGATAGCCGCGGCCCGAAAACAGCATCAGCTTCCGCTCGCTGGGCGCGGTCTTGCCCGTCACTTCAATTCTCCTCGCCCTGCCGGGCCGTGACCTTGACCGTTAGGTGCGCGAACGGCCCGACCGTCGCACCAGGCAGAATCTGCACCGACTCGCAAACCGACTGGATGACCGTGGCTCCCGCGCCAACGGTCGTGTCTCGCAGCAGGGTGCCAGGACCGATGCAGGCGCCGGCGGCAACGAGCGTGCGGCCCTCAAGCTGCGTGCTCGGTCCGATGAGGGCACCGGGCTCAAGCTTCACCTCGACATCGATCCAGGTAGTGTTCGGGTCCACAATCGTCACGCCTGCCGCCATCCAGCCGGCGACCAGCCGCTCGTTGAGCACTCGCCGGGTCCTGGCTAGCTGCGCCTGGTTATTGACCCCCTGCACCTCGTCGAAGTCCTCGCATCGGGCCGAGCCAACCGGGTGGCCGTCGGCGCGGAGGATCCCCGGCACGGCCGTGAGGTACTCCTCTCCGGCGGCGTTGGCGACGGGAACTCGCTTAATCGCGTCGGCGAGCAGGTCACCGTCGAAGGCGAATATGCCCGAGCTGATCTCGCCGACGGCGCGCTGCTCGGCGGTCGCATCCCTATCCTCGACAATGTCGACGACTCGGCCTGCCTGGTCGCGGATGATCCGGCCATAACCAGCTGGATCGGGCGCAATGGCGGTCAGCACGGTGACCGCCGAGCGCGAGGCCTCGTGCTCCGCCGCCAGCGTGGCGAGAGTTTGCCCGCGCAGCAGCGGGGTGTCGGAGAAGACAACGAGTACCGTCCCCGGTATGGCGCCCGCCGACTCGATCACAGTGCGAACGGCGTGGCCCGTACCCCACGAGCCGTTGCGCTCCTGCGCCACCAGCGTCGCATCCGGACAGTGCTCTGTGGCGTACTGCGCCACGTGACCGTTCAGATCACTCACGACGAGGATGACCCGCCCGGCGTCCAGCTCATCGACAGCGGCGAACACGTGGCCGAGCATTGCCCGCCCGCACACCTCGTTGAGCATCTTCGGGGTTGCGGTCCGCATCCTGGTGCCCTCGCCTGCCGCCAGGATGATGACGGCAGCAGGACCGTTCGAACTCACTCGACTCGGCTCCTCGATGTCGCTCCGGCAGCAGGGGACGTACTCAAAATGTCACGCTCCCGACGTGCGCAGGATACCGTCCGGTTACCTATCCTCGCCCGGCTTGGGCAGTTGCCGACCGCCGGTGCCGCACTTGCCCGTGATGATGGCTCGCGCCGGGATGCGCCGCCGGTCCGGAGATCAAAGCAACCCAAGTCTTGCCAGGAAGCATGCCCTCAGGCGCCCGGTTATCTGGCGTACCTCCATTTTTACCCTCCGACCTCGCAGCGCGCCCGGCCGGCCACGCAGATGCGCGCACCGACGATAGCGTTCATGGATGGGAACGAGGTGCCTCCCCACCTAAGGCTGCCCCGCCCTAGGTCCCCGACCGACGCTCGCGGCAATCGCTCGCAAAGCAGTCCAACGCCGGACCCAGGTAGGCTGTTCAGCGCTCATAGCCTTCCCGGATCGTCCAACCAGGCAGGACTCCAGATTTTGGTTCTGGCAATTGTGGTTCAAATCCACATCCGGGAGCAAATACGATCAGAGCTCGCAAATCACGCTATCTGCTGGGAATGACCGCATGGCCGCGAGCGCCCAGCCTTCGATCGAGAGGTACAGGTCGGAGCTGCGGCTCACAGCGACGACCAAGCAACCGTGGTAGTTCGCTCCCGTGTTCTTCCTAACCGTCGTTGGGTTATGCCGCTTGAGCGTCGGCCGCCGGAACTGCTCGGCAGGAAGTCCGGTCTGATCCAGCCAGAACTGGTGGGCAGCCGCGACATCGGCGCTCTCGTGGATGTGGATCCGGCAAATCAGGCGCTCGGGAGCGATGCCCGCCACGGTTAGGAACCTGAGGAAGAACGCGATCAGAGCGGGATCGCTGTTGACGAAGATCAGCCGATTAGCCGGGCGGCGGTACGGCTTGTTCTTTGTGCCTTCGCACCAGTAAGCGATTGCGCCAGCAATCAAGATCTCACGGTTGCTCAGCTCCCCGATCTGAGCAGCGGCCTTCTGCCTGGCCGCCTGCTGCCTAGCGGCACGGAATGGACGCTCCGTCGCCCAGTAGCTGGCGACACCTTCGGCGTTCCGTTTTCGGCATTCCGTATAGCTCAGTCGGCCCGGCCTCGGCATGTCCCGCACCCAGAGCGAAACGGAGCTCTTCGATACGCCGAGCTGGGCGGCGATCTCGGTGTACGTCATGCCTTTGGCGCGGAGCTCGCGCGCCATCGCGTGGAGGTCGTCCTTGGCCCTGGGCCGGCGCGTCCAGGGCGGAGGCGGGACACCGCGAAGAGCCTTGTCCAGCGTCTCGTTGTGGTAGA
>JASHUG010000410.1 GCA_030040155.1 Streptosporangiaceae bacterium | reverse complement strand
GCGGTCCTGGCTGCCGCGGTCCGCGGCGTGCTGGACCGTGATGATGACTACGCCGGGCCGGGTAAGCCGCCGTGTGACTGGGACGACCCGGCGGCACGCGAGGCGCTGGTCGATGAGCTGGTCAAAGACGCGCTGGCCGCGCTGGCCGCCGTGGACGGGCAGGAGCTGGCCGGCCCGGCGGGCGAGGCCGCGGCCCTCGCGCTGGTCGCCGGGCAGGACGTCGAGGCCGGTGGTGACGGGGTGTTCCGGATTGCCCGCAAGACCGCCCGCGACCGGGTCATCTCCACCGTCGATACCCAGGCCCGGCACGGGCACAAATCCCGCAGCCGCAGGTTCGACGGGTACAAGGCGCACCTGTCGGTCGACCCGGACTTAGAGCTGATCGACGAGGTGACTGCGGCCGCAGCGAACACCCCGGACCGGGACGCGGTCGCCGGCCTGCTCGGCGAGCACGCCGGCAGCGACGATAAGCCCGATGTCGTCGGCGACTCCGCTTACGGGGACGCCGCGACCCGCGCGGACCTGCAGGAGCAGGGGTTCACCGTGACCGCGAAATGCCCGCCCGCGCGCAACGCGGCCGGCCGCTACGCCAAGGACCAGTTCACCGTCGACCTAGATGCCGGCACGGTGACCTGCCCAGCAGGCAACACCACGCCGATCGTCGCGGCAGCCCGCTGCGGCCGGGCATCGTTCCGGCCCTGGTGCGGCGCCTGTCCGCTGCGCACGGCGTGCACCGCCTCAGCCCGCGGCCGCACCATCGCGATCCACCCGCACGAGGCGGTCTTGCAGGCGGCCCGCGCGGCCCAGCGTGACCCCGCCTGGCAGGAACCCTACAAGGCCGACCGGCCCGGCGTGGAACGCAAGATCTCCCACTTCACCCGCCGGGCCTGGAGCGGTCGCAAAGCCCGCACCCGCGGGCTGGCCCGCATCGCCACCGACCTCGATACCCGCGCCGGAGCGCTCAACTGGGCCCGCCTGGCCGTGCTCGGACTACACCACGACCACACCGGCTGCGCGCGGCGGTAACCGTGGCGATGCCGCAGGGACCGAGCCGGGCTCCTCCTTCGCCGAGCGAATCACAGTGAACACGGGAACCGTCCCGGTCCTGCCCGGCGCCGCGCACCCGGTGCGGCAGTGCGGGCTGAGCGCGCCGACCGCTGACCGGTCCGGGACGGGGCGGAGCCGCCGTAGTACTCCGAGCCGGGGAGAGCCCGGCACATGGGGAAGGGCGGCAGCGGTATCGAGAAGGGAAGGAGGCTGCAATGCCGCAAGACGCGCCGCCGAACGGCAGCGCACCGGGCCAGGGCCAGTCGTCCTGGTTGCGGGTAGCTGGGATGCAGGCCAAGCTTCACCGTTGGGCGGCGGCCGATTCTGGCCGCAGGTTCGATGACCTGTTCAACTTCGTGCACGACCCGGCGACGCTGAAGGTGGCGTTCGACCGGGTCGCGGGCAACCGGGGCGCGAACACTCCCGGCGTCGACGGCCTGACGGTCGCCGATGTCGAGGAGGCAATCGGAGTGCCCGGGTTCCTGGATGGCCTGCGAGAGTCCTTAAAGGACGGCTCGTTCATGCCGCTGCCGGTACGGGAACGCAAGATCCCCAAGCCCGGCGGGAGCGGGAAGGTCCGCAAGCTCGGCATCCCGACGATCGCGGACCGGGTTGTCCAGGCGGCGCTGAAGCTGGTGCTGGAGCCGATCTTCGAGGCGGGCTTCCTGCCCGTCTCCTACGGGTTCCGGCCGATGCGGCGGGCGCACGACGCTGTCGCCGAGGTTCAGCGGTTCGGCACCAAGGGCTACCGGTGGGTGCTGGACGCTGATATCGAGGCGTGCTTCGACACCATCTCGCACCCGGCCCTGATGGACCGGGTGCGGGCCAGGGTCAAGGACAAGCGCGTGCTCGCGCTGGTCAAGGCGTTCCTCAAAGCCGGGGTCCTCACCGAGCTCGGCGACCGCGAGGACACCTGGACCGGCACGCCGCAAGGAGGCATCCTGTCCCCGCTGCTGGCCAACATCGCCTTGAGCGTGCTCGATGAGCATGCCCACGGGCCGTGGCTGGCGGGCGGGACGATGAGCACTCCCCGCCGACGCGCCCGGCGCCGCGCGAAGGGCCTGCCGAACTGGCGGATCGTCCGCTACGCCGACGATTTCGTCATCCTCGTGCACGGCACAAGCGACGACACCGAGACCTTGCGCGAAGACATCGCCCGTGTGCTCGCCCCGCTGGGCCTGCGCCTCTCGGAGGCCAAGACCCGGATCGCGCACATGAGCGAAGGGCTCGACTTCCTGGGGTTCCGCATCCAGTGGCGCCGCAAGCGAGGCACGAGCAAGTGGTACGTCTACACCTTCATCGGCGACCGGCCCATCCGGTCGCTGAAGGACAAGATCCGTGCCCTCACCAGCAGGACATCGCAGCAGCCACCAAGGGACGCGCTGATCCGGCTCAATCAGATCATGCGCGGCTGGGCTAACTACTTCAAGCACGCAGTCTGCAAGCACACCCTCGATGCCCTGGAGAACTTCGCCTGGCACCGGGTGATCCGCTGGTGGATGCACTTGCGCCGCTGGAGGTGGAAAGACGTCCGCCGTCACCTCGCCGGCCCGCACGGCCGGTGGCGCAGGCCGACGGCGGACGGGATCGAGCTGTTCAACATCGCGAAGGTGCCGGTCACCCGGTATCGCTACCGCGGCAGCAAGATCCCCAGCCCCTGGGCACCGGTCAACCACGCCTGATAGGAGATGCCGTGGAGAGCCCGCTGCCGGGAGACCGGCACGGCGGGTTCGGCGAGCGGCCTGGAGAAACGGACCGGGAGCAATCCCGGCACCGCGCTCCAGGCCGACTCAACCATCTGTCCCATGAGTCGATCAGGCGAACGGAAAAACACTGTAACAAGGGGCACCCAATACACCAGGGCAACCCTGGCCCGCATCTCGCAGCCATGATCACGATAGAACTGCGAGAGAGCTCGACTGTCTCCCCCAGCGCTCAGCAGGCTGCCCCAGCTAGCTGCGACGCCGAAGCGCAAAGAGCAACGGCCAGCCGAACACGCGCGGCCAGCCAGGGCAAGTCCCGTCAGCACCGCCCGGGGATCCCGCCACGTCCAGTCGGTCCCGCTGCCCGCCATTGCCTGCGAGGCACCGTAGGTGATCAGCGGTCCCGGTCACAGCCGTCAGCATCATGCCGACCAGCCATGCCCTGATTCAATCCAGCGAATCCCGCTCGCGGCGAGTGTTAGATTCCGGCGCCACTCACTATGCGAGCGCGTCCGCGAGGCGGCCGAGTTGCTCGAGAGCGTCCTGCAGCTGCGTGTATGCCCTGGCTGATGACTGCCCGCCGACTGGTAGCTTGCCCAGCCTGCGTGCGGTCCGGCCGAGTGTGACGAGGACCTCCGGGATAGCGGCTTCGGGCACGCTACTGACGTGCGCGCCACGATAGTTAGACAAGATTGCCTGGATGGCTTTGGGCAACCTGGCCAGGTCAGGTGTCCCGTCTTTCAGGAGGTACGGGAGGTGCCACGTCGCCGGATCTGCCGCGCTACCGACGTAGGCAAAGCACCGGGCGGGCAGCTGATATTTGGGATGCAAGATGCCCGGCAGCCCACTGTCGGTCGCGAATGAGTAGGTATCGTCGGCCCTGGGCAAGAGAGCTAGGCAGGCGCCCGCAGCGTCGTCGCGCGGCCGGTAGATCCCGTCCGTGCTGAGCCACCATAGATCGGCTGGTGGGTATGGCTGGTCGAGGCGAACCAGCAGCCGGTCACGGTATCCCCCAGGAATGCGATCGCGGCCGTAGAGCATGACACCGTCGCTGACCGCAACGGACGCGACCTTCTGCTCATCGGCATACCGGTGAGCCTGGCCGAGCGCGAGATCGACAGAGTGCTGATTCCATACCAGCGCGCCAGGACGCTTGACCTCAACGATCAAGTACTTCACACCGAGCCGAGTCAGAACCAGGTCGGCGTAGCCAACCTGGTTATTCAGCTCGCCAAGCCGCCAGTCCAAGACCATCGTAAACAGGTCCTCGAGAATGTTCTCAGCTACCTTCTCCGCCGCAGTGCCGTACCGGCGTTGCTGAGCAAGTCGTTCCTCCCGCCTAGCCCGGAAACCCGGCCAGGCAACTGCCAGTCGCTCACAACAGTGCTGGTAGCAGGCCAGTGAATCTATCGCCACGCTCTCGGACGTCACAGTGCACCCGTCTATCCTCCGGACACGAGTGATGCGCACCAAGGCGGCCTGCGACTGCGGCAGTTCCCCCGCATGCGCACACAGGATTGGACGCCCTAGGTAATGCTGCGGTGTACAGGCGACACAACATCGCGTTTACCGGATCAGGCAACGAAGCTCACTGTGGAAGCAGCCAAGTCCGTTCCTCCGGCGACCCATCGAAGGAAAATGCAATTGAAGCCCTCTCTACGCTGGCTAAATACTCAGCGGCGCCTGAATTTCGGCTCGATCTCGCGTAGTCGATCAGGCGCTATTCGACTGTGAACCATGAGCCAGCACCCCTGACTGCCGGGCTATCGTGCGCGCCGAAGGCTGAATGCATGACTGCCGCGGTCGGATCTTGAGTGCTCTGGAACTCTACTGTCTCCGATCGGATACACCTGGTGATGACCGTGACGTGATGAGGTGATCGGGATGGCGCGGACGCAAGACCTGCTGGAGCGGGCCAGGCGGCTGGCGGGTTTGTCTCGGTCTGAGCTGGCGCGCCGGGCTGGCGCGTCCAGGCCGACGCTGGCCGCCTATGCCGCCGGGTCGAAGAGCCCGACGCTGTCCACGGCCGAGCGGATCGTTCGTGCCGCCGGGTTCGAGCTGGACATTGTTCCCCGCCCGGTCTTCCGGGCCGCTGCGGCCGGCCGCGGCCGCGTTGTCTACGTCCCCGATCACCTGCCGCGGCTGCCGGTCGAGCGCGCGCTGCGGCGGGTGCGCCTGCCGCTGCACTTGAACTGGTCGCAGCCCGGCCGCGAGTTTGACCTGTCCGACCGCCGACAGCGCGCCCGGGTCTACGAGATCGTGCTGCGTGAAGGCACCGCCGACGACATCACCGAGCACGTCGATGGCGCCCTGCTCGCCGACCTGTGGCCCGAGCTGGTCCTGCCAGCCCCGGTACGCCGCCAATGGCAGCCCCTCCTCGACGCCGTCTCCGGACACACGGCGGCATTAGCGTGAACGGGGGCCCGCTCACCCCGCTGCAGGTCGAGGCCACCCGGCTGTTCTTCAGCCTCCCCGCCAGCGCCGGATTCGCGGTCGCAGGCGGCGCCGCGCTGATCGCCCGCGGGCTCATCACCCGCCCAACCCAGGACGTTGACCTGTTCCTGCTCGATACCCAGCTGTCGACCGTGGCCTCCGCAGCCGCCGCGCTCGAGACTGCGATGGACCGTGAGGGCTGGTCCCATAGCGGCTGGCGGAGTGTGCGTCGCGGTCGTGGCGCTCCGACCGGACTCACCAGCGACACTGCCGGATCCACCGCCCGCCGTTGCAACTCGGGGGCGCCGCTGACACCGTCACCGTGATGGGGTCCGAGGCTCCGGTGATCGGAGTCGTCAGGTTGGACGCGGGAAACTCCGACAGCGTCGTGCCGCTGATCGTCCCGCCGGACACCACTGCGGTTGTGGCCCCATTTCTCTGCAGCGGCAGGTAGTCAACCTGGCTGGTGACGATGACCTGATACGTGCCGGGGATGACCGACCCGTCGTTGGGGATCGTCACTGTACCCGACCAAGTGCCGTCCGAGCACTCCTTCTGCTCGTCGGCGACCGGAGGGTACGGATTGCCGGCGGAGTCGACGGCCGCGGTGCTCGGGAACGTCGCGCCTCTGGGGCAGCGGTGCGCGGTGGCATGCAGGGCAATGTCGTCTACGCCAGGGGCAGGGTCAGGATCCGGCGCCAGCTCGAGCTGGAAGGTCGGCGTCGTCAGCCCGCTCACCCGGACAGAAACGTGCCGCGCGGCGCCGTCCCGGCTGAGCGTCAGGCTCGACACGGGTGAGCCACGCCGCACTGATCTGACGCTCACCTCGGCCGTGCTGCCGGGGTCGGCGATGCC
>JASHUG010000409.1 GCA_030040155.1 Streptosporangiaceae bacterium | reverse complement strand
CGGCTACGGGCGCGGGCCGCCGAGCTACTCGAACGGGTTGAGGTGCCGCTCGACCGCATGGACGACCCGGTCGGCACCTTCTCCGGCGGGATGATGCAGCGCGTGCAACTGGCCAAGGCCGTGGCCAACAACCCCGCTCTCCTACTCCTGGACGAGCCGACGACCGGCCTGGACGCCTCGATCGCCGCCGGGGTACTCGACCTCATCAGGGACCTGATCGAGGAAAGCGGTGTTACGGCACTAGTCGTCAGCCACGACATGAACGTGATCTCCATGCTGGCGACGCGGGCCGTGGTCCTCCGCAACGGCAACATCGTCGAAGCAGGCCTGACCGACCAACTGCTCGACGACCCGCAGCACGCTTACAGCCAGCAACTGGTGAACGCCGCCCGTGGAGTCCCAGCATGAGCGACACGGTTCTCGAGGTGCGCGACCTCCACAAGGAATTCTTCATCCACGCGATCGGACGCCGGGTCCGCGCGCTAAACGGCGTGACACTACAAGTCGACCACGGCGAACACGTCGCCATCGTCGGACCCAGCGGCGCCGGAAAGTCAACCCTGCTCAAGTGCGTGTGGCGCAGCTGCCTGCCAACCACCGGCGAGATCTGGCTGAGCCGGCGCGACGGAAGCCCAACCGACCTGGCCAGCGCCGACGACAAAGCGATCATCGAAGTACGCAAGCACGACCTGGCCTACGTCAGCCAGTTCCTGCGGCCCGACTGCCGCCGCTCAGTCCTGCAGGTAGTCGGCCGGGCCGCGATCCGCCGCGGCCTGGAGCCCAGGGGCGCGGAGGCAACGGCCGCAGCAGCCCTGCGCCGCGTGTCCCTGGCCGAGGATTTGTGGGCGACGCAGCCGGTCGTCCTGTCAGGTGGCGAGCAGCAGCGAGTGAACCTGGCCGCAGGCACCCTGTGCCCGCCAAGATTGCTGCTGCTCGACGAGCCGGTCGCCGCCCTTGATGAAGCTAACCGGGAGACCGTCCTCCAACTGATCCGCGACCAAACCAAAGCGGGCGTCGCGGTGCTCAGCGTCTTCCACGACCTAGATGTCGTCCGCGCGCTGGCCGACCGCGTCGTCGTCTTGCATGACGGCCAGGTAGTAGGCGACGGCCCGCCCGAACATATCCTGAGCCAGACCAGCGCGGCGTGACCGAAGATGACCACCACATACGACAAGGTCCTCGCCGCCACGGCGGACGCCGCCGCAAACGCGTTCCACCAAGCCCAAGCCAGCGTGCCACCAGACGAGCTGGAACAAGAGATAGGCATCGGCGGCGACGGCACGCCGACCAGCAGGCTCGACGAGCTGGTCGACACGGCCGTGATCGAGGCCGCAGCTCCCTACGGCGTCAACATCCTCTCCGAAGAAGCAGGGTGGATCGACAACGGCTCGCACCTCACGCTGGTCGTGGACCCGGTCGACGGCACAGCCAACGCCCTGGCCGGCGTGCCGCTGTGCACGTTCAGCGGCGCCATCGTCGAAGACGGCCGGCCAGTGCAGGCGCTGACGAGATGGCTGGCCACCGGCCAGGACTGGGCCTGCACCATCAACGCCAGCCGCCCATCATGGGCGAGAACCACGCGCCGCACCAAGCTCGATGGCGCCGCCATCTCCCTGCTCCGGCCGCAGCACGCCAACTGGGCGGCCTGGCAGCAGATCGCGCAGCGCTCGGCTCGGATCCGCATCCTGAGCTGCTCCACCCTCGAGGCGATAATGGCGTGCACCGGCGCCACCGACGCGTTCGCGGACGCCGGCGGCGACCGGCACCGCTATGTCGACCTGGTCGCCGCAATCGTCTACGCGCAGGCCGCCGGAGCGGTCGTGGCCGACGCGTTCGGACGGAACATCGACTTCAGCACCGACCTGAGCCGCCGCTGGAGCGGGATCGTCGCTGCCACCCCCGAGCTTGCACACGAGCTGCAGGCGGTGATCACCAAAGCGGCAAACGAAGACCAGCGGCAGACACCAGCGCCATGACTCAGATCCGCCGCGCCGACCGAAGCGACGCCAGTGAAATGGCCGCGATGCGCTACGCCTTCCGAACCGAGCTGGCCGAGCCTAACGAACCAGAGCAGGAGTTCAAGGCAAGGGCCACGGCCTGGTTCCAAGACCGCCTAACCGCCGGCTCCTGGACCGCCTGGCTCGCCCACCACCCAGAGCCAGAGCAACAGTATGAGCAAGACAGGCCAGTCGGACTCGTGCTCGTGCAGCTCATCGAGAAGGTGCCGAACCCGGTCGTCGAGCCGGAAACCCTCGGCTACATCAGCTGCCTCTACGTCCGGCCACCGTGGCGCGGGCGCGGGATCGGCGACCAGCTGCTAGGCACCGCCGTTGCATTCTGCCGGGACAACGGCGTCGAATCGGTAGTGCTCTGGCCCTCACCACGCTCCGTTCCCCTCTATGAGCGTCACGGATTCCGACATCAAGCCGAGGTCATGGAGCTGCGCGTGGCCGTCAAGTGTTCGCCCGCGCTTCGCCCCGCTGCCGAGCCGCCTTCACTGCCGATCCCGAGGCTCAGCCTTTAGAGAGGGAACGAACTCATGTCCGTGGAACTGCTCAGCAACGTACGGGCCGTCGTCCGCGGCAAGGTCATCGAGGCTGCGACCGTGGCCAGCGAGGACGGCCGGATCATCGGCATCGAAGAGAACCGCTCGTACTCGGGCGCGATCGACGGACGCGGCGCGTTCTGCCTGCCTGGCCTGGTCGACTCGCACTGTGACGCGCTGGAGCGCGAGGTTCATCCGCGGCCGACAGTCAGTTTTGATCTTGAATTCGCACTGCGGTCGCTGGAGGCGCGGTTTCTGAGCGCCGGCATCACGACGGCTTGCCACGGGGTGCACTTCGGCGACGAGGCCGACTTCGTGCGCTCGCCCGAGATGGCGGCCGACCTCGTCGCAGTCATCGCCGCCCGCCGGGCCGTCGGTGCCCGCATCGATCACCGGGTGCTGTTCCGGCTGCCCATCCGCAGCACCGGCTCGGTCGACCGGGCGATCGAGTGCCTGCCCGGTGGCCAGCCGGCCGGTGACGTGCCGCTGGTCTCGTTCGAGGACCACACGCCTGGTCAGGGTCAGTACCGCGATCTCGAGATGTACAAGGCCGCGATGTCGCCCGAGCGCCAGGCGAGGATCGGGGACGTGGACGCCGAGATCGCGCGCCGCATCGCCGAGGCCGACGCAAAGCTGGCCACTCGTGAGGCGAACCTGGCGCGGGTTCGTGAGCTCGCCGCGGCCGGGTCGGCGCGGGTGCTGGCGCACGACTGCGTCGACGCCGGGGAAGTCGCGCAAGCGCGGCACTGGGGTGCCGCCGTCGCCGAGTTTCCGTGCACGGTCGAGGCGGCGCGCGCCGCCAGGCAGGAGCAGATGCCGGTCGTGCTCGGCGCGCCGAACGTGCTGCTCGGTGGCTCGCATTCGGGCAACGCCTCGGCCGAGGAGCTGATCGCGCTCGGCTATTGCACCGGCCTCGCATCCGACTACGCGCCGTCAACGATGCTCGCCGCCGCGTTCGACCTCGCCCGGCGCAATGTCGTCGACTTCCCGGCTGCAATCGCCCTGGTCACGAGCGGGCCCGCCGAAGCGATCGGTCTGCCTGATCACGGCCGGCTCGCTCCCGACTGCGTTTCCGACCTTGTCCTGGTCGAGCGTGACGGCCGCTGGCCGCGCGTCGTCTGCGTACTGGCGTCGCCCTGCGGCGCGCAGGTGCCGCCGCAGGCGCGCGCAGAACTCGCCGAACTTGAGATCGCCCAGCACACCGTGGGCGCCGGCCAACAAGGCTGACGCGAACGGGTCCGCGGCCTTGGTGTGGCCGCGGACCCGTCCCCTGCTGGCTGCTACGTCCCCTTGGTCGGGGGCGGCTTCAGCGTGGACGCCTTGGGCGTAGTTTGCGGCATACCCTTTGTGTTCGCCAGGCACGCGGGCAGCGTGTCGTTGTTCAGCACCACCGGCGGCAAGGCCATGACGCCCGTGTTGTCATTTTTGAGGCTCGCAGGCATCCCGCCCAGGAAGGTCAGGAACAGTGCCGAGCCGTGCGGCATCGCGTCCGGATGAATGATGAAGGCCGCCGGGAGGTCACTGTTGAGCGACACGGTCACGACGGCGTGCTGCACTGACATCGGCGCGTTGTTCGTGGTGGCGTAGAAGCAGGCCGGACGCCGCAACCTCAATGCCGGCTTGCTGGGCTGTAGCGGAGCTACGGGAGGCTGGATCGCGTCCACCACCGACGGTATTGGATGGACGATCGCGTTGATACCGTCCGCCCGGAGCGTTCGCTGCAGGCCGGCCGGATCAGCGTATTGCCGCAGGTATATGGTCACGGTTCCGTCGGCATCCTCGTCTACCGTCCAGGCCGCGGTGACGACCGTCCGGGTGTGCCCGGCCGTCACGTGCTGCACTGGTACCGACCCTGGAGCGCTGGTCAGGACCAGGGCAGCCGTCGTGGTGGCCGTTGCCGCGGCAGCAAAGCCGACGGCCAGGGCTGGAATCCTGCGCCGGGAGCGGAGCGCGCGGCTTCGGTGCACGATCTGCTCCAGCGGGATGTTCATGTGGGCGCCGCGGATGGACTCCTTCACCGCTACGCCCAGTTCCTCGTCGTTCATGATGGGCTCTCCTGCTGTCGTTCGGGCATGAGGTCATGGCGCAGCGCAGCGAGGGCCTGAGCCATGTGCGCCATGACCGTGTTCGGTGTGATGCCAAGCGCATCCGCGGTGCGCCTGGTGTCCAGGTCCAGCAGCAGCCGCAGCGCGATCACCTGCCGTTGCCGGGCCGGCAGCCGCATCAGAGCCGCCTTGATCCGCGGATCAAAGACGGAGTCAGCGGTTCCGCCGGCCGCCGCCGGGTCGGCAATCGCGCCGGGCTCGGCCACCAAGACCTCCCGGCGGCGACGGCGCCACCGGGAGACGTTGATGTTCAGCGCGGTGCGAACCACCCACGCCGCCGGGGCCGGGTGCTTGCTGACGGTGCGCCAGGATGCGCACGCCCGGGCAAAGGCCTCAGCTACAAGCTCCTGAGCCGCGTCCTGATCGCCGACGCTGACCAAGACGGCACGGAAGCAGTTGTCCCTGGACCTGTAGTAGAACTCCGCGAAGTCAAGTCCCTGGGTACCCACACTCGTTCAACGCCCAACTGGTGCCAGCGGGATTAGCCATCGACCATATCCGCATGCACCCTGGCGGTCCGCAAACAAGCCCGCCCCGGGTTTCACCCGGCCGCGCCTCCCGGCCACCGAGGTCTAGCTGGTGCGCTGTCCGGTGCTGACGCTCTGTGCCGACTCTTAGTACGTTGGGAGCGACGATCCCGGTTTGAGGGGGAAGATGACCAGCAAGCGGCGTCGGCTCGACCCGGTGGGGCCGTTTGGTAATCCGGACGGGTCACGAGCCGACATCGAGGATGTGATCAGCGAGTTCGTCGACTTCGGCGGCGATCCGGTCTATGGCCACCTCGCGACCCGCGCAAACGACTCCATGGTGCGCGTCATCGCCGGGAGGCTCGGCGCGGGAAAGACCGTGTACCTGCGACGTCTTCAGGATTTCCAGTCCCACCAGGATTCGGTCTACGCCGATGTGCCGCAACAGAGCCTGCCCAAGACCGAAGTCGTGGTGAAAGCGTGTCATTGGTTCGCAGACAGTGTCCTGGTCGAGAAGTGGATGCAGATCTGGCAGCGCGCGATCATGCGGTCGCTGGCCTCCCACCTACTGCGCCGTCCTGAGCTGCGCCAGCAGTTGCGCGACGAGCAGGCCGATGAGATCGAGCATTCGTACGCGCGGCTGCTCGACGACTTCCGTCGGCCTCGGTCGATCTACAGCGAAGTGCGCGACATCATTAACCTGCGGCGGACCGGTCATGAGCTTTCTACGTATCTCGACGATCCGCTCTGGGATGACTTTGAGGATCTGCTTGGTGAAGTCATCGGCCAGTGCAAGCCGATCTACTTCTACCTTGACGCGGTCGACGAGGAGTTCAGCCACGCACCTATGTATTGGCTGAAGTGCCAGGAGGGGCTGTTCTACCAGGTCATGCGGATGCTCCGTGACCACAGGCTCGGTGGCCGCCTGCATGTCGTCGTCTGCATCCGCGACATCGTCATGTCCTCTGTCTACCGGTCAGAACATGCACCGCGTTACTACAACGAGCCGCATATACGTGTCCTGACATGGGACCGGAGCTCGCTGCTCTATCTGCTTCAGCAGAAGTTGCGTCGGCTGCCGCCGACGCTGTTGATGCGACGCCCGGCCAGCGGCGCGCCCACGATCCGAGACTGGCTCGGGGTCGAGGGCCAGTGGCCGGAACCTGATGGCGCCGGAACCGTGGAGGACTACCTGCTCAGCCACACCAGGCTGATCCCGCGCGACATCATCTCGCTGGGCAACGAGCTGAACGAGGAGGTTCTCCGGCAGAAGCAGGCTGGCCGCGAGGGACTGCCTCCGGCGGCTCTCGAGCGAGTGGTCCAGCGCTGCGCGAAGCGATTCGGCGACTCCCAGCTTGCGCAGTGCGCCAACCAGATCTCGTCGGACCTCATGCCAACCAACGCCGCCCTGCACAACTACTCCGAGGTATTCACAAGCACCCAGGCTTACGTCAGCGGCGTGCAGGAGGATCTTCGGTCCTTCGTGCGGATGATCGGCGTCGACCAGTTCCCGCGGGCGGATCTTGAGGCGCTACAGGAGGTGGCGGATCTGCATTTCGAGGAGGCGACGGACGTCGCCTCGGTGCTCTGGCAGAACGGCCTGCTCGGGTACATCGACGAGAACGAGCGGCGCCGGTTTTACTCAATGGGCGACGTCGAGGAGTTTCACTTCCCGCCAGACGTGGGCACGTTCGTGCTGCATCCGTGCCTGACGTACTCCGTCGGTGGGATCCGGCATGTCCAGCCGGGCCCGGCCGGAGCGGCAGATACGCGTCGCATCAGCCAGCCCGCCCCTTCTCCACCCGGTGACGCCACGCCGGCCGAAACGACGGCCGTGGGCGACGTGCCGTCGGGCACCGTGACACTGCTGTTCACCGACGTAGAAGGCTCCACCGCGCTGTGGGATGCCGAGCGCGACACGATGGGGGCCGCCCTGCGATGCCACGACGAGATCTTGCGAGCCGCGATTGAGCAAGCAGGCGGCTACATCTTCAAGACCGCCGGCGATTCGTTCTGCGCGGCGTTCTCAGCCGCCAGGGCCGGACTCGACGCCGCGCTGGACGCGCAGCGGAACCTGGCCGCGCAGACATGGCCGACCAGCAGGCCGATCGTCGTGCGGATGGCCCTGCACGCCGGTGTCTGCGAGGAGCGCGACGGCGACTACTTCGGGCCTGCGGTCAACCGCGCCGCGCGCCTGCTGGCGGTCGCCGACGGCGGCCAGGTGCTGGTCTCTGCGGTGGCGGCGGAACTGCTGTCTGATGAGATGCCAGACGGTGTGGGTCTGCGGGAACTCGGGACGCACCAGCTGAAGGACCTGCGCCGGCCGGAGCGAATCTACCAAGTCGAGGCGGCATTCATGGCCGCGCGGGTGATCAGTCATCGCGCATCGCCGTGACGGCCGGCACTAGAGGCTAATCTTTGCCCGGCTGCTACCGGATGTTTCCCCCGCCGGTGGTCCGTCCGTCACCTCCGCCGTAGCACGGTTATCTAGATAATTTCCTCTAGACAACCGGTCATGCAGGCGTCAGCGCGAGAGCGGCTCAGGCATGCCTCGGGCCAACCAAGTGCTGCGTCCGCGTCCGGCGGAGAGGCGGCTTTGTGCGAGCGTTTCCCAAGTCAAAGCTGTTCGGCGTAGCAGTTCTGTCGCTGGTGGCGGCCATGACGGTGGCGGCCTGCGGCAGCTCCAACCCAAGCAACAGCAACACCAATACGACGAGCTCATCGGGCAATAAGGTCCACCCAGGCTGGCCCACGACTCTCGTCTTCGGTTCCGTCGGTGAGGACGATGCAACAACGTTGCTGCAGAGCCTCGCTCCACTGCAGGACCTGCTCAAGGCCAAGCTTGGCATCCACCTGACGGTGGTAGTCGGCACGAGCTATGCGTCGATGATCGAGGCCCAGGCGTCAGGCAAGGCCCAGCTCATCGAGTACGGCCCGTTCTCGTACTGGATCGCGGAGCACCAGGGGATAAAGCTCCAGAACGTCGGCGTCGTGATCAACGCGCCCAACACCACCGGGGCGTACTACAGCGTCGGCGTCGTCAACCCCAAGCTGAACCCGGGGATCACGTCGATCAAGGACTTCAAGGGCAAGAAGACCTGCTACTCCGACCCGGCGTCGACATCGGGTTACCTGTACCCGTCCTACGGGCTGCTGTCGGTCGGGATCAACCCGAACACGGGCGTGACCCCGGTCTTTGCGGGCAGCGACACCACCGCCCCGCTCGACGTGGCCAAGGGCAGCTGCCAGGTCGGCTTCAGCAACAACCTCGACCTGCCGCTGATCTTCACCCAGAACCACATCCCGCACTCCGACATCAAGATCGTCTGGACCTCACAGTCCATCCCGGGCAGCCCCGTGGCGGCCAGTGATTCGCTGCCGGCGTCGTTGCGCAGCGCGCTGGAAAACGTGCTGGTGACCGACGGGAACGCTGCCTACTTCGTCGCTCACCACTACTGCTCCTCGATCGCCGACTGCGAGAACATCACCGGGCAGTACGGCTTCGCTCCCCCGTCAGTTGCCAACTACGCCGCGATCGCGCAGATCTGCGCCATCACCAAGTCGCCATCCTGCAAGGTCTAGTGAGCGAGACACACTTCGCTGGCTCGCCGGCCGCGCGTGTCGCGGCCGGCGGCCCGGCGGTTCACATCGAGCAGCTGACCAGGACGTTCGGCCAGACCCTGGCCCTGGATCGGGTCGACCTGGAAGTGCCGTCCGGTCAGATGCTCGCCATACTCGGGCTCTCGGGGTCCGGCAAGTCGACGCTGCTGAGAACGCTGAATGGGCTGGTCGCGCCGACCGCGGGCAGCGTGCAGGTGCTTGGCTGCGACGTCGGGCATGCACACGGCACCGAGATGCGCGCGCTTCGCTGCCAGGTCGGCTTCATCTTCCAGCAGTTCGGCCTCGTTGGCAGGCTCACAGTGCTGGAGAACGTGCTGTCAGGCGCGCTCGGCCGGATCAGGTTCCCGCGTTTCGGAGTGCTGTCCTACCCGCGCAGCCTCCGCCTTGAGGCCCTCGCACATCTCGAGCGGGTCGGCCTGGACGACCGGGCGTTCCAGCGCTCGGACACCTTGTCGGGCGGACAGCAACAACGCGTGGCGATCGCGAGGACGCTCATGCAGCAGCCGGTGCTGCTGCTGGCCGACGAGCCTGTCGCCTCGCTGGATCCGGAGTCCTCGGCCGCGGTCATGGAACTGCTCCTGCGCATCTGCCAGGAGGAGCACCTGACCGTGATAGCGAGCCTGCACCAGGTTGAGCTGGC
>JASHUG010000408.1 GCA_030040155.1 Streptosporangiaceae bacterium | reverse complement strand
GAACGCCAGCACGTACTCGGAGTCGTGATCGACCAGGTCCAGCAGCGCGCGCACCGGGACGCCCCGCCACACCGTGCCCAGCTTCGACCAGCGCGTGACGCAGTGGATATCCGCTGTCACGGTCTCGGCTGGCATGTCCTGGATCTCCGGCCAGCTCCAGGACCTGAGTGTCTGGCCGCTCCAGCGGATCGAGAAGGTCCAGTCCTGCAGCGAGGTATGCGGCGTCGGGCCCGCCGACAGCACAGGAAAGTCGGTGGTCACGTGCTGACCCGGCGGTAGCTTTCCGGCCTCGGCGCCGGCCGGGCGGCTCAGGCGGTGAAAGCCGCGCGAGACCGGGCTCGTCATGGTGGTCGGTCCCTTCGTGCCGGGCTCGGGCTGAACCGTTGCAGTGATGGCCACTATCGGGCCATCGGGCGGGCGCCGACATCGTCAAGGTGGCTAATTTCCCGGCGGCCCGCCGTTCGAGGCCTGCTCAATCACGATGCGGGTGAGCTCGACACGCGAGGAGATGCTCAGTTTCCTGAAGGCCTGCCGAAGGTGATGGGCAACGGTGTGGGTGCTGATGTACATGCGAGCTGCCACCTGGTTGTTGTTCAGCCCTTCGGCGACAAAGCTGGCGACGGCTTGCTCGGTGCCGGTCAGGCTGTGCCAGCCCACGGCAGGCCTCGTACGCGCACCATTACTCCAGTGGCGAAGCCGGATGCCGAGCTGGCGGAGCCGCCTGCGGACGCGCGCCTCGTCCCGGCTGGCGCCCACCTGCCGGTACTCCGCGAGTGCCGACGTCAGGCAATCGATGGCCCGATCCCTTTCACCTTCGCGTTTGTGCAGGACGCCGAGGTCTTCGGCTGCCGACGCCCTAGCCCACGGGTCTGTGTGCTCTCTAGCGGCGCTGGCCAGCTTCGCTGGATCACGATTGACCAGGCCCAGCGCATGGGCGGCGGCCGAAGAGTACGTCCGGAACTCCGGGCAAGCGGCTGCCACCGTAGCAGCCGCATCGGCTGCAGCAGCAGCCAGCCTTTCGTCTCCCGCGGCCAGCGCGGCGCGCGCGAGCCACGCGGCAAGTGCCGGATCTCCGAGTAGGAACCCAGGCCGACGGGGAAGGTCGGAGCAGGACGCGGCCAGGAAGCGGCAAGCCGCAGCAGGCCCATCGGCGGCCTCGAGGACCTGCGCTTCGGCCAGGCTGCTTTCAGAGCGAGCGTAGATGTGCGCGAGGTGCGACCCACTGACGGGACGCCTGCTGATATGCCGAGCCGCCGTCTCGACGTCACCCCGGCGCAACTCGATCACGGCGAGGACGCTGCGCGCCGTCGCCGCGTACGAGTGCGCGCCGAGGGTCTCCGCATGAGCCAGAGCAGCCTCTGCCTCAGAGCCTGCCGAACCCAGCCGTCCCGCAGCCAGGTGCACGCGGCTGCGGACCAGCGCCAGAGCCGCGCCGGCCGGGAGAATCCTCAATTCTGAGGCGGCCGCGGCGCCCAAGATGGTTTCTGCGTTATCGACGTCACGCACGTCCGCCAGAGCCGCCGCCAGGACCAGCTGAGGCTGCGCATCCCGAGCATCCGGGGAAATGCCGCCACTGCGCGCCGCGTCCTGCAGCAGCTCAAGGCTTTCCCGCACTTGGCCGCCGTCCCAGCAGCGGCTGGCCTCAAGGATCAGGGCGGCTGCCGCGACGCGGGAGCCTTGCCGAAGCCCAGGTGCGGAAGAGGTACTGGCGGGCTCGGCGCACATGGCGGTCAGGGCTTGCAGGCTGGCTACCTGCGCGCGGGCGCGGATCTCACCTGGTAGTTCGGCGGCAGTCAGCACGATGGCCGCTTCGGCGGCCGCGTCCTGCGGTTGTCCGCGAGTGCACAAAGCCCAGGACATGACGCACCGGAGCCGGTGCTCGGCCGCTCGCGGCAAGGGCCTCGCCCGTGTCAACTCAGCGACCCGGTGAGCCTGGTCGAGCCTGCCCGCGGCGGCCAGCGCCTCAGCGGCTGCCACGGATCGCAACACCTCGGCCGGATCGCCGGGCTGGGTAAGTTCCAGGGCCTGGATTGCAAGATCTGCGGCTACCTGGGGAGCAGACTGGATTGTCCGGGCCACTGCCTGGTCCAGGCCCGGCAGTGTAGCGGGATCGCCTGGATGCGCCGACTGGAGCAGGTGGCTGGCAGCAGCCGTCGCTGAGGCCCCGCGGCTAAGCAAGATGTCGGCGTACTGCCGGTGGAGGGCTGCCCGCGCGGGCGCCGGCATCATGTCGCCGGCCGCGCGGCGCAGCAGCTCACTCCGGAATGCGAAGCCGTGCTCCGCCGTGCTCATCAGGGCGGCTTCCATTGCCTCCTCGATTGCCGGCAGCAGCGCGGCTGGCGATTCCCCCAGCATCTCCGCGGCGTCCTCTAGCCGGAATGCCCGGCCCAGGATGGCCGCCGTTACCAGAAGGTGACGAGTCCGCAGGCTTACCTGGCCGAGCCGCTCCTGCACGAGGCGGTGAAGCTGAAGCGGCAGGTCGTGAGAGGCAAGGACGGCATGTTCGCCGCGTACTTCGACCGCATGGTTCTCGCGCAGGCCGCGGATCAGCTCGGTCAGCAAGGATGGATTGCCTGCCGCGTCCCTGGCGAGAGCAGCGAGGCCCGGATCAGGCGGCGCGCCAAAGGCGTCAGTGAGCATCATCACTGCTGCCTTCTCGGCGAGCGGCCCGAGCTTGATCCGCACTGCGCCGTCGCGTTCCAGCAAGCTGAACAGCTGGACGGCGCTGCAGTGCACGGTGGTCGAGCGGGTCAGCACCCAGGCCAGCGGATGCCCGCAAAGGTCCCGCTGCAACGACCGCAGCGCCGCGAGG
>JASHUG010000407.1 GCA_030040155.1 Streptosporangiaceae bacterium | reverse complement strand
GACCCCCGGGTCAGGGATCCGCGCGGCATGAGCCTGAACCCTGCCGGTGACCTGGTGTACGTCACCAGCGGCGATGACCGGGTGCTCGCACTCGACAGGCATGGCAATGTCACTTTGGACTCGGGCCGTAAAGAAGGCCTGGACGGCGGCGGCGGCACATTCGCACCGGACGGCCGCTACTGCCTTACGCTGCGCCGTCGCGGCACGATCCTGGCCCTGCCGCCGCGGCTCGACACCGACGGCGAGCCGCTCCTCCCCGACGGCACGGTTCCGTTCCCGCGGGGATTCGGCTTCGGTAATGACGGCCAGCTCTACCTGTCCTCGGGCATCGGTCCCGCCGGCGAGGGTGACAACACCATCGCCATGTTCGACCGTGACGGCCGACTCCGCAATCGCCGGCTGGTCACCGATCCTGAGCTGAGCCCTCTCGACCTGGCGATCGCTCCCGGTGGCAGTCTCGTCGTTTCTAGCGAGTGGCCGTTCGGCTCGCCGACCGCCAGGGTCACGATCCGTGAGTACGACCCGGGCACCGGAGAGCTGGTCCGCGTGCTAGCACCCGACCCCGCCGTGAAGTTCACGAGACCCCGCGGACTGCGGTTCGGTCCTGGCAATCAGCTCTACTGCGTCGGCCAAGACCACGTCATCGCCTTCAGTTTCGCTACCGGGAGATTTCTCGGAGTGATCGCCGAGTTGCAGAGGCTCAACGGCCAGGCGGTCTTGCTGCTGAAGTAGCCGCCGCCACGGCTCTACGCGCGGGGCGCCCAGCACTGACGCCGCCGGCTCTGGCCGGATTGCCGGGTCATGGCATGCCGCCTGCCTGCCGGGCGCGAGACTCCGATCGCGCCGGTTGCTATGCACGTCGCCCGTGTGGTTCTCTCGCCGCCGCCAACCGATCTAGCCACTCACCGAGCAGCTGGTGCTCTGCGGGGGACAGGACGGTGTGGTCCGCGGCCAGCAGAGCTCGCAGCGCAATGGCATGCACCGTGATCCGCCCGAAGCCTGGTGCCTCGCCGGGTTCCTCCTCCGCGGCGCTTGGGGCGGCCGGAGCGGTGATGGCAGCGAGTATTACCTCGCGCATGGTCTCGGAGAGCCGGGCGTCGCGCACCTCGGGTGAATTCGAGGCGAGCGCGAGCGTGACCCCGATACCCGCGGCGTGAACGAGCTCCGTGGCTTGAGCCACGTCGAGACGTAGGCGGCCGGCCTCGGCGATACGGGTGATGAGTCCTTGCAGTACCGCGACGCCCTCCCGAATGGCAGATCTAGACGTATCTGCAGACGGGGCGCTGTACAGCAACGCGAACGCGTCGGGATGGGACAGGCCGAAAGAGACAACGAGATCCCAGCCTCGTCGCAAGTCCTCGACCGGGTCGTTCGAAAGTGCACGGCTCGCCTGCTCGCGGATGTGGACGGCGAGCGTCTCGCGAGCGGCCACTTCGAGCAGCCCTTGCATGTCGCCGAACTGGCGATAAATCATGGGCGGTTGTACTCCAGCTGCTGCGCTCACCGCTCGCGTAGTTACAGCGCCACGCCCGCCGCTCGCGAGCAGCCGGATGGCCTCGCGCACTATACGGGCCTGGGTATCGGCCCTCGAGTCCCTAGCTGACAACCGGAACGCTAGCTCCTTAGCACCATTGGCATATCGCTGATAGCAAATTATGGTATCAGTGTTACCAAGATAGGAGCGCTGTAACTCCGGATCGCGCCAATGAGGCTGACGACCAGGATCGATGAAGCGGCAGGAAGGTCGAGATGGTGCTGGCTGCTTCGAATTCCGCTGTGAGCGACAGGACGAGAGAGCTTGTCAGCCTGCGGGCCGAGTGCCGCGTACTCATGTTCGGTCGGTGGGCGCTGCGCAGCTGGCGGCCGGGCAAGTACTTCGGCCGGCGGTTAACGCGTCTCGAGCCGACGCCCCGTCGCGAGGTCCCGCTATTCGCGCTGGGCACCGCGGCGCGCATCGACCGGATCCGGCTGATGTACCAGCGCGACGCCTCCTCCGCCCCGACGGCAGGTAGCTTCGGCAGTCACGCGCGCGGCGAGGCCCAAGGTCTGGAGGCATCCGTCGACCCGCTGCCCCGTGCTTTTCGATTCCCCGTCGAAGGGCCAGAGCTTGCCGACCCTGGCTGCCCGCGTTCCGGCGAACATGTCCGCGCCGCGAGCGAGCTCGCGGCCGATGTCATCCTGGCAATCCCGCGCCAGCAGTCCCGCAGGCACCGACGCCGTCCCACGCCGCACGTTGGGATGTGGTGAGGGAGTGGGGAACCTGAGGGCAGAACGCGCCAGCCACGCATGAACGCTCGGCCGCGAGACCCCCCACCGGAACGCGACCTCCGTCACCGTGCCACCCTCGCCGATCACCGCCAGGACAGCCTGATACCGCTGCTCAGCCACACTCAACTCCCTCATGCCAAGGGAGTGTCAAGGATCAGCCGAACCAGCTGTAAAGCGTCAGCCGAAACAGTGTCAGGCAGCAGCTGGACGACCAAGGTCAAGCATCAGCCGACTTAATACAAACGGACGGGTGCGCCGCCAGGGACTTGAACCCCGAACCCGCGGATTAAGAGTCCGCTGCTCTGCCAATTGAGCTAGCGGCGCTTGAGACGGTGAGATCGTAGCGCAAGTTATCAGGACGAGCGAATCATGCCGGCCAGCCTGTCGCCTCGCCGCTGTCTCGGCGAGGCTCTGACCTCGTGTTACCCGCCGAGGAGCTTGCTCATGTACCGCGCGGCGCGAGACGGGCGGCCCGTCTTGGCCTCGGTGTGATCAGCGAGCCCCATGACCCGCAGGCCCGCGTTCAGGCCGAGCCAGCGCAGTGGCTCCGGCTCCCAATCGGGAGACTTATGCCCGACCCACGGGAGGCGAACGAGGTCACTGTCCGCGCCCGTGACCAGGTCAGCTAGCGTGCGGCCGGCCAGGTTAGTGGTGGCCACCCCGTCGCCCACGTAACCGCCTGCCCACCCGATGCCGCTGCTGCGGTCCAGGCCAACCGAGGCACACCAGTCGCGCGGGATGCCGATCGGACCGCCCCACGTGTGGGTGACAGGAACGTCACCAAGCACGGGGAACAGCTCGGCGAGGGTGCGCCGCAATTCGGCGAAGACAGGTGGAACCCGGTCGAATGACGGCCGGACGGCAGAGCCGAGGTGATATGGGGCGCCCCGGCCGCCGAACGCGAACCGGCCATCGGCGGTCCGCTGGCCGTAAATGATCAGGTGCCGCAGGTCGCCGAAAGTTGGGCGGCCGGCCAGGCCGATCTGATCCCAGACCGCATCAGGCAGCCGGTCCGTGGCGATCATCAGTGAGTAGACCGGCACGATGGCGCGCCGAAGCCCCTTCAGGCCCGGCGTATAGCCCTCCGTAGCCCTAATAACGTAACGAGCGCGAACCGTGCCTAGTCGGGTTACCAGGCGGCCGGGCAGGATTTGCATCACCTCCGTGCCCTCGTATAGGTCAATGCTGGCCTTTCGCAGGACCCCGGCCAGGCCGCGGGCAAGACGAGAGGGGTGGATGGCCGCGCAGTGGGGTGTATAGGTGCCTCCCACGACGTCGGCGGCCGCCGCCAGTTCACGCGCTTCACCTGCGGACAGGAGCCGCAGGTCTTCGTCGCCGAACCCGAACTCGCGCGACTCACTGACCTCTTCCCTGGCCCGCTCCAGCTGAAGGGCGGACCTGGCCAGCATTACCGTGCCCCCCTTCGCCCAGTGGCAGTCGATGCCCTCGGCGGCGGCCACTCGCCCGACCTCATCCACCGTTTCGTGCATGGCCCGCTGCATCGCGATGGCGCTAGGACGGTCGGTCATCCGCTGGAGCTTGGCCAGCGATGCGGGGAACAGGGCGGAGCACCACCCCCCGTTCCGCCCTGAGGCCCCAAACCCGGCGATCTCCTTCTCGCACAGCACAATCCGCAACCCAGCATCGGCCTTGCGCAGGTAATAGGCCGTCCACATCCCGGTGAATCCGGCGCCGACGATCGCGACGTCAGCATCGGTGTCACCAGGGAGGCGGGCGCCGGGAGCAAGGGTGCCAGGCACCGTGTCGTGCCAGAACGAAAGAGACCGATAGGGGTCAGCGGGCGCCATGCGGTACATCGTGGCAGGCGGCTGGCGGCGGTCCGGCATCGGGCATGCTTGGTGTCATGAGCACTGAACTGCCCGTCGTCGGCCAGGCGCCGCCGCCGCGCGATCCGGTCGGCCCGTATCGGATCTGCGTCGTATGCCTGGGCAATATCTGCAGGTCGCCGACGGCCGAGGTGGTGTTGCGGGAGGAGCTTGAGCGGGTTGGCCTGGACGGGAAGGTGGTTGTGGAAAGCGCGGGAACCGGCGACTGGCACGTCGGCGAGCCAATGCACCCAGGCGCCCGGGCCGAGCTGGAGCGCCGCGGTCTCGACGGATCACTGCACACCGCGCGCCAGATAGAACGGTCCTGGCTTGCGAATTACGACCTAGTGCTCGCGATGGACCGGCGCAACCTAGCCAGCCTGCGCCAGATGGCCGCGGACGATCCGGACCTGACGGGGCGAATCCAGTTGATGCTGTCGTTCGACCCCGAGGCGGCCGACTGGGCGGAGGTGCCCGACCCGTATGAGGGCAGTCCGGAGGAGTTCGAGGCGGTCTTCGACCTGCTCTTGCCCGCTTCGCAGGCGGTCGCCATTCAGCTTGCCGAGATGCTCTAGCGGAGCCGCAGTGCCCGCGACCGCCGATCTGGAGCAGGCTCTGGGCTGCGAGCTGAGGGACGCCCGGCGGGTAGGCGGCCAGCATGGTGTTGATCATTACCGGCTCGTCCTGGCGGACGGCCGGGTCGCGTTCGCCAAGGTAACAGGTTCTGCGGCCGAGGCTGGCCCAGCCGGATTTGAGACCGAGGCCGCTGGCTTGAGCTGGCTCGCCGAGCCCGCGGCCGTGCCGGTGCCCGAAGTGCTGGCGGCCGGCAAGTCCGTGCTGGTCATGGAGTGGATCGCTGAGGGTCCGGTCAGCCGGGAGGCGGCCGGGCGGTTCGGCGCCGGGCTAGCCGGGCTCCACTTGGCAGGCGCCCGGCACTTCGGCGCGCCCTGGCTTGGCGTCATCGCCGGCCTGCCGTTGCCGAACGACGAGGCCGACGACTGGCCAGACTGGTATGCCAGCCGACGCCTGCTCCCGTACGCGAAACTGGCTCGGGACTCTGGCGCGTTGTCGCCCGCCGACGTGCGCCTGGTGGAGTCGATTGCTGACCGGATTGCCGACCTCGCAGGACCGGCCGAGCCACCGAGCCGAATCCATGGTGATTGCTGGTCGGGGAACGTGCTGTGGTCGGGTGGCCGCGGCTGGCTGATCGACCCGGCTGCACACGGCGGTCACCGGGAAACCGATCTGGCCATGCTCGCCCTGTTCGGCATGCCGTTCCTGGACGAGGTGCTGCGCTCGTACGCCGAGGTCGCCCCGCTGGCAGACGGCTGGCAGGCTCGCGTCCCGCTGCACCAGCTGCACCCGCTGCTAGTGCACGTGTGCCTGTTCGGGTCTGCCTACACCGAGTCAGCGCTGGCGGCCGCGCGGGCGGCCCTTCGCGGAGTCGGTCGCTCGTAGCGGGACCGGCTAGGCTTCGTGAGACTGGCTAACGATCTGGCGAGGTGGCGGCAGTGAGCAGCGGCGTGACCGTACAGCAGGGCGGCCAGCACACGGGTCCGGCCACGCACGTCGGCCTCGCCATGGTCGTCGTGATGACCGGTGTGCTGATCACCGCGGTGGACACCACGATCGTGGTGCTGGCGCTGCCGACCATCGAGCGCCAGTTGCACGTCGCGCTGGCCTCGGTGATCTGGGTCGTGATCGGCTACCTGCTGGTCATCACGCTGCTGGCGACGCAGGTCGGCCGGCTCGGCGACATGTTCGGCCGGGTGCGAATGTACGAGGCGGGCTTCGCAATTTTTGTACTCGGCTCGCTGCTGTGCGCGCTGTCCTGGAACGAGGGCGCGATCATCGGTTTTCGCGTCCTGCAGGGCATCGGCGGCGCATTCGTCACCGCCAACAGCGGAGCGGTGATCGCCGATCTGTACCCACCGCAGCAGCGCGGCAAGGCCTTCGGCTACAACGCGGTCGGCTGGACGTTCGGTGCGGTGCTCGGCATCATCCTCGGCGGCCTCATCGTGACCTACATTTCCTGGCGCTGGATCTTCGGGATCAACGTGCCGATCGGTATCGCCGCGCTGATCCTGGCGCTGCGCGTGCTGCGGGAACGCGCCGCCCGGACCTCCCGGCACCTAGACGTGCCCGGCATGATCA
>JASHUG010000406.1 GCA_030040155.1 Streptosporangiaceae bacterium | reverse complement strand
GGATCGGTGACCTCGACGCCGCCCTCACCGACGGCACCCATTCCCAGCTCCCGCTGGAACGGGACGCCAAGCTTGCGCACGACGATGACATCGAGGGGTGCGTGGAGCGTGCGCGCGACCTCGGCCGCGACCGGCACACCGCCGCGCGGCAGTCCTAGCACGACGATCGGCTCGCCGCGCAGGTGCTCAAGTTGGCCAGCCAGCTGCCGCCCAGCATCGGTCCGGTCGGTGAAGAGCATCTGCACTCCCATCCCGGACAAGCCGGTCATTACTTCAAGAAGGCGGCCTCGCTGGTGCGACACGCATCTTCTAAGGAGCCTGCCCGCCCGTCTCCTAAGGAGCCTGCCCGCCCGGCGGCACGGCACACAGCCCGCCGGCAAGGGCGTGGCGGTGTGACGTTCCACATGTCATCGATTCGGTTCAGGTGAGCTGCTGTTTCGTCCGGTATATTCGGGCAGAATCGGTGAAAAGTGTGTGGACTGGATGTCCAGGGCAGTAAAAACCGGCGAAACCCCCGGTCGGCGACGCGGTCGATCACCGGACGACGGCCGTCCGTGCCGCAGGGACCGCGGTTGCCGGCACGTTGGGCTGGCGAGCGCGCAGATCTGGGCTGTTAACGTTGCACCCTGTGATCACCTGTGTTGTCGACTACGTCATCGATGCCGCCAAGATCGAGGCATTCGAGCGCTTCGCCAGGCGCTGGATGGAACTTGTGGACAGGCACGGCGGCACTCACCACGGCTACTTCCTCCCGGCCGAGGGCGCCAGCGACAAGGCGCTCGCCCTGTTCAGCTTCCCGAGCCTGGCTGCGTACGAGCAGTACCGGTCCCGGTTCGGCACAGACCCCGAATTCCTCGCGGCCGACCGGATCAGGGACGAAAGCGGCTGCGTGCTGCGATACGAGCGCACCTTCATGCGCCCGCTGCTTCCGGGGCGACTGACAGAGTGAGCGTCGAGTCGGAGGCGTTGTGCGGCAACGGTACGCAGTAGTCTTGACCCGCGTCTGACTTTCTGGCCTGGCCGGTTAGTTCTGCCGAGACTGCCTGGCGAGTGGGGGGATCGTCACCATGACTGAGGAGCTGCCACGTGCCTGATGTCACAAAAGCCGATGCGAGTCTCGACCTGTCTGCGGCCTACCAGGCTCTGGTACGACGGCGAGAGGAGGCCCATGCCGAGCGCGAGCGGATCATCGGCCAGATCGCGAAGCTCGACGCGGCTCTGGAAGCATTGCGCGACCTCATCGACACATCGGCAGATGGCGCAATTGCCGCCGACGCGCGGTCAGAACCCCCGGCACTCGAAGTCACCGAGACTCCCGCGCCGCCAGCCGATAGACCACGCAAGCCGGCGTCTCATTCCAGGAGGGCAGTGGATCGCAGGATCCGCATAATCGAACTTCTGCTGGAGAATCCGCAGCAATGGTTCAGTTCAAACGAGGTTGCACGGATCACTGAGGGCAGGAATCCAACGGGCGCCCAGCGTAACGCCGTTTCAGAGGCGCTGCGCCGTCTTCTCCAGCACGGAAATGTGGAACGCGACGAGACCGTCAAGCCAGTCAGATACCGAGCGATTACCTCGGCTCTTCGGGAGCTCTTGCTCGACGAATGACCGCTCCTTAGGCGCCAGGCGGCCAGCATCGCATTCAGCCCTGCGGCAGCGTGCGGGGCAGCCCGAACCGGTCGAAGTGCTCGGGGTGGAAGCGGGTGATGCCGGAAACCCGGTCATCGCGCAGGCTGAGGACGATGAGGCCCCGGGCTCGCCAGATCGACGAGTTCGGATCGGGCCGGTAGAAGCCGAGGGCTGGCTGATTGTTGGACCGGGTCGGCACCAGCTTGATCGCCGGCCCCCAGAAGCCCACTCGGCGCATGAAGTCGGCGATGTCGCCGGACCCGCTGCATTCCAGTGGTTCTGGCGGCATGGTGAGCCTGGCGTCCTCGGTCAGCACGGCGACTACCTCGCCTGGATCACCGCGCTCGAACGCGTCGACGAAACGCTCAACCACCCGGGCTTCGGCCGCCGATCGCGGGAGCGGCACCTGCTCTGGATCGCGCTCGGGCCGGAATCCGGTCCGGGCCCGGGCCAGGGCGCTGTTGACCGAAGTTGGAGTGGTGTCGAGTAGGTCGGCGGTTTCAGCCGCCGAGAATCCGAGCACGTCCCGCAGGACTAGTGCGGCCCGCTGCTGGACAGGCAGCCGTTGCAGCCCGGCCACAAAGGACAGCGCAATGGACTCGCGGGCGTCGTACTTGGCCTCGGGGTTCGCGGCCGCGTCACCGAGCAGCGTGTCCGGGTACGGTTCGAGCCACCATGGCTCGTCGGAGCTGACCAGGTTCTGTGTCAGGGATGCCGGCCGCGAGAGAAGGGACGACTGAGGCCGGCGCGATCCGTCCCTGAGGTAGTTGAGGCAGTGGTTGGTGGCGATGCGGTACAGCCAGGCCCGCAGCGCACGGCCGTCAAACCGGTCAAGCGCACGCCATGCAGACAAGAGAGTCTCCTGGAGTATGTCCTCGGCATCGTGGAGTGACCCGAGGATCCGGTAACAGTGCGCGAGGATCTCGCGCCGTAGCGGCTCGACGAGTTCCTGGAAGGCGTAGCCATCACCGGCTCGGGCACGCTCGAGAACCGTCTCGTCCATCGGTCCCCTAATCCTTTCTCCGAAGCTGGCCTCCTGGAAATTGCAACACCGTACGCGCCGGAAACTCATCGCTCAATGTGCTGATCCGGCGGTGTCTCAACGGTTGTAACAACCTGCATCCGCATCAGGAGGCGTGAGATGACGCTGCTGAATTCTGAGGGAACGATGGGTCTTCGACGGCCAGCGGCGCCCCCGCCCGGCCGGGCGGGTAGCGGTGGCAGTGCGGCCGACCGAGGGCCGTCCGGCGAAGGGCCCGCCCTGAGGGCGGGCAGGGCAGTGCCCGGCTGGGCCACGCTGGCCGTGTGCTGCCTTGCCCAGTTCATGGTGGTTTTGGATATCTCGATCGTCAACGTGGCGCTCCCGCAGATGAAGATCGACCTGCACCTGTCGCAGGGCGGGCAGCAGTGGGTCATCAACGCCTACACACTGACGTTCGCCGGCCTGCTGATGCTGGGCGGCCGCGCCGCCGACCTGTTTGGCCGCAGGCGGGTCTTCCTGCTCGGGCTTGCCGCGTTCACCGTCTTCAGCCTGCTCGGCGGGCTGGCGCAAAGCGGAGCATGGCTGATCACCGCCAGGGCACTGCAGGGAGCTTCCGGGGCGGTGCTCGCGCCGGCGACGCTGAGCCTGCTCACAACCACCTTCACCGCACCGGCGGCGCGCCGGCGGGCGCTCGGTGCCTGGTCGGCGACGGCGGCGAGTGGTGCGGCGATCGGCGTGCTAGCCGGCGGAATCCTCACCGATCTGCTCGACTGGCGGTGGGTGCTTTTCGTTAATGTGCCGGTCGGCATCGCTGTGCTGGCCGGGGCGGCATGGACGCTGCCTGAGTCGCGGGCGGGTGAGGCCGCACGTCAGCTTGACATTCCTGGAGCTGTAACGGTGACTGCGGGGATGGCCCTGATCGTGTACGGGATCGTCGGCACGGCGACGCACCCGTGGGGCTCGGCGCACACGATCTCGATCCTGGCTCTCGGCATCGCGCTGCTGGGAGCGTTCGCGCTGATCGAGGCCCGGCTGGCCCGGCATCCGCTGGTGCCACTCGCAGTGTTCCGCCGGCGGTCGCTCACCGTGGCCAATGGGGTGTCGTTCGCCATCGGTGCCTCGATCTTCAGCCTGTTCTTCTTCTTGTCGCTATACCTGCAGCAGGTCAACGGCTACACGCCGCTGCGAGCCGGACTGGCGTTCCTCCCGGTGGGCCTGGCCATCCTCACGACGGCGTTGCTGGCCGCACGGATCGTGGCCCGCATCGGGGCGCGCTGGCAACTAACAGCGGGGCTGCTGCTGACGGCGACTGGCCTCGCCTGGTTGACGCAGCTGACACCGGGCGACGGCTACTGGCCGGGCGTGTTCGTGCCGGGAGTGCTGGCCGGCGCCGGGTTCGGCCTGTCGTTCGTGCCGATGACGATGGCTGCGACCGGCGGTGTGCCGCCGCAGCAGGCAGGCCTGGCATCGGGCCTGGTCAGCACCACCCGCCAGGTAGGCGGAGCCATCGGCCTGGCCGTTACCGCGACAGTCGCCGCGGCCGTCCATTCTCAGTCGGCCGCCCCGCATGCGGTGGCCTCCGCCGTCACAACCGGGTATGACCGGGCGTTCGGTGTCGGTGCCGTCGTGCTGGGCGCCGGCGCGCTGGTAGCGCTGCTGCTGCCTCGCCATCTCGGCGTTGCGCAGCGCTCCGCCGCAGCCGACTCCTCCGCCCCAGCCGGCCCCTCCACTGAGCCGGAAGTGGATTCCGCCAAGTCCTAGTCAGTCTCTGATCGCGGGGCGCGTGACTCCTGACCGACGGGAGCGACGCGCCCGGTCCGGTTGCCGTGCGCGGTCGTAGGGTGGATCCCCGGACACGTGGAGCTCCCCTCGAGGAGACGCAGAGCATGATGAGCGGATGTGATGGCGCCCGAGCGGTGCGGTCGCGCGCCAGGCGGGTCGGTCAGGCGGCTTTATGACCAGCCTGGTAGCCGCGGGTTCCGCGACCGGACTTGGCGTGTTCGCTGCCCGAGCCCTGATCGCGCTGGCTCTGGGCGCACTGATCGGGATTGAGCGGCAGTGGCGGCAGCGAATGGCCGGGCTGAGGACCAACGCGCTGGTCGCACTCGGGGCAGCGCTGTTCGAGTTGCTATCGGTGATGCTCCTGTCGGGGATACGCGGCGTTGACCCGACCAGGATCGCTGCCTACATCGTCTCCGGAATCGGGTTCCTGGGCGCTGGCGTGATCCTGCGCGACGGAGTCAACGTTCGGGGCATCAACACCGCAGCCACGATCTGGTGTTCGGCCGCGGTCGGCGTTCTATCCGGCGCGGGCTACCTGATCCAGGCACTGATAGCCGCCCTGCTGGTGGTGCTCGTGCACGTCGGGCTGCGGCCGGTGGCGCGGCGGATCGACCGGCTGCCCGCGGCCCCGGACAGTGAGGTGCAGACGCTCTACCGCTTCCGGGTGGTGTGCCGCGCAGAAGACGAGGCGCATATCCGGGCCTCGGTGGCCCAGGCGCTCACGCGTGACCCGTTCGTGCTCACGGCATTGCGCAGCGAGGACCTGGATGGCGGCAGCGGCCGGGTTGAGGTGATCGCGGAACTGCAGTCACTCGGCCGCGATGACGTTGCCCTGGAATCCGCCGTCAGCCGGCTCAGCCTGGAACCCAGCGTCTCGGCAGTGACCTGGAACGTCGTCGAGCCAGAGGTACCGCTGGCGACGACCAGTGAGGACTAGATCTGAGTCACGGCAGCTCCACCCGGATAATGGCATATCCCGGCGATCAGCCGACGCGAGCGACGATGGCTCGCGCACACTCCAAGGCTTCGGCATGCGTGGTGTCCACCTCCAGGTCGTACACGACGCCCTGATGAACCGCATCCGCCTGCGATGCGGCCATTCCCTCGGTGCGATTTCCGCGTGCGACCTCGCGACCTGCGGCGACAGCACTGTCGCACCTGACGCCGACCCACAGCACGGCTAGCCCGCCCACAGCCTGACGCCAGCGCTGCTGGGACGCCGCTCCGCCAAGAAAGACGTCATCGATGACGATCCTGGCGCCGGCGTGAACCATCGCCCCGACGCCGTCTCGCCACGCCGCTTCCAGCGCGTGGAACTCCGCCCCGACGCTCACGGTGCCGTCGCCCGCGACCATGATCCCCGCTTCGGACGCTTGCATGGCCGCGGGCAGGGCCTCGACGAAGGAGTCGCACCCGAACGCGAGCCACGGATCCGGCAGCAGTGCTTGCAGGCACCGAACGATCTCGGACTTCCCTGAGCTGGAACCGCCGTTGAGAATGATCATCTGAGTCCTCACTGCGTCACAGTAAGGCGAGTCCCGCACGGGACGACAGCGGATATCCGTACCCGGTGCGGCTTGATCGTCCGGCGGGTCGCGCGGAAATTACCGAGCACCGCTGGCGCGGATCGTGTCATGCTCCTCGACATGTCTGGTCGGGCACTCAGCTTCGGAGCGGACCGGCAAGGCAACCCGCTTGTTCGCTGAACAGGAATCTCCGTCACCGCGACCGAGCCTGACGCGGCCATGCTCGCCGAACTGCGCAAACACGTGCCCGCAAGCGTCAGGACCATGCAAGCGGCGTTCGAGGAGCTGCGACCGGCTGGCTGACGCGGATGTGGAGGAAGCTGTTCGCGCGGCCCGCTCACCGTTCCTGGAGAGTGATGAAGTTCCGTCTCCGGATGGGACAGATCCCGGAGAAAAGATGCAGTGGCCGGGTACTGGTCTATAGCCGGATCCTGCAGGTCCTGCCTGCGACCATCGAGATTACTGCCGACATTGTCATCCATCTCGGGCGGCGGAACCGAGACTGACAGTTTGGACCATTTGTCGGGCCCGGCGCTCAGGGCCGCGTCAGGAGCTCAGTTCGCAGCTCGTGACTGCCGTATTTGGTGGCGCTCTCGTAGTACAACCGCACGTCGCCATCCGGAAGCTTGATCGCTGAGACGTAACGCAACGCGCCACCGCCGAACGGACTAGACGCCGGGCCGGCTTCGGGAACGTAGCGCGACCCGTTCCACCTGGCCAGGCCGGTCCGCTCTTCAAAGTTCTGCACCGCAGATGCCCGACCGTCGAAATATGCGTACTCGCCGAGAATGGCCGTGATCCGGGTTCCGCGGCTGTACCACGTGCCTGGCTCCGGTTCCATCACCACGTTGCCGCTGCAGGCATCCACGCTGATCATCTTGTCGGCGTTGTCATCGCCTTCAGTCAGCGGATGAAGCGTTGCCCAGACCTTCAGATCTTGGTCACGCACCAGCACCGGATCTTTGATGCCGAATTCCGCGCTACCGGGAAAGACGGTCTTGCGTGTCGTCGCGCTGAAATCCTCGGGGCGGCTAGCGCGTAGTTTGTCGATGCGCCAGTGCTTGGAGTTGAACGTAGCGCAGCTGAGATAGAGGTCCCAGTCGCCTTCGGGTGTCACGTCCAGAGCCGGACGCTCCAGCGACTGCGCGTCCATGTCGCTCTTGTCGATGTCGCACACCAAATCGAACTTGATGCCGTCATCGAGCGGAGAGCGACATACGTAGGCTCGGTTGCCCCGACCTTGATCTACAGGGTGCCGCTCCCGGTACGCGAGATAAATCGCGCCGTCCTGGATCAAAGCGCTAGCAGCACCGATCCAGTTGCCAGTTCCCCGCACGGTATGCAGGACGGGCTGACTGTTCTCCCAGCGAGGCAACGGCAACATAGGGTTCCCCGTTCCAGATGAGACCCGTCAGCCTGGCTTGTGGACGCGGCCCGCCGGAATCCCGGGCTTACAGTTGCGTTATCACGACCGTAGCAAACCGCCCTCGGCCCAGCCCACGGCGGTGCAGCAAGCGTCACATCACGTAACTCCGCTGCCAGCGGCCGGATTCCGGCGTCAGGCATGTGCTACCGCAGCTTGCCAATGCACAACCGCGAAAGCCTTCCATGGAAGGCACTGTGATAGCTTGCGATTATGTCCGGCAGCGACGTGAGTCACGTCACGCCGCCAGCTGCTGTATCCGGCCTGAACCGCAGTGACCCGCGGGTCCCCGGCCTGACCAGGATGCGCGCCGGCTCAGGATTCGGGTACCTGGACCTCGCTGGCGCCGAAGTCAGTGATGCGTCGACCCTGGAGCGGATCAGGGCGCTGGCGATCCCGCCGGCCTGGACGAACGTATGGATATCGCCCGATCCGCTCGGTCACATTCAGGCCACGGGAGTCGACAGCCGCGGCCGGGTCCAGTACCGCTATCACCAGATGTGGCGCGAGCAGCGAGACGAACAGAAGTTCGCCCACATGCTTCGGTTTGCCGCTGCGCTACCGGGGCTGCGCGATGCCACCCTGCGCGACCTGCGCCATCGCGGGCTCGACCGCGGCCGGGTGGCTGCAGGCGCCGTGCGGCTGATCGACCTCGGATTGTTCCGGATTGGCGGCGAGCGATACGCCGAGCTCGACCATCATTACGGCGCTGTCACGCTCGAAAAGCAGCACGTGGCTGTGCACCGCGATGGCCTGCAGTTCGACTACACCGCCAAGGAGGGCAAGCACAGGAGCGTGACGGTCGCCGACGCCGCCGTGCTGCCGACGGTCCGCGCGCTTGCCCATACCAGTAATGGCCTGCCGGCCCTGTTCTGCTTCCAGGACGCCCACGCCGCCTGGCATCCGCTGCATTCGCACGACGTCAGCGCCTACATCGCCGACAGCTCTGGTGGCCATTTCACAGCCAAGGAGTTCCGCACCTGGAACGCGACCGTGCTGATGGCCCTGGCCCTGGCCAGCACGGGCCCGCCCGAATCCGAAGCCGCCGCGCGCAAGGCCGTCAACGCAGGTGTGCGCGCGGTGGCGACCTGGCTGGGTGACACTCCGACGGTGGCCCGGTCGGCCTATATCGACCCGCGGCTCATTTCCCGCTACAGCACCGGCGCCGGCCTGGTCGGCTTTCCCGTCGGGCCCGTCAGCCTGCCCGCTGGAGCCGCGGCCGAGGAGGCGGTCGCCGGGCTGCTCGCGGATACAGCCTGAGCGGCCCCGCACGGCAAGGCTCGGGCTCATTTGCTGAGCTGGAAGCTGCATACTGGGAAGCCAGCGTGGGCGCACGACTAGGGTGGCGCGACGTGCCTGAGTTGAGGCTGCTGTTCAACGACCTCATTCGCTTTGAAATCGAGATCTGGAACGCGGTGGATACGAGGCTGAAAGCCGACTTCGACCTGCCACTGGCGCAGTTCGAGCCGATGTCGGTCGTTGAGCGCATACCGTGCTGCCGCGTCTACGACATCGCCGGCGAACTCGGCATCACCACGGGCGGCACAAGCAAGCTCGTGGATCGGATCGAGGCTAAAGGCTACTGTCGGCGCCTGCCCAACCCTAAGGACCGGCGGTCATCGCTCGTGGAGCTGACGGTCGAAGGCCGGTGGGTGCTTACCGAAGCCGGCCGCGCAGTCGATGAGGAACTAGAGCGCTGGTTGGCCGACGCAGTTCCGCAACGCACGCTGCGCCAATTCGCTGCCACGCTCACCCAGCTCCGGTCCGCTGCGCAGCAGATCGGAGCTGAGCCTGGGGGCTGGCCTGGATCACTCATCCAGCGCGCGAAGCCGACTCTGTAGCGAGTGCCGGGCCGCTATGAAACTACAGACCGCGCAGGTCGCGACGGGTGAACCGCCAGCCGCCCGCGACCGCGGCTGCCGCGCCGATGGCCAGGTAGGTCAGGCAGACGCGCCAGTCCGGGCTGGCCGCCGGGGCCGGCGCTAGGTGCTGCAGCAGCGAAGTGTCCATCAGCCAGTGATTGACCGGGATCACGGCGCCCAGCAGATCCAGCATGAACGCCCAGGCGACTAGCACCCAGCAGGCCACGGTCATTAGCCGCGGCGCGAAGCCCAGCAACAGGACGCCGAGGCCGGCCAGAGCGACAGCCGGCGACGCGCTGTTCAGGCCCGCTTGAGCTAGCTGCCCGATGCCCAGCCCGGCGTGCTCAGGGGCTGCGGCGACCCAGAACACGATCCCGCCGAGCACGGCGGCCACGATTATCACTGCGAGCGTGAGTGCCACTCGGCCTGCCAGCCAGCGCTGCCTGCTCACGGCGCGCACGACAAGATTGTCGAGGTAACCCTCGGCCTCGTCCTCGCGCAGCGTGCCGACGGCACTCGCTGCGTATGCCATAAGCAGCGTCGCAAGCAGCAAGAAGATGATCCCGGCGTACGCCCGCGCCCCGGTGCTGACGAGATCTGGCTCGATCGCATGCGTGAGGTCGCCGGAGAGATGCTGCAGCGTGCTCGAGGTCGCGAATGCCTGGCCAGCCGAGCGCGCGAGCGCCCCGTATAGCACCCCCGCCACGATGACCACCGCGAGCCAGCGGGTCGTGGCCTGCCACGACAGCCGCACCGCGATGGCAATCGGGCTGCCAAGCAGCGCAGTACGTGGCTCGGCGGCGTCGGTGTCCGCCAGCAGGCTCGAGCCGAGATCGCGCTGGCCAGCGACGAACAGGGTCGTCCAGATGCAGCCAACGACCAGGCCGCCGATGGGCAGCAGCCACACAATCTGTGGCCGACCTAGGGTGTGCAGCTGCTCCACCCAGCCGAGCGGGCTGGCGTAAACAAGGAAGTGTGCGCTGACGGCCGTGTCTCCCGCAGCCCGCACGAGAAATGCCGCGCCGAAAGCTCCCGCGGCCAGCGCCGCCGCCCGCGCCTTGGTCGGCATGACCGGGCTGGCAACCGCGCCGATCGCGAGGAACTCGGCCGCCGGTGCGACGACGGCCAGGCTGAACATCAGCGCCTGGCCCGCGCCGACACGCGCGCCCAGCGAGGTGTCCGACAATCTCGTGATCAGCGCTACCGCCACGAACATCGGCAGCAATCCCGCCCCAAGGCCTGCCAGCGCGGCTGCGGTCGCCCGGCGCGGAGTAGTCCGGCCGGCCAGGACGAGCTCCCAGCGGCCTGAAGCTTCCTCACCGCGCAACGTTCTGGTGGCCACGATCAGCCAGCAGACTGGACCGACTATGGCCGCGACGCCGACCACGCGCCAGTCGACGAAACCGGCCGCGCTCGTGATCCGTGTTGCCTGACCGAGCAGAACCTTGAGCCCTGTGGACGCGGCCAGGTTGTTCAGTACCTGCGCGCGTTGCGCAGGATTCGGTGCGATCAGCCGGTACCCGGCGGCGGTCGCGAACACGTAGATGCCCATCCCGACCCCGGCTACCGCGCCCAAGCGGGCGGCACGGACCCCAACGAACCGTGCCACCGTTCGCTCGGGTGGCCGATAAACGCTGAGCCCCGACGTCGGTGGCCGGCCCGCGACTGCGGGGCTCGTCATCGCCGGGCTAGCCATCGAAATCCGCCGCTGGTACGTCCTGCGGAGCCCCGTAGATCGTTAGGAACAGCTCCTCCAGCGACGGTTCGCGACTGAGCAGGGAGTCGGGCCGGGCCGCGGCGACCGCCGCGAGCAGGTTCGCGACCGGCCCGCGCACCTGGCAGGTGAGCTGGCGGCCGGTGACGGTGACAGCGCTGACGCCGGGAATCCCGGTCACATCCGGTGGCTCACCAGGGAACGTGGCCTCGACCGTCAGCGCAGACAGGTGCCGCAGTTCCGCGAGAGTGCCGATCTCGACCAGCCGGCCGCGGCGCAGGATCGCGACCCGGTCGCAGAGCGCCTCGACCTCGGACAGCACATGAGAGGACAGGAAGACGGTCTGACCGCGCTCGGAGGCCTCGCGGATGCTCAACCGGAATGCCTGCTCCATCACCGGGTCGAGCCCGGCCGTCGGCTCGTCGAGTACGAGCAGGTCGGCTCGGCTGGCCAGGGCGGCGATCAGGTTGACCTTCTGCCGGTTGCCCTTCGAGTACGCCCGGATCCTGATCGACGTGTCGAGATCGAACCTCCGTATGAGCTCGTTCCGGTAGGCCAGGTCGGCCTGGCCCTGCAGCCTGGCCAGCAGTTCTAGGGTCTCGGCGCCCGTCAGCGAGGGCCAGAGCGCGGCCTCTCCTGGAACGTAGGCAACCCGCGCGTGCACAGCGACCTTGTCTGCCTGGGCGTCCAGGCCGAATATTGCCGCTGTGCCGGCCGTGGGCCGGATCAGGCCAAGCAGCAGGCGGATGGTCGTGGTCTTCCCGGCACCGTTGGGGCCGAGAAATCCCAGTACCTCGCCGACGCCGACGTCCAGGTCAAGCGAGTCCAGTGCGGTGACGTGGCGGTACCGCTTGGTCAGCCCTCTGGTCTGGATGACGATGCTCGTCTCCGGCCGCGTAGGCGTGCCGCGCACTGGCTGGGCCGCAGCTACCGGCGCCATCGTTAGCCCCTGGGCGCTGCTGTGGGCGGCATCGACTGGTGCCGGTAGAACGTGTCGGCGCTACGGCTGAAGAGGAGCAGGACGACCGCCAGTCCGATGAGCCACTGAATGCCGACGACGAACAGATCCGCGGGTGCGTAGGTGGCCGCGCCCGCCACGAACTTGCTGAGCACAATCAGCGTGTACGTGCCGAAGACACCGGCGAAGGCGGAGCGTGCCCAGCGGTGCCCGCGGCCGTTGGCCCAGGCTAGCCAGAGCCATAGGCCGACAGGGACGGGAACGCCAAGTTCGATGAACAGCAACAGGTCGTGCCACTGGGCCGCCAGGAAGGTCACGTGCTGCCGGACGAGAACCGACTGCACGCTCGATGCGGTCGCGAGCGCGATGAGAAGGCCCGCGATCTCCGTTGCCGCGCCGACCCGCATCAGCCGGACCGCTCTTGTGACTGCGCGCGGCGGACTCGACCGGCCGGGACCCAAGCGCATGCGGATGGCGCTTCCGACCAGGTCCGCGACCTCGCCCAGGCTTGGCCAGCGCTGGCGCGTCCGCGCGCAGGCCATCAGCACGGCGAGGATCTCCTCCTCGCTGTCATGCCGGAAGAAATGCGGGTAGCAGGCGAGCAGCCGCCGGTACCGTCGCTCCAGCACGGCTTGCCGCACTGGCTGAGCGGCCTCGCCGGGCGTGCCGCGAGTGGGTGCCGCGGACCGAGTCGCGCGGGCGCTCATGTGGCCGCACCCCCCGCCGGGCTCAGGCGCATCAGCGCGGTAGTCGCGTTGGCGCGCAGCCGCGTCGCCTCGGCGGCCAGACGGTCGCTCCCTGCCGGAGTCAGTCGGTAGTAGCGGCGAAGCCGGTTGTCCACGATCGCCTCGCGGTCCACCGCAATGAGTCCGTCCGCCCTCAGCCGCTCCAGGGCCGTGTAGAGAGTGCCCGGCCGCAGCTGGACGCCACCGCCGGAAATCTCCCGGACATCGGCGATGATGCCGTAGCCGTGCTGGCTGCCGGAGGCGAGCGCCGTGAGGATGAGGAAGGTCGCCTCCTGCATGGCACGCTCTGTCATGCCTCCGTTATATATCGCTGAACTAGCGATAGCAAGTGATTACCGGACCGCACCAGCAAAGCCTTGGCTGAGGGTGGGCGTCGGCGCAGCCGCCGGCTGCGGCTGGGCGCGAGCCCGTGTCACCGCGCTGGCCCGTCCGAGCCGGCCGGATAGTCCTGGAGCGGGACGGCGTCCTTCGCCCAGGCCTCGAGTACCGGGGTGACGACTCGCCAGGACTCCTCGGCCTCGTCGCCGCGGATTGCCAGTGCGCTGTCGCCGCTGAGCACCGAGCGCAGCAACTGCCCGTAAGCGGGCAACTCGGGCGCCTGGAGGCGGACTGCCAGGGACATGGGCGTGAGGGCCTGAGGGCGCGGCCCGATGCCGGTCAGCTCGAGGCTGACGCTCTCCGGTTCGAGTCCGAACGTCAGGAGGTTGGGCGCTTCGTCGCCGTCGTGGGCGAACGGCAGGTGGGGGACGTGGCGGAAGCGGACGGCGACTTCCTTGCGCTCCCGTCGCAGGGCTTTGCCGGTGCGGAGCCTGAAGACGGTATCGGGCCAGCGCCAGTTATCCAGCCTCAGCTCGATCTCCGCAAGAGTCTCAGTGCGGTGCGCGGGGTCGACTCCGTCCTCGTCAACGTAGGCGGGAACCTCGCGGTCACCGATCCGGCCGGCGGTGTACCGGCCACGGCGCGTGCTCCGCACAATGTCGTCACCGGCAAGCGGTCTTATTGAGCGCAGGACGTCGACCTTGCGATCGCGCAGGTCGCGCTCGCTGAGGCTGATCGGCGGTTCCATCGCCACCAGGCATAGCAGCTGCAGCAAGTGGCTTTGCAGCATGTCCTTCAGGGCGCCGACACCGTCGTAGTAGCCTGCCCGACCCTCAAGTGCGAGTGACTCGTCCCACAGGATGTCGATCTCGGCGATGTGGGCGCTATTCCAGAGAGGCTCAAATACGCGGTTGGCCAGCCGGGTACCGAGCAAGTTCTGGACGGTTGTCATGGCCAGGAAGTGGTCGACCCGGAAGACTGCCCACTCGGGGACGGTATCGGCGAGCAGTCGGTTCAGCTCGACCGCACTGCCGAGGTCCTCGCCGAACGGCTTCTCCAGCACGATCCGGCTTCCTTCAGGCAGGCCCGCGTCGTGCAGGGCTGATACCGCGCCGGGGAACACGGCTGGCGGAAGCGCGAGGTAGCAGGCAACCGGCTCGAAGCCGGCGATGACCTCGGCGACTCTGGCCGGGTCAGTGACGTCCGCATGCCGGTAGGTGACCGCCGCCGCCACTGCGGCCCGGGTGGCGGCGGGCAGGTCCGCGCCGTGCCGGGCAAGCTGAGCCGCAGCCCAGTCCCGGAACTCAGAGCTGGACCAGTCGTCGCGCCCGGCCGCGATGAGCTGGAATGCATCACCGATTCCCCCGCTGGCATGCAGGGCCGCGACCGCGGGGAGCAAGTACCGTGCGGTCAGGTCGCCAGTAGCGCCGAAGATGGCAAGGCGGTCGATCACGGTTGTATCTGCCTTCGCGTATGGCCTGCTATGAGAACGTGATGAGCGTCTTGATGACGTCCTCGAGTTTCTTGTCCGAGATCTCGAATGCGCGGTCCAGTTGGTCAAACGGGAACCGGTGGCTCGTCATGAGCGTCGGATCGACGCGCCCCGTTTCCAGGACCTTGAGTAGCCGCTCCATCCGCAGCCGCCCACCCGGGCATAGCCCGGTGGCGATGGTCTTGTCCGCCATCCCGACACCCCACGCGACCCGCGGGATGTGCACGAACTCGCCCTCGCCGAAATAGCCGGTGTTAGAGATAGTTCCGCCCGGCTTGGTTACCTTGACGGCAGTCTGGAAGGTGACGTCCGCGCCGAGCGCCTCTATCGCGCAGTCGACACCCTCGCCGCCGGTCAGGTCCGTGATCCGTTCGACCACGTCGCCGGTTGTGAAGTCCACGATCTCGTCGGCGCCGTAGGTGCGGGCCAGTTCCTGCCGGCGCGGGACAGCCTCCACACCGATCACCAGGCCAGCGCCGCGCAGCCGCGCCCCGGCGGTAGCCATCAGGCCGACCGGTCCCTGGGCCAGGACGGCGACCGTACCGCCGATCGGGATGTTACCGTGCTCCGCGCCCATAAAGCCGGTGGAGAGCATGTCGCAGCAGTAGACGGCCATCTCGTCCGGGACGCTATCGG
Organism: Streptosporangiaceae bacterium; assembly: GCA_030040155.1. Classification (GTDB taxonomy): domain Bacteria; phylum Actinomycetota; class Actinomycetes; order Streptosporangiales; family Streptosporangiaceae; genus JAJYUU01. Next base: position 6,812 of record JASHUG010000406.1, on the reverse strand, counting down.
GGATCTTCGCCATGTTTGCGTCAGCGTCGTTCACGTGGAAGTACTCGGCGAACACGCCGCCCTTGGTGTTGGAGAATTTCCAGCCGCCGAGTGGCTCGCCGGACTGCGAGGCGTACCCGGCCTGCGCGGCCGGGTGGCCCCAATCGGGGGTGATCGCTCCCACCACCACCCGGTCGCCAGGACGGAATACGTCAACCTCGCTGCCGACCTCGTACACCACGCCGACCGCCTCGTGGCCGAGCGTAAGGTTGTGCCGCTGGCCGATCCCCCCGCCGACCGTGTGCGAGTCAGAGGTGCAGATCAGGGCCCTCGTCGTCCGCACGATCGCGTCGTCAGGGCCCGGCTTGGGCATCGGCTTGTCCATGAAGCCGACCTGGCCGATCTCCTCCATCACGAATGCTTTCATCCCTGTTTACCCCCGATAGGCAGATAACACCGGTCCTGTGCGGCGACAGGCCCGTCATCAACATCGCATGGCCGCCTCTCCGACATGTTCCCTGCCCCGAGCGCTGAATCACCGTCGGGCAGGCCTGCACCTGGGATATCGCCGCCGCTGCACGGGTAGGGAAATGCGGTACATCCCGGATCCGGGCCAGCGCTGCCTGCGACGGTGGACGCGCAGGCAGGAGAACGATGAAGGGGAGACGGTGGTTCACGTTCCTGGTCAGGATTGGCGTCCCATGCCAGGCGGAAGTCCGTTCCCGGCGATCTCTGACTATGGCTTCGTGTCTGACTGTGAGGCATGTGCTCTCGTCGCATCGAGCGGGAACGTGGAGTGGATGTGCCTGCCCCGGATGGATGGGCCTAGCGTGTTCGGGGCGATGCTCGATCGCGATGCCGGATCGTTCCGCTTCGGTCCGGCGGACCTCACGGTTCCCTCTGGCCGGCGGTACCTGCCGGGGACGATGCTGCTGGAGACAACCTGGGGCTTGCCGGGCGGCTGGGCTGTGGTCTGCGATGCCCTGCTGATGGGTCCCTGGCCAGGCGACTCGCCAAGATCAGCTACGCACCATCGGGTGCCCACCGACTACCGTGCCGAGCGTGTCCTGCTGCGCACGATCCGGTGCCTCAACGGCTCGGTCGACATCCTGCTGGACTGCGAGCCTGCATTCGACTACGGGCGCCAACGCGGCACCTGGCAGCACACTGGGACCGGTTACGGCCAGGCTGAAGCCCGCGTCGGCGAGCAGCCTCAATTGCGGCTCACGACCGACCTCAAGCTGGGCTTCGAGGGCGGCCGGGCGATCGCTCGGCGTCAGATCCGGGCGGGCGAGGAGGCATTCTGCGCCCTGTCCTGGGGCGACGCCGACCCGCCCGCGGACGCTCAAGAGGCGCAGCAGCGACTGGACATCACGGCCAGTTTCTGGCGCGGCTGGCTCGGGCGCGGCCGCTTCCCCGACCATCCCTGGCGCAAGCACCTGCAGCGCTCCGCGCTGACACTCAAGGGGCTCATCTACGCCCCGACCGGCGCGCTGCTGGCCGCTGCCACGTCATCCCTGCCGGAGACGCCTGGCGGCCAGCGCAACTATGACTACCGGTACACCTGGCTGCGCGACTCGACGTTCATGCTCTGGGGTCTCTACACCCTCGGTCTTGACCGCGACGCCGACGACTTTTTCTACTTCCTGGCCGACATCGCCGAGCAGGACACCGACCTCCAGATCATGTACGGCATCGGCGGGGAGCGTGAGCTGGCTGAATCCGAGCTGGATCACCTGTCCGGTTACGACGGCGCCCGCCCGGTGCGCGTCGGCAACGGGGCATGGGACCAGCGCCAGCACGACGTCTGGGGCGTCCTGCTCGACTCGCTGTACCTGCACACCCGCTCGCGTGACCGGCTCGACGAGCGGCGCTGGCCGATGATCAAGCACCAGGTCGAGTCCGCGCTCCGCCACTGGCGCGACCCTGACCAGGGCCTCTGGGAGGTCCGCGGCCCCGCGCAGCATTTCACCGCCTCCAAGATCATGTGCTGGGTCGCCGCCGACCGCGGCGCGAAGCTAGCTCAGCTCCGCGGCGACAACGACCTAGCCGCCAACTGGCGGCGCGCCGCCGGGGAGATCCACGCCGACGTCTGCGAGCACGGCGTCGACAAGCGCGGCGTGTTCTGCCAGCACTACAGCACCACCGCCCTGGACGCCTCCGTCTTGCTGATCCCGCTGGTGGGCTTCCTCCCGCCGGGCGACGAGCGGGTCCGAGCCACGGTGCTGGCCATTGCCGACGAGCTCACCGAGGACGACCTGGTACTGCGCTACCGCGTCGAGGAAACCGACGACGGCTTCGAGGGCGAGGAAGGCACATTTACCATCTGCTCGTTCTGGCTCGTCTCCGCGCTGACGGAGATCGGCGAGGTAATCCGCGCTCGCGCCCTGTGCGAGAAGCTGCTGTCTCTCGCGAGCCCGCTGCTGCTCTACGCCGAGGAGATCGACCCTCACACCGGACGGCACCTGGGAAACTTCCCTCAGGCGTTCTCGCACCTGGCGCTCATCAACGCCCTCATGCATCTCATCCATGAGGACAGGCGGATCGCTGCCAGCAACGCTCTTGCGTCCGGGCTGGATCCGGACAAGTCGGCCCGATGATCCCGACCTGCGGCCGCTGTGCGCTCACCGCGGACAGCTTCCGCAGCGGAGTGCTGAACGGCCGGGAACGGGAGACCAGCTCAGGGGACCTTCAGCGGGACCGTCCTATCGGCATCCTACGGAGATCCTATGTGCGCGGGCAACACTTATTACCGCGTTAATAACAAAACACACTCTATGTCGGCACTAAGCACTCTGACGTGCGTGCCTGCCACCCGGGCCATGTCCTCGGCCTCGAGGAATATTGGCCAGGACGGCGATGCCCGGCAGCGCTGAAAGGACCTGAAATGACCGCAGTGCTGATTGCGATAATCATTGTAGTCGGCCTAGTCGCTGTAGTCGATTTGGCGCTGACATACGGTCTGATCAGGCGAGTCAACTCGATACAGGCGCAGCCGCATTCGAGCGACGGCGGCCTTGTTCCGGCAGCTGGCCACCGGATCGAAGACTTCGTAGCCAATACGACCGACAATCGCGAAATCACCGAGCGAGAATTCCAGGGTCCCGAGACATTTGCGGCCTTCGTCATGGTCGGATGCAAGCCGTGTCATCGGCTTACCGAGGAGCTCAGCCAGATGGCGCCGCCGGAGCTGCCGTTGCTGTTGTTCATCGCGAGCAGCCAGGGCGCAAATGAAGAGGCTGCCAGGATAGCCGCACAGGTGCCATTCGCTGCGGCCGTCTGCGTCATCGAGCCGATCTGCGGTGTCACCGAGGCGTTCGGCGTCAGAGGTTTCCCGACGGTGATTCGGGTCGGCGAAGGCATTGTGCGCGCGACTGGCCTGAGCCTTGGCTCCGTCCGGGTCCGCGGAGCGGTCACCGCCGGCGTGCGATGACTGACGCTGCGCACGACAGCCCGCTGCTGCGAGCGTTCGAGCTGGGCCGGTCGGCCGCGGGCTGGATCTGGCTCGGGAGCCTGGCGCTGTCTTGCGTGAGCGGGTTACTCGTCCCGGTGGCCGCTTGGCTTTCGCGGGCGCTGATCGAGAGCTTGATCGCCGCGCATCGGGACCCGGAGCAGGCCGTTCTACTGGCCGCCGGCGTCGGCGCGTCGGGTGTCCTGTCGGCCTTGTCGGGCAGTCTCTCGTCACTGCTGTCCGCTAAATCGCAACGTTCCATCATGACCGAGGCCGCGGAGCGCTTGTTCCGGGCCGTTAACCGGATGCCAGGCATAGCCTGCTTCGAGGATCCCGCCTACCAGGACAAGCTCCGGCTGGCCGAGCAAGCGTCACAGGAGACGCCTGGAACACTATGTAACCTGCTCCTCGCCGTGCTCCAGACCACCTTCGCCTTAGTCGGTTTTGCCAGTGCGCTGCTGGTCATCTGGCCGCCTCTGCCGTTGGTGCTCCTGGCCGTCCTCGTTCCGTCTGTCCTGGCCGAGCGTGCCCTCGGCCGGCGCCAGGCCGCCCTGAGTGCAGCGGCCACGCCCGAGTACCGCCGTTATATGTCCTACCGGACGCTGCTCACCAGTTCGCAGGGAGCCAAGGAAGTTCGCATCTTCGGCATCGGCGATTTCCTGGCCAGGAGGCTGGTAGATGCGCTCGGACGCAGCGCGGACAGGCAGCTAGCGGGGCAGCGGCGTGCTTTCGGGATTCAGGCGGCTGTTGCCTGCCTGATCGGCACGGCGGTAATCGTGAGCACTGGATATGTCGCCTACAGCACCGTTGTCGGACGCCTTAGTGTCGGCGACTTCGTCTTGTTCACTGCGGCGCTGGCCTGGGCCCAGGGCAGCACCGGGTCACTGCTATCCCAGTCATCCATGCTCCTGGCCTCCCTGACCCGGTTCCGGAGTTTCCTTGAGGTTCTGCGTATGCCCGGCGAACGCATTACCGGCGTGCTGCCCGTGCCGCCCCTATCGCGCGGCATCGAGATCGACAACGTGTGGTTCAGGTATAGCCCGGACGGCGAGTGGGTGCTCAAAGGCCTGAGCGTATTCTTGCCGGCTGGTCATTCCACCGGGCTGGTTGGCCTGAATGGTGCAGGCAAGTCGACGCTGGTAAAACTACTCTGCCGGTTCTACGAGCCGGAGCGGGGAGCGATCCGCTGGGACGGCCTTGACCTGCGTGACTGTGCCGTCGAGTCACTGCGCCAGCGAGTAGCCGTGACTTTCCAGGACTTTGCTACCTACGAGCTCAGCGCGCGGGAGTGCATAGGCATTGGCCAACTGTCCCGGCTGGCCGAGCAGGATGCGATCGAGACCGCGGCGCGGCTGGCGGAAATTGACGAAACACTGAAATCGCTTCGCTACAGCTACGACACGATGCTGACTCGCGTCTTCGTCGACCCGGAGACCGGGCGCGAGGGTGTCACGTTGTCCGGTGGCCAGAATCAGCGCGTGGCTCTGGCCAGGACGCTTATGCGCGGCGACGCTGACCTGATGATCTTGGACGAGCCTAGTTCGGGGCTCGACGCGGAGGCGGAACACAAGATTCACCAGGCTTTGCGCAGATGTCGCATCGGTAAATCGAACCTGCTGATCTCACACCGCCTCAATGCCTTGCGGGACGCCGACCGGATTCTGGTGCTTGACGACGGTGCGGTCTTCGAATCAGGAAGTCACGACGAACTGATGGCTGCCGGCGGGCGATACGCCGCGTTGTTCGCGATTCAGTCTGAGGGCTATCTCGAGGCAATTTCTGGCGCATGACCAAGAAAACCGGGCAGGCCGTCAGCGTTCGGCCAGTCATCAAGAGAAAGGGTCGCGAATGCCTTACCTTGTGATCGGAGCCCGCGCGATGCTCTTCGTCATATTCGTCGCCAGTTTCGCCAGCAAGGTGCGAAGCCGCGCAGCATTGGCAGCGTTCGCGGACTCGCTGGCCGGGTTTGGCATTGAGGGCACCCGGCTGCAGGCGTGCACTGCTGGCATTGTGATCACTGCCGAGGCTGCAGCCGCGGTTCTGGTCGCGCTCCCCTTTACCGCGAGCTGGGGGCTGACAGCCGGCGCCCTGATCATAACCGTCTTCACGGTTCAGGCATCCATCGCCAGACGGCGGGGTCTGCGCCCCGTTTGCCTTTGCTTTGGTTCCTCCACGTCGGCACTCGGAGCCCGGCACATTACGCGCAACGCACTGATCATCGCTGTGGCCATTGCGGGACTGCTCGCAGAATTCGGCAGCGGACGGACTCACCTCGCAGTGGCCCCGGTCGTCCTGGCAACCGGCATCGCGGTGATCGCCGGAACCGCCATGGTCGTCTGGGACGATCTCGCGGCGTTGCTCGCGCCACTACAGGGATCCAGGCCTTGACTGCTCCCGCGATTGCGATCGGCCTTCCCCTCGGGCTACTCACGGTCGGCGGGCTGACCACCGGCCTACTGCGGCGAATGCTGATGATCACCGTGGTGAGCGGGCCGAGCATGGCACCTACATTTGCAGACGGGCAGCGGCTGCTAGTGCGCCGAGGCCAGCGGTTCCACCGGCACGATGTGGTCGTGTTCAGTGCCGCCGAATGGATGGTCAAGTCGGAATCGCCGACCCTAGTCAAGCGGGTTGTTGCCATGCCAGGCGATGCGGTTCCCGTCAACATGAAGACGGCCGTATCTGACAAGTTCGTGCCCGTGGGAATGTTCCTCGTCCAGGGAGATAACCCGGACAGCCTTGACTCGCGGAGGCATGGCTACGCACGCGTTTCATCAGTTTACGGAGTGGTTCTCAGGCCGCTGGCATCGGCCGGAAAATCCGCCCGAAGTCTTGCTCCCCGAGGCGGCCAAGCCCTACCGGCCAGCGCGGCTCGCAGGGTAACCGAAAAGAGCGGCCCGCCAGCCACTGGGGAGTTCAAGGAGAAGGTGAGGTGGTGAAAGCTAAGAAATAGAAAGGGGTTTGGCCATTTCATTTCTTCGAATTCAGGAGGAAACTCAATGCGAAACCTTATCAATCGTATCTCCGACAGCGCACTCCGGATCGTGCTGCCCGAAGCATCCGCGGGCGCATGCCTCACTGAGACCGGCGAGGTCTGCGAGTGCCTGTCCACGACTACCTGCGATAACGGCAACAAGAGCGTGTATCACGTCTACCGGGTCACGTGCCACGGACAGTGCCTGCTGTCGGAGACAATCTGTGAGACGACCTGCATCGTGACCGTCTGATCTCGGGCACGGCCTGATGAGCTAGGTGCCTGACTGGATCGCTGACCGCGCTGGTCAGGCACCTGCCAGGCTCTGGCCGGAGGCCGGCTAAGCGGCACCGCAGGTGGTGGGCCCCCGAAACGACCGACCGCGAAGTCGGTTAGCCTGCGGACAGC
>JASHUG010000405.1 GCA_030040155.1 Streptosporangiaceae bacterium | reverse complement strand
CCAGTTTGCGACAGGCCTCCGGCGTCCGGCCGACGATTTCGGCCACGTCAGCGAAGGAGTGGCGGAAGACATCGTGCAGGATGAACGCGACCCGCTCGGCCGGTGTCATCGTTTCCAGCACGATGAGGAAGGCCATGCTGACCGACTCATCGAGGGTAATGCGGTCGGCCGGGTCGGCGGCCGCGCCGGGGCGACCGCCAGGCCAATCCGCCGATCTGGGCAGCGGCTCTGGCAGCCATGCGCCGACGTAGGTCTCTCGCCGGGCGCGCGCCGAGCCGAGCATGTCCAGGCAGATCCTGCTGGCGACCGTGCTGAGCCAGGCGGCCGGGTTCTCGATGACTTCCTGCTGCTGCCGGGTCAGCGAATACCAGCGGGCGCAGGCCTCCTGGACGGCATCCTCGGCCTCGCTCAGCGAGCCCAGTAGCCGGTAAGCCAGATTGATCAGGGCACTCCGCTCGCTCATGATCACGCCCAGGGCTGGGTCAGGGCCGCCGCCTCCCGGCTCGGATGGCCTGCTCATGGCGCGGGCTCCCTCGATCGCAGCTGCGCTAACCAGTCCGACGAGATAGCGCGCCGAAATGTGAGATCGGCGCGTCGCTTCACATTTTCATCGGCTGTGTCGTCGTACTACGTAGAGCCCGTGAACACTGCTTAGATTCGGAAGGGAAGGCATCGCCATGTCCGTGCCCGAGACCATCGACCTCGGCAGCCTCACCTCGCGCCTGCGTGACCCTAACCTGTTCATCCCGGAGTTCGGAGAGATCGCCGGAGCCCTGTACAAGGCCACCGCGAACGGCTCGATTCCCGGAACCACCATCAACCTGGTGCAGCTGCGTGCTGCGCAGATTATCGGCAACACGTACCACACTGTCCGAGTCACTGCTGACCTGCGCAAGACGGCGGAACCTGAAGAACGCATCACCGCCGTGGCGTCCTGGCGAGACGCCCCCTATTTCAGCGCCGCCGAACGGGTTGCGCTCGAGCTCGTGGAGGCGGTCCTCAACCCGAACCCGTCCGGCGAGCGCGTCCCCGACGAGCTATGCGCAAGGGCATCGGCGCACTACGACGAAAAGGCGCTGTGGACGCTCACCGTGGCGATCGGCCAGATGTTCTTCTTCATCCCGGTCGCTCTCATCGGCAAGCCGCTCCCTGGTACTGAGTCTCGCTGGAGTAAGTAACCCGCCAGGCTCGGGGCGAGGACCTGCAACCGTGCCTCACCCCGAGCCAGCCGCGGTTCGGCCACCGCCGGAGATTTGCGTGCTAGCCTGCTCGTTCTGCCGTCTCGCGGCCGCGCGCAGCGCTGCCACGGTTGCGATGATCGCGGGCCTGCGAGCCGCGGTGGTGCGCCAGAGTGCGTAGATGCGCCGGCGCAAGGCCGGCTCCACCGCGATCATGCGAACGTCCGCTGGGACCTGGACCCGGCCGAGCTGCGGAATCACCGCGACGCCCAGGCCCGCGGCGACCAGGCACAGCTGGGTAGCGTACTCGCTGGCGGTGTGGCCGAACTGCGGCTCTATACCTGCTGCGCGCAGTGTAAAAGTGAGCCAGTCACGGCAGGAAGTTCCCGGAGTGCCAGAGATCCACGGACCGCAGCCCACCTCGGCAAGCTGTATCGCTCTGGCCTCGGACTCCGCGGCCAGACCGGCGAGCGGATGCGCGGCCGGCACGGCGATGTCGGCGAGATCCTCGACCAGCACGGTCTTGGCCAGACCATCCGGTGTGGCAAGTGGCGCGTTCGACCAGTCGTACGCGATGACCACGTCCGCGGTGCCCTGTGCCAGCGCCGGGATGGACTCGCTCGGATCTGCCTCGGTCAGCTCAACACGCAGGGCCGGGTGCGCGTCGGCGAGCTGCCGCAGCGCCGGCGCGGCAAGCCCGCGCGCCGCCGTGGGCAGGCTGGCGAGCATCAGCCGCCCTGCCACGGCGCCGCTGCGGGCATCGACGTCGGCCTGGGCTAGCTCAGCCATCGACAAGAGCGCGCTGGCGTGCCCGGCCAGCAGCTGCGCAGCATCAGTCAGCCGGATTCCGCGGCCGCTGCGCTCGACCAGCGTGGTGGCTGTCTCGCGCTCCAGCTTTGTCAGCTGCTGCGACACTGCGGAGGTGGTCACGTGCAGCTCCGCGGCCGCCGCGGTCACGGACCCGTGCCGGGCAACGGCCTGCAGGACGCGCAGGCGCTCCAGATTCAACACATCAGCAACTCTACGATATCGGCCTCAGAATTATTAACTTGTGCTACGAGAAGGCCTCGGGCAGATTGATGCCGTGACGGTCTCACGGCTCCCCGAGCGAGTGTCGGGCCGACCGGGCTGGCGCCTGCAGTACCTGACGCTCGCACTGATCTGGGGAATGAGCTTCCTGTTCATCAAGGAAGGGGTACGCGCTTTCGCGCCGCTGCAGATCACCATGGGCCGGGTTTCCATCGGCGCAACCGTGCTCATCGCGGTGCTGGTCGCCCGCCGCGAACGGCTGCCCCGCAGGAGCAGGACGTGGGCGCACCTAGTCGTGGCGGCCGTGCTCAACAACGTGATCCCGTTCACCCTGTTCGGGTACGCCGAGCAGCGGATCCCGTCCGGGCTTGCCGGCATCTGCAATGCCAGCGCGCCGCTGTTCGCTGTGATAGTTGCGCTCGCTGTCTTGCCCGACGAGAAGCTGAGTCGCCGCCGCGCCGCCGGCCTGGCGACTGGGTTCGCCGGCGTGACCATTGCGCTGGGCGCGTGGACCGGGCTAACCGGCCATGACGTGGCCGGCGCGCTGATGGCCGTCGGCGGCGGCCTTTGCTACGGCGTCGGCTTCCCCTACACCCGGCGGTTCCTGACCGGAACCGGATCCTCCAGCTTGTCCCTGGCAGCAGGCCAGTTGCTGTGCGCGGCCGTGATCCTGGCGGTTGTCACGCCGCTGCTGACCAGCGCGCCCGCCCGGTGGCCGGCCACCGCCATCGTCAGCGTGGCGCTGCTGGGCGCGCTGGGCACCGGCGTGGCCTACCTGCTGAACTACGGCATCATCTCCGCAGCGGGCGCGACCATCGCGACGACCGTGGGCTACGTGATGCCCCTCGTGTCGATTGTTGCCGGTGTCGTCATCCTGGGCGAAGGGCTGACCTGGAATGAGCCAGTCGGCGCGGCCCTCATCGTGGCGGGCGCCGTGCTCACGCAGGCGCGGCAGCGCACCGCCCCGGCAGCGCGCAGGCGCCGGCCGACGCTCAGCAGCCTGCGCGGACCGGCGCGATGGCGCCGTCCGGTGCTGGCAGCTCCTGCCGCCTGCCCGGCGCCTGATAACGGCGCTGGGCCACCGCGCGCTCGTCCGGCCGCACCGGCAGGCAGCCAGCGGTACCTCTCGGCGGGCGAGCGGGACGGCTAGCATGCGCTTTATCGACGCGCGCGACTTCACGGCGGAGCATCCGTGGAGCGCCCTGGACGTCGCGGAGATTGAGGACGCGACCGTCCGCCTGCACTGGACTAACC
>JASHUG010000404.1 GCA_030040155.1 Streptosporangiaceae bacterium | reverse complement strand
CTTAGGTGCGTGTCGTGCCAGGCAGGCTTAGCTCTCGTGCCGATCGGGCCTCAAACACGCTCGATGCGCATGTGCATGCGCACCGACGTGCCCGCGGCCGTCGACCGGACCTCGACTAGGTCGCAGACCTGGTTTACGAGCCAGAGTCCCTGGCCGCCGGGTTCTCCGGGCGGCGGGCGGTGCAGCCCTGCGAGCGGGTCGGCGATGTATCCGGTGTCGGTGACCTGGCAGAGGATCTCGCCGTCGGCACGCCACGCGCGCGCGACTCCGCCGGTTCGCGTGTGCCGCAGGGTGTTGGCTGCGACCTCGCTGACGGCGAGCATCAGGTCGGTCACCCTGGCGGCGGCGAGCCCGGCCCGCTCGCCTGCGGCCGTGACCATCGCCCGCACCGGGCGCAAGTCGGACCGGTATTCGACCGTGTCCGCGTCCGGCGGCGGGCTCGCCAGCGGCACCTGGCACCAGCCGGGAACCGTGCCTGGCCCTTCGTACCCGGGATTTGCCGCTATCTCATGGCCCTGGAACAGCCACCGGTGCGACCGGCGGGCTTCGGCGAGCACGGATGGCGACAGCGCAGCTGTGTCATACGGGCACATGACGTCGGCCGGGAAACCGGCCAGGGCCTGCTCCAGCAATGCCTCGTACCTGACCGCCTCGCATAGCTCAGCGCGCGAGCGGCCCGGCCAGATCAATTCGGTAACAATGCGGGTCGCCTTGCCCGTATGCGCGTCGCAGAACGCACGGAGGGCGGGGACGACCCGAGCCGGATTGCGGCCCAAGTCGGCCATGTCGGCCGTGCTGACTGTCGTGCCGCCTGACCAGTCAGGCAGCCGTGCCAGCAGCCGGGGCACGGCAATCAGTACCGGCTCGCCGGCCGCACCGGCCGCGTGCGCGAACTCGTTCAGGCACGCGCGGTACTCGTCTGCGCCACGATAGAAGAGCACGACGTGGCGCAGACGATTCGCGATCGTGCCCTCAGGCACCGTCCATCTCCGGGCTCATCACCTCACCGTCCGGGCGCGACCCGGACCGCACGGCCCAACCCATCACTTTCTGTGCCGGCGCTGACTCCGCAAGGTCGCGTATCGCACCTTTGAGTCAGTCGCTGCACGCCGGTCTACTTCCCTGCTGCGGCAGAGCTATGCGAGCATTTCCCGGCACGCCGCGGCCATGCGCAGATCAGCGCGTGGGATAACGCCCACCTAGTATGAGGGGGTAACGGCTTCCTTGCCAGGTTCGAGCTTCCCGAGGTAGGGCATGGACGGTCTTGCGCTTAACTCCGAGCAGCGCGACGGCAGCACTATCGTCACAGTTGGTGGCGATCTGGACATTGTAACCAGCGTGGCGCTCGATGACTGCCTGACGCAAGCCCGGGCGGTGGGCACGTCCGTGATACTCGATCTGTCTGCGGTCGACTTCATGGACACCAGCGCGCTGGCGGTGATCGTCGGCCATTGGAAGAAGCTCGAGGCGGCGGGCGGCTCGCTCGCGCTTGCCGGGGCCAGGTACCGCTACACCAAGACGCTGTGGATCACAGGCCTGGCCGACCGGCTCGACCTGTACGACAGCGTTGACGCGGCGCTGCGGGCGAGCACGCACCGGAGCTGAGGGTGGCGCTCCCTGACCTGGCCGTGCAGACGGCGAGCTTGCTGCGCCTGTCCACGGCGACAGAGGAGCGCGCCCTGCACCAGCTTGCCCGGCTCGCAGCAGATCAGGTGCGGGGGTGCTGCGCCGCCAGCGTCGGCATCTGGCGGGCCGACGAGCTGACCGCCCAAGCATCGAGCCACCCGGACGCGACGTGGCTGACTCAGGTTCAGCTCGACTATGAGCGCGGGCCGATGCTGGACTCCCTGGCGGGCAGGGCTCCGGTCCAGTGCGATGACACGCTCGGTGACCGCCGCTGGCCGGAGTACGCGTCGGCGGCCGTCCGGCTTGGGGTGCGCTGCTCGATCACGCTTTGCGCGGGGGACGAGGCCGTCGTCGTCCTGAGCCTGCTCGGCCTGCGCCCCAGGGCGATGACGCTAGAGGAGCTTCAGCTGGCTGAGCTCGTCGCGGCGTTCAGTGCCGCTCTGGTCGGCGCTGTCGCCGACTACCGTGACTCCCGGCTGACTAACGTGCAACTTCAAGACGCCGCAGCAGGCCGAGCCCTAGTCGATCAGGCCAAGGGCATCCTCATGCACGCGCTGAGCTGCAGCGCGGATGAGGCGCTCGCCCGGATCAGGGACGTTTCCCAGCGCAGTAACCTGCGTGCGACCGAGGTCGCAGCGCGGGTCATCGACGCCCATAGCGGCCGGGGTAGCCAGCCGGCTCTCCTAGAGCTCGGTCCGGTATCGCGCCGGCGGAGCGGTGACCACGAGGCTGGTCCCCGACCGCGAGGGTGAGCTCGCGCTAAAACGCCGGGGCGCCGCGCCGGGCTGGTGTGCCTATACGCTGAAGGAACGGATACACGGAGGTAGGACTGCCCCATGGCGGAAGCTTCCGGCCGGACGGCGGCGAGCGATGCCATAGCCGGACTCAGGTCGCGCAGTGCCGCGCTGCGGGAGGCGGCGGCGAACCCGAAGGCAAGGCAGCGGGAGCTGCTTGACGCCGCGCTAGCCGAGTTGGACGGGGCCATCCACGCGCTCACGGCCGACGGCGACGGCGCAGCCGGTTCCGGGAACGATGACCGGGCCAGCGGCGCACATTCGGACCGGCGTCTCCTGCACGCGGCGTTCGCTCAGGCTCCGGTCGCCATGATGGTCGTCGATCGGGATAGCACCGTGCGCCGAGCCAACTCCGCCGCCTGTGAGCTGCTCGGAGTGGGCCCCGGTTACGCGACAGGCAAGACGCTCATCTCCATGGTTGATGCCGCCAGCCAGGCGCCGCTGCGCTCACAGCTGGCCGCCGTGCTGCGGTCGGGGACGGCCGCCAGCGTCGGCTGCAGCCTGCTGTCTGCCGATGGCGCGGTGAGCTGCGAACTCGGCATCCGCGTCCTGAGCCTGCGCGGAGATGAGGACCGACTGCTGGTCGCCGTCGCCACCGAGGCCGGATCGCCGGGCCAGCGCTCGGCAGCTCCGAGGCCCGCCCGCTCGCGCGGCCGCGGCAGCGCACGCGAGACTGCAGATCAGCAGGTCGCCGCGCTAACTCGGCGCACCGATCTGCTGCTGGCCGCGGCCCGGCTGCTCCTCGACAACGCGGCGGCGAGCGAGTCGGTCATACTCCAGCGCTGCGCGCGACTCCTGGCTGGTGACGTGGCCACGTGGGTCATCGTGGACGTCCGCAAGCGCGGTGCGCTGCGCCGCCATTTCGTGGCCGGCCCGGACGATCCCAGCTCGGCCCGCCTGACCCAGGCGTTGTCGGCGGTCACGCCCGATGCCGACGCCGTCTCGTTGCGCGTGTACGAATCGGGCAGCTCGGTGTTGGTCACGCACGTCGAGGATGAGGGAATGCTCGGCCGCGACGCTGGCGGTGCGCCGTTGCTGGCAAAGGTTGGTGGCGTATCGGTCCTGTCCGTTCCGGTGGCCGACGAGAGCAGGTCATTCGGCGCCCTGACGCTCGTCAGGGATGCGATGGCTGGGGCCTTCCGGCTCCCGGACGTCGGCCTGGTCGAGCAGGTGGCGGACCTGCTCGCGCGGGCCATCGCCGCGCGCCGATTGCTCACCCGCCAGACCGAGGCGGCCGAAGCACTGCGGTCGAGCCTGCTGCCGCCGGTGCTGAGGGCCATCCCGGGGGTCGAGATCGTGGCGGCGCACATGTCACCGACGCGGGGCCGCGAGGTCGGCGGTGACTTCTACGACGTGTACCCCACGCCCCGCGGCTGGGGGGTGGCGATCGGCGACGTCTGCGGTAAGGGCGATGACGCCGCTGCCGCGACCGCGAGTGCTCGGCACGCGATCCGCGTCCTCTCGCACTGGAATCCGGATCCGACCGAGGTCCTGCGCGGCGCCAACGAGATCATGCTGGCCGAGGAGTTCGGCAGCAGGTTCGTTACCGCCGACGCGGCTCATCTCAGCTGGGACAACCGGACTCTGCGCGTGCTGCTCGCGAGTGCCGGACACCCTGGCCCGGTGCTGCTCAGCCCGGACGGAGGGACTCGGATGCTGACCGGCGGCGGAGTCGCGCTGGGGATATTCCCTGATCCCGAGCCGGCCGCGCAGGAGCTCCGGCTGGAGGCTGGCGACGTGCTGTTTTTCTTCACCGACGGCCTGACCGGGGCGCGCAGCCCGCAGCAGACCTATCTTGAGGAGATCCTCACGGACCGGCTCGCTGGCCTGACCGGGCGCCCCGCTGCGGAGATCATCTCGGAAATGCGCAGGGTTGTACTCGAATTCTCGGACGGCGTGCTGCATGATGACCTGACGATGCTCGCAGTGCGGGTCGGCCTGCCGCCGGAGTCGTGACCGGACGCCCACCAGCTGCGAGAATCGGCATGCGTAGTCATGCGGCCTTCGGATGCCAGGCCGCTCGGGGACCTGCTGCTATTGGATAACGATGCGGTGAGCTGCCCGCAACGTACCGGTTTAGCCGTCGGCAGGCTAGGGAACTTGCGCTAGCGCCACGCGCGTGCCGACCGGGCGGGCGCTGGGCCGAGGGTGAGGAGATGCTGGAGGAACGCGCGGCGCCTGGTGGCCGGGTGGCCTTCGTGCTTGGTGGCGGCGGCGTTTTCGGCGCGACCCAGGTCGGGATGCTCAGGGCGCTGCTCGAGGCAGGCATCCGGCCCGAGGTCATCCTGGGCACGAGCGTCGGAGCCGTCAACGGCGCGGTCATTGCCGCTGACCCGTCCGACGGGGGAGTGGCCAAGCTGGCCGACCTCTGGCAGTCGATGACCGATTCCGGCATGTTCAGCGACACCATGCTGGCCCGGGCGGCAACCTTGGCCAAGTACCGTACGCATCTTTACTCTCCTGCTCCGTTTCGCCGCCAGCTTCGGGAACACCTTCCAGAGACGTTCGATGAGCTGCGAATCCCGTTCCAGTGCGTGGCGGCGAGCATCGAGCGGGCGGGGGCGCATTGGTTCCGCTCGGGCAGCCTGGCGGATGCGGTCATGGCCTCGTCCGCTGTCCCTGGCCTGCTTCCGCCCGTGGTGATCGACGGTGAGCACTTCCTGGACGGCGGCCTCGTCCATTCCATCCCGGTCGGACGTGCGCTCGCCCTCGGCGCTAAGGAGATCTACGTGCTGCACGTCGGCCGGATCGAGCAGCCACTGGAGCCGCCCAGGTCCTTGTGGGATGTGTGCCTGGTGTCCTTCGAAGTCGCCCGGCGTCACCGTTTCGTGGAGGAGATGGCCGGGCTCCCTCGCTCGGTCCGGGCCCACGTGCTGCCCAGCGGTGAAGAGAGCATGCCACTCATTTCGATTCGTTACCGCGGCCAGGCGAGGGTCAAGAGCCGGATCGAGCGCGGTTACGAGGCTGCCGCCGCTTATTTGTCGAACCTGCCGGTGACCGGATGAGACCGCCGCACCAGCTGGTTCGTCGCATGGTGCTTGACCCGCTGTGGGTGCCGGTTGCCGCCGCGCTTGCGGGCCTGTTCCTGCTGGTCGCCGGCGCGAGCGTCGTCGTCGCGCCGCTGGCGACGAGGCGCCGGATAGCCCGGCTGGCCCTGTTCGGCGCGCTCTATGTCCTGGTGGACGCGTGCCTGCTCGTGGGCTGCGCGTGCCTGTGGCTCGCTCACCCCCTGCCGGCGCGGCGCGGTGAGCGCTGGGCCGACGCGCACGCGGTCCTCCTCCGCAGGTCACTGGGGCTGCTGGTGGCGGCGGCACGACCGCTGTTCGGCTTCCGGGTCAAAGTCGAGGAACTGCCAGCACCGGAGAACCTGGCCGGCCGGCCGGTCCTCGTGCTTGCCAGGCACGGCGGCCCTGGTGACTCGTTCGCGATCGTCGAGGTGCTGCTCTCGCGTCTGCACCTGCGGCCGATCATCGTGCTGAAGGACGCACTGCAGTGGGATCCCGGACTGGATGTCGTCCTCACCCGGATCCACGCGTGCTTCCTTCCGGCCAGAGGTACTGGCCGGGACCTACCAGGGCGCATCGCTGCGGCCGCCCGCGGTCTCGGGCGCCGCGATGCGATGCTGCTGTTCCCCGAGGGAGGCAACTGGACGCCGCGGCGGTACCGCAATGCGCTGGCCAGGCTCTGGGCGCGCGGCCGGCGCGTGGCCGCGGCCAAGGCCGCAGCCAACCGCCACGTGCTGCCGCCACAGCCGGCCGGCGTACTCGCCTGCCTCGGGGCCCGTTCCGATTTCGAGGTGGTCGTTGTCGCGCACACCGGGCTGGAGGACCTGGTCAGCGCCGCCGACGTCTGGCGCGCGCTGCCGGTCACGGGCCGGCCGATGGTCATGCGCTGGTGGCAGCTGCCCGCCGCTGACTTGCCGGTCGACCCAGACGCGCGGGCGGACTGGCTCGACGTCCAGTGGGCGGTCGTGGATTCCTGGATCGATGCGCGAAAGGCGGCCCGTCAGCGTGCCGACGGCGTGCCTGCGATCGGGGCTGCGCCCGAGGCGGCCGCTCAGCCGGGCAGCGAGGCGGTTCCCCCGGCGGCGGATGCGGCGGCGGCCGCCGATGCTGCCAGCCAGGGTTAGAACCAGGGCCGACCGGACGCAGCCGACCGCGAAACTGGCCGGTGTCGAGCCAGTTCGTCGCATTCGGCCATGGCCGTGAGCACGCCGACCGATCCGGCACCCTCCGCCTGATCGCGGCGACGCCCTTCGGCGCCGCCATTCTCCGGATAGGCATTAGGCCGCCAAGCGGATTGGCTCGACGGCCGCGCCGCGGCGACCGGAGTAAACACGCAGGAGCGTGCGCTCGCTCAGACGCCGCTCGGGCCGTGGCTGCTGGTCTTGGTGGCAGCCGGCTTGGTGACCTTCGGCGCCTTCCCGTCTTGCGAGTCCCGGTGTCGCAACGTGTGAGCCATGGTCACCGAGTGCGTCGCGATCCAGTCCGCGGTGCCGGGATGACCCCCGCGGTGCAGGGCCTCGGTGGACTTGCGGCGCAGGTCGCTCAGCACCGAGGCGCGTGCCACGAGCACCACGCCGAGGACGAGCGCGATAATTCCAATGATCTGAACGGCGATCATCGTCGGCGACGTCCGGATGGCGTCGCCGAATACCACCACGCCAAGCACGATCCCAGCGGCCGGCTCGGCGGCGCTGATCGCCGGGAGCGAAGCACGCAACTCGCTGGCGTTGAACGCGCTCTCCATGAGCCAGAGTCCGACCAGGCCGGCCCCGACCACGCTGTAGCCGGGCCAGGTTCTCAGCAGCGCGCCCAGGCCGTGATTGTCCAGGATCTGGACAGTCTGGCGGGTGAGGGCGTCGGAAATGCCGAACACGAGCCCGGCCGCGACACCCGTGAACGTGGCCCGTGCCTGGCCTGAGCACAAGCGGCCGGCCTGAAGGAAAGCCGCCGCGATGCCCGCGATCACGGCGGCGGCCAGCCACCCAGCCGGCGAAGCGAAAGAGGCCGCCGGGGCGGTGGCGATCCTGGCCACTGAGAGCGCGGCCACGCCGCCTAGCAAGATGACGGCACCAGCCAACTCGATGGCCCGCAGTCGCTGCCCGGACAGGGGCACCGCTAGGGCCAGAGCGAACAGCAGGTTCGTGCTCAGCAGAGGCTCGGCCAGCGACAGGTCGATGTGACTGACCGAGTAAGCCGAGGCCAGCTGACCCATGATCATGATGGCGAGGCCGGCGAGCCACCGGCGCTGCCGCAGCAGTTCGGCGAACAGGGCGAGGCGCAGGAAGAACGCCTTGGGGGCCTCCCCCGCCGCGCGCTGCTGCAGGACGAATCCGACCCCGAGCAGCATGGCCGCGACCAGCGCGATGGCCACGGTCATCCGTCCGGCCTCCCTGTTGCGATCGTAACCAAAGCCCATCGAGCGAGCAGTGCCCCTTCGTGCTCCTGCTCGCCCGAGATCGTGAAATCCGAGGTCGTGGCTATCAGCTGACCAATCAGTCTCGTGCCAGGCCGCGAAGCGCTCAGCGGCCTACCTATGTCCATTCTCCATCAGCCAGAGCGAAACCAAACCGGCTCAGCCACACGCGTGACGCCGAAGGTGAACTGGGCCAGTCTCCGATTACTGGATTAACGGCGGCCGGGTCTGGCTGGTGCCCGGGCCGGTGCCCTTCCTGGCCGCGCTAACGCCGGGGTCGTTGCTCGTCACCGGCGTTCGCCACCATCGCAGCGATGGGCGGCATGAGCGCGGCTACGACGGAGATGACGACCGCCGCGGTCACCGAGTACAGGCGGATCACCGTCCAGGCCAGTATGACCAGGACCACACAGGTTCCCATTATCACGGCATATGCGACATTACGCCGCATTCACGGCCTCCATCCACGATGACTGCGGTTCGGCCTCCCGGTAGCGTCGTGTCACCGCCATCAGTCAAGCGCTACCCGTGCCCCGCCGATCAAACCGACCGGACGCGGCGCGCTCAGGCTGGCGCGATTACCCGGCCACATAACCGGGGCGGCTCGGCCCGCTTGCCCTGGCTTAGCGGCCGCACTGCATGACCAATCCGGCTAACGCGAGCGCATAGCCTGGATCAGGCGCATTGCCGCGGGACTAGCCACGGCCCGCAAGACGACACGGCCGGAGACTGCCGAGCCCACAAGCTTGGCCAGGGGCAGTTCGGCCACGGCGTGGCTCCTCCAGTGTGCAAGCCGGGCGACTTGACCACGGCGGAGGTATATCTGCCGCATTCCGGGAACGTGGGGCCTCTGGCCACGGTGCTCGACGGCAGCGATGGCGGCGATGGTGTCAGAACGGGGCTGGCCTCAAGAGAGGTGTGATAGTGCTCGCTTCGCTCGTACTTGCCGGGCTGATCGCCGCGCCCGTCGGCACGTTCGGGCTTCTCATCAAGGGCCCTGGGCCGGCCCGGATGACTGGCACGTGGCCGGCGATCAGGCGGTTCGGCACCGCCATTGCCGGGACGGTGCTGCTTGGCACCGTGGTCGTCGGCGCGCTGCTGGTGCTCGGGGCGACCGAGCACAACTCAATCGTCGCGGCGGCGTGCCTCACCGCTGTCAGCCTGGCCTGGCTGCCGGTCACCAGGCGGTGGAACGCCCGCGGCCACCTGTGCTGGTCGGCGACGATCTTCCTGTTCGTCGTGTACCTGGCGTTCGTGCTTGACTGGACGTTCGTCAGCAACCTCGGGGTCGCCGGCACGATTGGCGGACTGCTGCTGTGGTTCCTTGAGGTGTTCGCGGCGTTCCTGGCGTGCGCGTACCTCTGGGAGATCTGTGACGCGCTGGGGTCAGAACGATGGCGGCGCCGGATTGGCAGGGGCGCCGTCGCCAGCGTGCCGGACAGCGAGCTCCCCTTCATCAGCCTGCACGTGCCCGCGCGCAACGAGCCGCCGGCGATGGTCCTTGATACGCTGCGGTCTTTGCTCAGGCTGGACTACCCGCGGTACGAGGTGGTCGTCATCGACGACAACACCGATGATGAGAAGCTGTGGCTGCCGGTCAGGGACTGGTGCGCCAGGCACGGCGCTAAGTTCGCGCACCTGGAGAACTGGCCAGGGTACAAGTCGGGCGCGCTGAACTACGCGCTGCGCGAGCTGACCGATGAGCGAGCCGAGATCATCGGCGTGGTCGACTCGGATTACCAGCTCGAGCCCGGTTTCCTGCGCCGCTGCGCGCCGCTGTTCGCCGACAGCTGGGTCGGGTTCACCCAGGCCCCGCAGGACTACCGCGGCTGGGAATGGTCCAGGTACTACCGGCGGCTGTTCTACTCCTACAGCTACTTCTTCGCGGTCTCCCAGCCCTCGCGGAACGAGCGGGACGGCGCAATATTCGCCGGGACGATGGGACTGATACGGCGGGTGGCGCTGGAGCAGCTCGGCGGCTGGGATGAGTGGTGCATCACCGAAGACGCCGAGCTTTCACTGCGACTGCTGCGCGCGGGCTGGTCCGGACTGCACGTCGACCAGTCCTGGGGCAAGGGGATCATGCCGCTGACCTTCGAGGCGCTCAAGGGCCAGCGCTATCGCTGGTGCTTCGGCGGGATCCAGATCCTGCGCATGCACTGGCGGTCGATGCTGCCGGGCCGGGAGACGAAAGAGAACCGGCTCAGTACCGGGCAACGCTGGGCCTACCTGTCCGGAGCGCTGCAGTGGTACGGCGACCTGCTGGGGCTGCTGTTCCTGGTCTTCCTGCTGGCCGGTGCCGTCAATCTCGCCACCGGTGGCGGCGAGCTGTTCCGCAAGCTCACGGCGTTCCTGGTCGCCACGGTCCCCGTGCTCGTGCTGCTCGGCCTCATCCGTGCAGTCGCGCTGCTGCGCCGCGGCACCGGCGCGTCCTGGCGGGACGCGCTTGGCGCATTCCTGATCTGGCAGTCGACGTCGCTCGTCGTCGCCAGGGCATCGGTGCTGGCGCTATTCGCCAAGAAAGCCGTGTTCCTGCGTACGCCCAAGACCAGTGAGCGACAGCGATGGTGGGAGGCGCTCCGCGCGAACTGGGCCGAGTCCACGCTCGCGCTGTTCGGAATCCTGGGCATCGCGGCCGCGCTGACCAGGCCCACCGAGCTGGCTGGACCGCTGCTCGCCGGATTGCTGCTATTCCCGACGGTCGGCATGGCCGCGGCTCCGGTCAATAGCTGGGCTGCGCGGCGCGCCGCGCTGCCGCCCGAACTGCGCGAGCGCAGGACCACCGAGTGGAGGCGGTCCACGCACCGGACCGCGCTCGTGCGCACGGCCACAGCGGGCGGCGTCGTAGCCGTCGGGGCGGTCGTGGCCGGCGCTGTCGGCCTGCTGCTGGCGCCCAGCCCACACAACGTGCAGCCGCCGGCGCTGGTGCAGCCGGCGACATCGCAGCACAGCACGCCCAGTCCGAGCCCTTCCTCGCCCAGCCACACCGTGAGCCCGAGCGTGACGCCGACTCCGACTCCGACGAGCCCGACTCCGACGAGCCCGACCCCGACGCCCTCGCCATTGACTCCGACCCCGACGCCGTCGAGCACGACGCCCTCCACTTCGCCGACGCCAACCTCAAGCGGGTCCTCATCGTCGCCGTAGTGCCGCGGACGCCCCGCGCGCGACGCGCGACGCGGAGGCGGGGCCCCGGACCAGGCCCGGCGTAGGCTTGACCGATATGGACCCGAGGGGTGGTTTCAGCCGCGCTGCGGCTGACCCCCGGATGGCGGTCGAAACGACGGGCGGCGGTGGACCCGCCACGGCGAACAGCGCAGCGCCCTTCGCTCACATTGCACTCTTTTACCGATCGGCCAGCCAGTACGCGCAGGAGGTCGGTCAGTTCGTCCGGGCCGGCCTGGCCACCGGTGAGGCGATCATGATCGCGGTGCCCAGGCCGCGCGCCCTGCTGCTCAGGGAAGAGCTCGGCGTGTACGCGGCGGGCGTCGCGTTTGCTGACATCACGACGGTCGGCCGCAACCCGGGTCGGATCCTCTCGGCCATGCACGCCTTCGTGCAGGCCCATAGCGACCAAGCCGTCCGGTACATAGGAGAGCCAGGCTGGCGATCGCGGACGGCAGCGGAATGGCACGAGGTGGCGCGGCACGAGGTTCTGGTCAATGTCGCCTTCGCCGGCCAGCCGGTCAGGGCGCTCTGCCCGTATGACGCCGTCGCCCTCGCGCCCGAGGCACTGCTGCAGGCCGAGCGGAGCCACCCGGCTTTGCTGGAGGCAGGCCGGCTCCGCGCTAATGGCTCCTTCTCTGGCCTTGGGTTCGCGGAGCACGACGCGCCGCTGCCTGACGCGCCTGAGGGCACGGTGGTGCTGATGTACCGGGACGACCCCAGATCGGCCAGAAACTTTGCACGAGACCGCGCGAAGGCCGAAGGGCTGCGAGAGCCGAGAATCACCGACCTCGTCATCGCCGTCGGCGAACTGGCGGCCAACACGCTCCGCCATACCGACGGCACCGGGAGCGTGCGGGTGTGGGGAACTGACACCGAGGTGATCTGCGAGGTGCGGGACGGCGGCTGCATCGGCGACGTCCTCGCCGGCCGGCGGGGGCCGGCTCCCGAAGCCGGCCGCGGCCATGGCCTGTGGGTCGTACAGCAGGTGTGTGATCTGGTGGAGATGCGAACAAACGTCGCAGGGACCACGTTCCGGCTGCATATGGCGCTGGGAATCTAGGTATCGCCTGCCGCGGGAGTCCCCGTGGCTGCCCTGCTCGCCGGCGTGCCGCCTTCCGTTGCGAATGGTGCCGCGCCAGGGCGTCAGCGCTACCATTCGAATGTCGGGTTTGTCGAGCCATCGGGCTGTCGAGCCATTGGGCTGTCGAGACAGCCGTGTCGGCTAGCTGGCGCTCACATCACGGCCCGCCGGTAACGCGGCCATGGTGGTCGGAAGCATAGGTGGTGGGCGTTATGGCCGGACAGCCATTCGAGGTGAGGATCGTCGGTGGCGTGCCGGTCGTATCTGCGCCCGATGAGATCGACATCAGCAACGCCAGTGAGTTCAGGTCGGCCCTGCAGTCAGCCGCCGCTGGCCACCCGACGATCGTCGCCGACCTGAGCGCGACCGAGTACTGCGACTCAAGCGGGCTCAACGTCCTCGTCCGCGCGCTGCGGCGAGCGCAGGAACAAGGCGGCGAGGTCCGGGTGGTAGCCAGCACGTCCGCTGTCCTGCGCATCCTCAACGTCACCGGGGTAGGCAGGATCCTGAAGGTCTACGCAAACCTGGCGGATGCGCTAGCCGACCGAGCCCCGACCTTCGTCCCCACGTCCTAACTGGCTCTCCGGGCGGCGGCCTTCGATTCACGCGAGTGCCGAGCCGCTGACGTTTGCCTTGCTCCTGGCGAGGTAGTGAGCACCGACCCCTGAAATGGAACAGGAGCTCCGATGATCATTCTCGGACCGCTGGTAGCGGCGCGGACCGCCCGGATCCGGGCGGCACGCGGCGGCTAGGCAGACGGTCACCGGGTATGGCTGCCGGTTGAGGCTGGCGGCATCCGGCTCAGCGCGCCTGCCGTGACCCGGAGCGCACCCTCGGCGGATACCGACGATTGGAACCATAATGGCCGATAATGTGCTCGAGGAGTTGCTTGTCTCCTCCGAGGTCCAGACGGCCCGTGACCGCCTGGAGACGTATGAGTCCGCAGAGGCGGCGGCGAACCAGAACCCCGAAGGCGAGGCGGAACTCGCTAATCTCCGCGATGCCCTGGTCGATATGCCAGGCGCGGTGAAGATGCTGCTCGAGGCGATCGATCGAGCCGGTTCTGATGCTGGCGAGCCGCAGTATGACTCGTCTTTGCACGACGACCCGACCTAGCTTGCTCGCGAGGGCATTCCGCGAGCATCGGGTCCGGCGGCCCGGAGGGCGCATCCGGCGCCCAGAGGGCGCATCCGGCGGCCCGGAGGGCGCATCCGGCGACCAGGAAACATCAGGCGCCCTCGGCGCCCGGCCGGAACTGGCTGCGGTTTGGCCTGCTCGATGACGGCGCTGCCTCCGCGACCGGTCCGTCCCCGCCGCGCAGCTGCATGCGGTTCAGGCCGCCCACAGCCGCTGGGCTGCATGCACATGAGCCGGAAAGTGCGCTGGAGTGGCTGGTGATCGTGTTGACCCCGACCCATCGGCCGCACTTGACTGGTCCCGAGGTATTCGGGTGCTGACCGGGCGGGGCCGGCGCCGGGCCTTTTGCCGGTGAGCGGTGTGAGTGATGCCCGGTCCGCCTATGCTGGCTCGGACCTCGATCATTATCGACACCTGGCAGGAAAGCTGACGAGCGGGCCGAGATGGTAGCTGAAGGCGTAAGTCCGGTTGGCGCTGAGCTGCCGGCCGACCGCATGCGCGTCCTGCTGATTGAGGATGACGATGGCGACGCGCTCCTCGTTGATGAGCTCTTGCTCGACGCCGGGTCTCCGTTCGCGTTGCAGCGGGCCCGCTCCCTGGCTGACGCTGAGCCGGAGCTAGCCTCGGCCATCTGCGTGCTGCTTGACCTGGAGTTGCCGGACTCGCGCGGGCTGCGCGCCGTGAGCTGGCTTCGGGAGGTGGCGCCTGGTCTGGCCGTAGTGGTGCTGACCGGACTGGCCGACGAGCACATGGGCGAGGAGGCGGTCCGGGCCGGAGCCCAGGACTACCTGGTCAAGGGCCAGGTAGACGGTCTCCTGCTGCAGCGGGTCGTCCGCTATGCGGTCGAGCGGCGGCGAGCGGAGGAGACGCAGCGCCAGCTTGCCGAGGCGAGGCTCTATGCGGCCGAGAACGCCCGGCTGGAGCGTGGCCTGCTGCCCTCGCCGGTTCTGTCGGACCCGCGGCTCGCGGTCAGCGCCAGGTACCGGGCCGGCGGCCAGCAGATGCTTCTCGGCGGCGATTTCTACGACGTCGTCGAGTCGGCTGACGGCTGGGTTCACGCCATCGTCGGGGATGTCTGCGGGCGCGGGCCCGACGAAGCCGCCCTCGGGGTCTGCCTGCGCGTCGCCTGGCGGACGATGGTGCTGGCTGGCCGCCCGGTTGACGAGATCATGTCCGCAGTCGGTCAGGTGCTCGAGCACGAACGGCAACACGAGCGGCTGTTCGTGACGCTGTCCATGCTGTCGGTCGCACCCGAGCGCACCCGTGGGCGCTTGTACCTCGCCGGGCACCCGCAGCCCATCCTGGTCACGCCGGATGCCACCGTCGAGCTCGAGGCGCCGGTAAGCCTGCCGCCGGGAATCAGCACGCCGTCTCCGTGGCCCGGCGCCGATGTGGAACTCGGCGGCACGTGGTCGGTGCTCATGTACACCGACGGACTGATCGAAGGCAGGATCGGCAGCGGTCCTGAGCGACTCGGCAGCGACGGCCTGATCAAGCTGATCGAGAAGGCGCGCGCGCAGGGCGCTGGCGGCGCGGGCCAGGACGGCCCAGGGACCGAGGAGATCATCGATTCGGTCATCAGCCAGGTACGAGAGCTTAACGGCGGCGATCTCGACGACGACCTGGCCGTGCTGGCGATCAGCTGCTCGCTGCCGGCGGACGGCCCGGCCACATGAGCACGTCGGGTGACGTCGGCGACGGCCAGCGATCGCCGGCTCCTCGTGCCCGCACGCTCGGCTACACCGGCAGCGCGAGGCCTGCCGGTGACTCTGCCCGGCGGTTCGCGGCTGCCGCCGAGGCTGCTGCCAGCCGCTGGCCGCTAAGCCGCATCACCGGGGCCACCATCGTGGTGATGACGCTTTTCTCGGTGATCGCGATCGCGGTTGCGGGCACGGCGCTCGCCGACCTGTCGTCGCATCGATCGAGCGTGGACAACGTTCTCGATCCGGCCGCGCTCTCGAGCCAGCAACTTGGGTACGCGCTCGTCAACCAGGAAACCGGGGTGCGCGGCTACCTTCTCAGCGGGCAGAAGTCATTTCTCGCGCCGTACTATTCCGGCCTTGCCGAGCAGAATCTGCAGGTCAGCGCGCTGCGGAAACTCACCACCACGGTGCCTGGCGCGACGGCAGACCTCGGCGTCCTGCAGACGCGCGTTGACGCCTGGCGTTCGGGCTACGCCGTGCCCGTCATCGCTGCGGTGTCCGCCACCGGCAAGCCGCCAGCCAGCCCGAGCGTGCAGGCGGGCAAGACCCTGTTCGATAATCTCCGCGCGCCGCTGGACGGCCTGCAGGGCGCAATCAGCTCGGCCAGGGCCAAGGCCGAGGCCGCGCTGAACGGAGCGGCCCACACGGTCGACGTCACGCTGATCGTCATCGCTGTGATCTTGCTGCTGCTGGTTGCTGCCGTCGCGACTGTCCTGCGGGCAACGGCGATCGGCCCGCTCACCAGGCTGGCGAGGGAGGCACGGCAGGTGGCGGCGGGCGACTTCGGGCACGAGGTAACGCCCATCGGACCGCGTGAGGCGGCCGACCTGGCCCTGGATGTCAACCGGATGCGCGAGCGGATCCTCAGCGAGCTCTCGGCCGTGCAGGCAGCCAATAGCGCGCTCCAGGCCAGGGCGCGCGACCTTGAGCGGTCGAACTCCGAGCTCGAGCAGTTCGCCTATGTCGCCTCTCACGACCTGCAGGAGCCGCTGCGGAAGGTCGCCAGCTTCTGCCAGCTGCTCCAACGCCGCTATATAGGCCAGCTCGATGCGCGCGCCGACCAGTACATCGAGTACGCAGTGGATGGCGCGAAGCGCATGCAGGTCCTGATCGATGATCTGCTTGCCTTCAGCCGGGTCGGCCGGGTCGACCGCGAGGCCGCGCTGATCTCGTGTGCCAGCGCGCTGTCTGCGGCGCGTGTCAACCTGGCCGCTGAGATCAGGAAGTCCGGTGCCGTCATCGAGACCGGCGAGCTTCCGGTCGTGCGGGCCGAGTTCTCCCTGATCACGTCCCTGTTCCAGAACCTCGTCGGCAACGCGATCAAGTTCCGCGGCGAAAAGCCGCCGCACATCACGATCTCAGCCAAGCGCGTTGATCCGTTCTGGCAGTTCTCCGTGGCCGACAACGGCATCGGCATCGAGCCCGAGTACGCCGAGCGGGTCTTCGTGATCTTCCAGCGGCTGCATGACCGCAGCAGTTACTCGGGGACTGGCATCGGACTAGCGATGTGCCGGAAGATTGTTGAGTATTACGGAGGCAAGATTTGGCTGGAAACAACGGCCAGCGAAGGCGCCACATTCTGCTTCACCTTGCCGATTCCGCCCGATGACGAGGAGACGACCTGAGATGGCCGACCGTGGTGGCCCTGATCTTGCCGACGTGCTGCTAGTCGAGGACGACCCCGGCGATGTGCTGATGACCAGGGAAGCCTTTGAGCACTACCGGATCCGCAACACCCTGCACGTCGTGGGCGACGGCGAGCAGGCCATGCTGTTCCTGCGCCAGGCTGGCGAATACACGAGCATGCCCAGGCCCGGCCTGATCCTCCTCGACCTGAACCTGCCGAGGCGCAATGGCCTCGAAGTACTCGCGGACCTCAAGTCTGATGCCGAACTGCTGTCGATTCCAGTTGTCGTACTGACCACGTCGCAGGCAGAGGAAGACATCCTGCGCAGCTACGCCTTGCACGCGAACGCGTACATCAGTAAGCCCGTCGACTTCGATCGCTTCAACGAGGTAATCCGGCAGATCAACAAGTTCTTTCTGACTCTGGTTGAGCTGCCTAACTAGCCGACCGCGTTGCTGCTCTCCTTGGCCTGGCGGACCAGGACATAGCGGGCAGCGCCGGTGCGGAGCATGTCGCTGAGGAGCAGATCTCGCGGCCGTTTGTCGCCCTGCCACCGGGCTTGCCCGAGTTTGCATGAGGCGTTTGCCAGGCCATACGCGGGTAGCTGAAGTCCACGGGGTAACGCGTAGCGGAACGGCTTGGAGCGGCGATGAGTTTGCCTGTAGGTCAACAGCGGGTTCTGGACGACATCGAGGACGCGCTGAAGGCCAGCGAGCCACGCCTCGCTTCGATGTACGCGATGTTTACCCGTCTTACGAAGAATGAGATGCGGCCCCGACGCGAGGAACTGCCCGGAGGCCGCCTTGGACTGCGCAAGGTGCGGCGTTGCATGTCGGCCCGCCGCGTGATCAGGACCATCACGCCAAGGGCCTGGGGACCGGTGCCGCGCGCACTGCTTATCGCGCAGTTCATCACCATACTGGCCGCGCTCGGCGTACTGATCGGCCTTACTGTGCACACCGTACGCGGCGCGTGCTCCAACGGCCTTGCCGTTCACGCGGCCCTGACTCATACGCGCGCCGCCTGCCGCCCCCAGGCAGGACACCAAAGCAGCCCGATCCCTAAATAGACGTGTTCATGCAAGTCGGCCAGCGGGCCAGGTGAGCCTCCGGATGCCGGGCCCGCGGACTGAGTGATCTCGCCCGTCTCAGCTCACGCTGGCTGGATCGTCCTGACGCCGGATCCCTATTCGCTGGCCTTGTCCTGGCAATTCAAGCACGCCATTCAAGGACTGACTGAGCAGCGCGGCACGGAGGCTGCTCCTGGCACGGTGCAGCCTGGACATGACCGTCCCGAGCGGCGTATTCATAATTGCAGCGGTCTCGCGGTAACTGAAACCTTCAACGTCGATCAGGTAGAGGACCTGGCGGAACTCTTCGGGCAGGTTCTTCAGCGCTGTGACCAGGCGGTGGGTGGGAATCTTGGAAAGCACGGCATCTTCGGCCGATATCGAGCTCACCCCGAAATCGGATCGCGTACTGCCGGGCAGCTCCTCGATCGACGGAACGCTCAGGATCGGCTCGCGCTGGCGTTTCCGATAGCCATTGATGAATGTGTTCAGCAAAATGCGATGAAGCCAGGCTCTGACATTTGTTTCAGGGGTGAACCGGTCAAAAGCTGCGCATGCCCTGGCGATGGATTCCTGAACCAGATCTTCGGCATCCTGGTTGTGCTTGGTCAGTTGCAGTGCCGCACGCAGCAACTGTCCCTGGTACGGCAGCGCGTCACGCTCGAACCGCTCCGCAAGCTCTGGACTCATCCGATCATTGCCGTACCGGCTCACCTGTCCGCCCTCCCGTCCGGCGCGCCCGTCATCTACCATCCATCACGTCTGTTAAACCAGACCGGTTCCAGCCTCTGGATTAGCTGAGGATGACTGCCAGCGCGGCCGGTGCCGTAGCAGGCATCGGGCCGGCCAGCGGCGGACCGCAGGTGATGACCCGCGATGCCGGCCGCTCAGGACAGCTTCTGCCCTTGTGCCTGGTCTGGCTGCGCGCTCCAGCCACGCCGCGCCGGCCTGTAGATGCGCTCCCGCTCGTTACCTGAATCGTCGGCGGTCAGCATGCCCAGCCAGGTCATGGCGGTCAGGCTGTCGTCCAGGACTTGATCGGGCAGGCCGGTAGCGTCTTCGATCGCCCGGTGACTTGGATCACGGCCCGAGTACTCGATCGTCGCTATCGCCTCGTAGATGCGCGCCATCTCGTCGTTGATCACTTGCATGTCAACGTACGGTGCCTCGGTAGTTCGCGCCATCTTCGTCTTCTTCCCCAGGGAGCCGGTAGTTACCGCCAGACCGGCCGCGGGGCGGATGGGGCCTGGCCGCACCCAACCCCGCGATCAGCGGACTACCTGCTGGGCTGCGGTACCGAGCAGTGCACCCTGGGGTTGGCGCCTACGTAGTTGAGTGGGCCGGCGACGACGGTCGCCGCGATCGTTCCGGCCCTGGCGCAGCTCACGGTGCCGTCGTAGTAGTGCCGCTGCAGGCCCGCGAAGAGGCCGATCACAAGCCAGACCACGACCAGGACACTCAGGATCTTCATTACGCCCTCCGGGTCACATGGCGGTCGGCGTGACCGCCTTCGGATCCCGCCCGGGTACGCGGA
>JASHUG010000403.1 GCA_030040155.1 Streptosporangiaceae bacterium | reverse complement strand
GATCAGGCCGGTGCTGTACTCGTTGCAGATCGTCAGCACGGCCAGGATCGCGACCAGCGCCTGGCCGAACTGGATCCCGGTCAGGCTGAGCTTCGTCGGATCGACCGCGCACTGCATGCCCGCCGGGCAGTGAGTGGTCCCGACGGCCGCGGTGCCGATGCCGACCGTCAGCACGGCGATCGCGAGGAGCAGCCAGGCCGGCCCGGATATGGTCCGCAGCTTGGTCCACTCCGCATGCAGCGCCTCGAGCAGGCCCGTGCCTGCGGTGCCCGCCCTGTTTCCCGCGGGCCGCCGGAGCGCTTCCAGGCGGCGCCTTCCCTCGTCGCTCGTTCCTCGCTCCTGCGTCCGGACGCCGCCGCGCCCCGCAGACCCGCTCATGCGTCCCTCCGGCGCAGCACGTAGAGGGCCAGACCTAGCGCTGCGGCCGCCCACACGCAGATCACTGCGAACCCGGCGAATGGCGACAGCGGGTAGTAGCCCTGAATCGGGTTGGTCTGGGAGATGACCTGGTGGTAGTTCGGGATGCTCTGCTCGATGGCGAGGCCAGCGGCCGGCGTAACTCGCAGCAGCCAGTCCCCGACGCCGGCCGGGAACACGTTGAGCACGGCCAGCAGGAACGGCAGCACGACCACCACGATGGCGATGGTGATCGCGGCGGCGCTGCGGCGCAGCACGGCGCCGATGGCGACCGCGAATACGGCGGCGACGCCCAGCATGGCCGCCGTGCCGACCACAACGCGGATCTCGGTCAGCACCGACACGGGGAGCACGACCTGGCCATTGCTGGACTCCAGGTGCGCTCCGACGATTACTGCGACCGAGCTGGCCACCAGGCCGACCACGAACGTGACCGCGCCGGCCACGACGGCCTTGGCGGCCAGGACTGCGCCGCGCCTGGGCGTCGCCGCCAGCGTCGTGCGGATCAGCCCGCGGCGGTACTCGGCCGTAAAGAACATCGCGGCCACCACGACGATCGCGATCAGCCCGATGAACGCGCCGACCAGGCTCTGCTGGAGAGTCGCGGTCGGGAGGTTGCTGCCGGGTCCCGGCGTGACCGGAGCGATATCGCCCGAGCCGGTCAGCGTGTACTTGCCGGCCGTCTCGGTGTACCCGGACGGGCCGTTGCCGGGACTGGGCGAGCCGGCGACGTTCGGAGCGCCGGGACCGGGACCGCTGCCGATCGGACCGCCGCCGCCGATCTGAGTGTCGACCCACTTGCCGCCGGCGGGAGTGCCAGTCGCCGTCAGGTCGTCGAAAACGCCGGTGGCCTGGCTCGAACCACCCTGGTTGTTGCTCCCGCCGAAGGACTGGTTCGTGACGAAGTAAGTGGGCGAGGTCGCGAACAGGCCGACCTGGACGGTCGCCGGCAGCCCGGCCAGCCGGACGGTGCCGACCTGTGACCAGTGCGTGCCATCGACGGAGTCGTAGCCGGTGATCGTGTCGCCGGACCGGGTCAACCGCAGCCAGCGGGGATCGGCCGAAGAAACGTTACCTGGCAGGCCGGCGATGTCGCCGGTGTAGTTGTACTGCATACGGACGCCGTTGCTGCCGGTGACCATCATCGCGGCGTAGGCCGAGCCCTGGTGCAGGCTCTGCTTGATGATGATGCCGGCCTTCGACCACGGCGCCAGGCCTGACACCAAGGCCCCTCCGACCTGGGCGCCTTGCCCGTTGCTGAAATTCGGGTGTTCCCCGGTCAGTGAGACCACCCTGACGGTGATGGTTCCGTCACCGGTGAGCGGCTGATGCGCGAAGTTGAAGCTATCGCTCACGACCTCGCCGCCCGGTCCGTACGGGACGTAGGGCAGGCACGCCTTGCCGGTTGCCGCCGCACCGTTGCTGCTGCCGCAGTTGATGGTGCCGCCCTTGGCAATGGTCAGGCCGAGGAACACCATCAGCATCCCGCCGATGATCATGCCGATCACCCAGCCGCGGACCGAGCGGAACTTAGTCCACTCCGAGCGCACCAGCGAGCCGAACCCGCCGCGCCGAGCCGCATCCTCTGCGCTGACGTCGGCACGCGGTATCGAGAGCGCGTCCGTGCTCATCGCGAGACCTCCTCGCCGCCATCGGCGGGCTCAGCGAAGGAGCCTGCCGGCCGGAACTCGACGGCATCCCTGGTGAGTTCCATGTAGGCCTGCTCCAGGGTTGCCCGGTGCGCCGACACCTCAGAGAACGGCACCGCCTTCTCGGACAGGACCGCGACGATGCGCTCCGCCGGCAGCCCCGAGACCGTCAGGACGTCCCAGCCGGTGACGGCGACGGTGGCGCCCGCGGCCTCAAGCACCGCAGCCGCCTCCGGCCTGGCGACCGTGCGCAGTGTCACCCGGTCACCGGACGCAGCCGCGAGCAGGCTCGCGACCGTGGTGTCCGCGATGACCTTGCCCCGGCCGACCACAACCAGGTGATCCGCGGTGTCCTGCAACTCGCTCATCAGGTGGCTGGACACCAGCACGGCGCGGCCTTGCGCTGCAAGTGCGCGCAAGAACCCGCGCATCCACACGATGCCTTCGGGGTCCATCCCGTTGAACGGCTCGTCCAGCATGATCGCGGCCGGGTTACCGAGCATCGCGGCGGCAATCCCCAGCCGCTGGCGCATGCCGAGCGAGTAGCCGCCGGCATGTCGCTTGGCGACCTTTTCCAGGCCGGCCTGCTCGATTACCTCATCCACCCGCTTGGCGGTCAGCCCCTGTGAATGGGCCAGCCACAGCAAGTGGTTCCTTGCGCTCCGGCTGGGCTGCAGCGCACCGGCGTCGAGCAGCGAGCCGATCACGCTCATCGGCCGCCGGATGCTGGCATATGGCTTCCCGGCAACCAACGCTGTCCCCGCATCCGGCGCGTCCAGGGCGAGAATCACCCGCATCGTCGTGGACTTGCCGGCCCCGTTCGGGCCGACGAAACCGGTCACCTGGCCCGGACGGACGGTGAACGTCATCCCGTCCAGCGCCAACGCCGCCCCGAACCGCTTGCGCAGCCCGTTAACTTCAATCGTCGCCTGCATGTGATCCTTCTCTCTAGCCACTGAGGCGGCCTTCCAGCCGATGAATCGACCTTCCAGCCGATGAATCGGCGCCGGGGCTCCAGCCGGATCCTGGGCGCCGCTCAAATCCCGTGACCCTGTTTCTACGGAACCGGCCATAACATGGGCCGCACAGGCGCTGTTATCTCGTTGTTAGGTCTGACCAGGCATCCTGTAACCGGGAAACGGAGCCCTGAACTGGGCGAACACTGAGCAGGGCAAACACTGAGCAGGGCAAACACTGAGCAGGGCAAACACTGAGCAGGGCGAGCACTGAGCAGGGCGAGCACTGAGCAGGGCGACACCGCAGCGCGCCGGACGTGAGGAGGGTCGATGAGCCAGGCGCAGCACTCCGGGCGCCGCCGGCCGCGCCGCCTGCCGCCGTGGATGCCGCTGCCACCGGTGATGCGGACCCTGCGGTGGCGGCTGACCGCGCTGTACGGCATCTTGTTCGTGATTTCGGGCGCCGTGCTGCTCCTGATCTCCGGCGGGTACGTCGTCCAGCGCAGTTCGGTGGAGATGACGCAACACCACAAGGGTCGCAGTCTCCCGCTGTCCGACGCGGCTCAGCTGGCCCAGGCCAGGACGCAGATCCGGGCGCTGGAGAACGCGCTGACGACCCAGGCCAGCGCAAACCCTCCGCAGTCCCTGGGCCATGCCCTTCTCGTCGCCTCGGCCATCGCCCTCGGGTTCATGACGATCGGATCCGTACTGATGGGCTGGTTCCTGGCCGGCCGGGCCCTGCGCCCGATCCGGCAGATGACTGCTGCCACCAAGCAGATCTCCGCCCAGAACCTCGACGAGCGGCTCGCCATAACCGGCCCGGAGGACGAGCTGAAGATGCTCGGCGACACCATCGACGGCCTTCTGGAACGGCTGGAGGCCGCGTTCGGCGCCCAGCGGCGGTTCGTGGCGAACGCCTCGCACGAGCTGCGCACCCCGCTCGCCACGATCCGCGCGTCCCTGGACGTCGCCGTGGCCAAGCCGGAGGGAGCTCCGCCCCAGACGATGGCCCTGGCTTCCAGGGTCCGCGCGGAACTAGACCGGATCGACAGCCTGCTTGAGGCGTTCCTCGTGCTGGCCAGGGCTCAGCACCGGAGCATGCCCGGTTACGCGGTCCTGCCGCTCGACTACATCGTCGGCGCTGCCCTGGCCGACCAGCAGGGCGCGATCCGGGCCAGGAACCTCACGGTCCAGGACGTCGCGGCTCCCGGCGGCGCGTGGGTCAGGGGCAGTCAGGCCCTGCTGTCCCGCATGGTCGAGAACCTGCTGGAGAACGCCGTCCGCCATAACCAGGACGGTGGCTGGATCCACGTCACGGCCGCGACCGAGGCCGGGCGGGCCAGGCTGGTCGTCGAGAACGGCGGCGAGGTGCTCGAGCAGCAGCTGGTGGATGAACTTTCGCAGCCGTTCCGCCGGCTCCGGGCGGATCGCATCGGCACGGACAAGGGCTCGGGTCTCGGCCTGTCGATTGTCGCGGCCATCGTCGAGGCCCACGACGGGCGGCTTGACCTGCAAGCCAGACCCGGCGGCGGGCTGCGGGTCTGCATCGACCTGTCGGCCGCCGCTCCGGCCGACTCGGTCGCGAAGGCCGGTGCGCCGGCATGAGGGTCCTGGTCGTCGAGGACTCCAAGTCGCTCGCCGAGGTACTGGTCGAGGGCCTGCGCGATCAGGGCATGGCGGTCGACACGGCGCATGACGGGCTGGAGGCGGCGGCAAAGCTCGACCTCAACCCCTATGACGTCGTGGTGCTCGACCGCGACCTGCCGGGGATTCACGGCGACGTGCTGTGCCAGATGATCACCGACAGGGACCAGCGGGCCATGGTGCTCATGCTGACGGCCGCCGGCGCGCCCGGCGACCGGGTCACCGGCCTCGGTCTCGGCGCCGACGATTATCTCGGTAAGCCATTCCACTTCCCCGAGCTCGTACTGCGCATCCGCGCGCTCGCCCGCCGCCAGCCATCCGCGCGATCGCGCCGCCTGCGCGTGGCCGGGATCGAACTCGACCCACTGCGCCGCACGGTCACCCGCGACGGACGGCACCTCGACCTGTCGGTCAAGGAGTTCGGCGTCCTGGAAGCGCTGATGCTGGCCGCCCCTGCCTTCTTGCGTGCCGAAGACCTGCTCGAGCAGGTCTGGGATGAGCAGGCCGACCCGTTTACCAACACGGTGACGGTTACGGTCGGCCGACTGCGCAAGAAGCTCGGTGATCCGCCGGTGATCTCCACGACGCCAGGTGTCGGGTACCGCATCAGCGCGCCATCCGACTAGCAGGGTTCATTGCGGGGAACGAGGCCGGCTCCGGCTCACTGGCGTCCGCCTGCACGCCGTGGCCCGCGCCCAATGCCTGGAGCGGCACGACACTAATCTTTCGCAGCGACCCGAGCGCGCGCCGAGCTGTCGGACCTGCCGGGCAAGCTGCTGGCGTGGGACCGGACGACCGGCCGGACAGGAGGCTGCTGGAGTTCCAGCGGGAGTTAGCCCGTGCGCCGAGAACGGACGCTCTCGCGGTCGCGTCGGCCCATTGCTAGTTCACGGATCTAGCTCGGGTGCTCACTGGCCCGGTCGCGTACCCAGATCATCATCCGACCGCTCTCGCCGGGTGCCTCGGGCTCGCGTTGCTCAATCCGGTCCAGCCGGTAACCGGCCTTGCGCGCGATCGCCGCGCTGGCGCCGTTCGCCTCGTCGCACTGGATCTCCGTCCTCGTGATACCAGGGAGCGCGAGTGCCACCGCGGTAAGTGCCGTGCCCGCAGCCGTCCCGTAGCCGCGGCCGGACTCGCTGGCGGCGATCCAGTAGCCGATCTCGGCAACGTGGTCGCCCGCCCGCCGGTGAAGTGAGATCTCGCCGACGAGCGTGCCTCCCACGGCGGTAACGACCGAGTAGGTGAAGCCGATCCCGGACTCCCACCACTGGTCGGCTTCCGCGACCCTGGCCAGCTGGCTGCGCCTGTCCGCCGCGGCCGCGCTCGCCCACGGCATCCACGGACGCAGGTGCTCCATGCTCGCGCTGACCGCGGCCGCGATGGCCCCCGCATCGGTGATGCGCACCCGGCGCAAGGTAACGGGGCCCGCTTCAATCCGTTCTGGGGGTACAGCCACGTACCCAAGACTAAGCAGACTGACCGGGCTGACTGTCCGCGCGTCAGGCGGCCCAGCGTGGCCGAACCGAAGTTGCGAGCCCGCCAGTGACGTGATGCGAGCGGGTTTCACTGCGTCCGCCGGAGGCGGGTCTTCCGGACTCGGTTGGCGTGCTCGTTCGGCCACGTCCGTGCTCTCGCGTCGAGGTCCAGGGCGTGGTGGCCCGTGCCTTAGAGCGTGAGCCACAGGAACGGCCCAGGATGCGCTCTTCACTCAGCTTCGGTCGTGCGCTAGCCACCGCTACGGGACATGGTCGACGCAAAAGCACTGATGTCACGTTAAGGTAACGCTTTGCCTCCGCCCTCTTGTGGCCCTGAGGCAGCCAGTCCTACGCTCCTCGCAAGTTGCTTGGTAAGCGCTTTCCGAGTTTCAGTGGGTGTTGAGCAGGCGATGCGAAGTCATCGCAGGTCATGGCCTCGCTATCGGGTAAGCGCTTTCCTTCGACCTTACCTTAGGCGGAGGACGCGTGAACTCAGACCTGGGCACAACCGGCGCCGGCAGCGCTGCCGGTCACGCATCCGCCGGCCAGGGCAGCCCGACTGACCAGCCGCCGACGATTTACGACGTCGCGCGGGTGGCGGGACTGTCCATCGCATCGGTGTCACGCGTGCTGAACGGGCAGCGCAACCCGCGCCAGGAAACGAGGGAACGTGTGCTGCGCGCCGTAGCCGAGCTTGGCTTCGTGCCGGACAGCGCAGCGAGGGCGCTGAGCGTCCGGCTCAAGGAGGTAGTCGGCGTCGTAGTCCGTCGGCCGCGCTGGACCGAGAGCACCATGTTCGCCGACGAGGACGAGAACCTGCAGTTCCCCGACATGATCAACCGCGGGATGGAGATCGTCGCCCAGCGGCACGGCTTCGACCTGCTGATCAGGTCGGTCGACCTCGACGAGCCAGAAGCGGGCCGCCACATCTTCGCGCTCGCCCGCAAGAGCGATGGGCTCATCCTGCACGACCGGATCCTGTCGCCCGAGGAACTCGACCGGCTGTCCAGGCAGATTCCGGTGGTGACCCTGGCCGGCGAGCCGACGGCAACGACAGCGAACGTGCACGGCGACAACGAGGGCGGAATGCGCGCGCTGGCCCGGCACCTGATCTTCGACCACGGCTACCGAACCCTCAGCTACCTGGCTGGCCATGACGGCAGCCCGGACAGCATCACCCGAGGACGGGCGCTGGCGGATGAGGCGGCCGGCGCCGGCGTCACGTTGCTGACGGGCGAGGAGTGGCGTGGGAGTTACCAGGCGGCGGGCGGCGCGCGCGCGATCGAGCGGCTGATTGCAGCCGGAGTGTCAATGCCGCGGGCGATCGTCTGCGCGAACGACCAGTCCGCGATCGGCGTGCTGCACGTGCTCGCGCAGCACGGCATCGCGGTGCCGGGCGAGGTGGCTGTGACCGGATTCGATGACATGCCGGTGGCACGCCACCTCCGCCCGCAACTGACGAGCGTCCGGCAGTCGATCCAGGACCTGGGCGCCACCGCCTTCGAGACCGTGTACTCGATGATCGGCCGCGGGCCGGACGCTGACGGCAGCGCGCGGGGCCGCGACATCGCGCTGCCCACGAGGCTCATTCGGCGGGAGAGCTGCGGCTGCAGCCCCGCGAGCGGTCTCGGTACTCAGTGAGCCGCCGGCCGGCAGACCGAACTTCGCGAACCCCGAGTAAGGAGACCAGCAATGCGGACGATCGCCAGACGTCTCGCCTTCTATGCGGCGACCGCGATCGTGGCCATCTCGGTCGACTTCCTCATTCCGCGGATCATCCCCGGTAATCCCGTCAACGCCATCCTGGCCAGGATGCAGGGTGCCACCCTCAGCAAGGCGACCATCGCCGGGCTAGATGAGCAGTACGGGGTCAACACCAAGACCAGCCTGTGGACCCAGTACATCCACTTCTGGGGCAACGTCCTGCACGGAAACCTGGGCACCTCAACGAGCAACGGCTTCGTCGCGGTGAGCACGGTGATCCGTGAGGCGCTGCCGTGGACGCTCGGCCTGGTCGGCGTCGCGACCGTGATCAGTTTCGTGCTCGGCACGCTGATCGGGGTTCTGGTCGCCTGGCGGCGCGGAACCTGGCTGGACAACCTGCTGCCCGCGACGACCTTCTTCCAGGCGGCGCCCTACTTCTTCATCGCGTTCCTCGCGATCGACCTGTTCTCCACCAAGCTCGGCTGGCTCCCCTCCGGCCAGGGTCACCAAGACCTCGACTTTCCGGCGCTGAACTGGACCTACATCAGCGACGTGCTCGACCACGCGGTCTTGCCGGCGCTGACCATCGTCGTCGCCTCGGCCGCGGGCTGGATCATCAGCATGCGCAACGTGATGGTCACGACGATGGACGAGGACTACGTGCTCGTCGCGGCGGCCAAGGGACTGCACAGGCGCCGCGTCATCTGGTACGCGGCCCGCAACGCCGTTCTGCCCAGCATCTCCGGATTCTCGCTGGCGATCGGATTCATCGTCTCCGGGGCACTGCTGACCGAGATCGTCTTCAGCTATCCGGGACTCGGGCTGCTGCTCGTCAACGCCGTATCCGACAACGATTACGCGCTGCTTCAGGGCCTGTTCCTGATCATCACGCTCGCCGTCCTGGCCGCGAACCTGATCGCCGACTTCGTGTACGTATTCCTCGACCCGCGCATCCGCCAGGAGGCTTGAGCGATGGCTGTGGGCATCGGCACTGACCGCGCCACCGGCGCAGCATCGGCACCGGGCTCGCTGCCGGCGGCCGGCGGCCGGTCGCGGGCATGGCGCCTGCCGCGCTCACCGAAGATCATTGTCGGTCTCGTTATGCTCGCGGTCTTCGTGATCATCGCGATCATCGGCCCGCTAATAGCGCCATATAACCCGAACGTGAGCTTCGCCAACTCGAGCGTCCCCCTGCCACCGTCGGGCGCGCACTGGCTCGGTACGACCGCGCTCCAGCAGGATGTCCTCTCGCAGCTGCTGTCAGGCGGCCGCAGCACTCTGCTGGTCGCGCTCATAGCCGGAGTGATCGCGACCGCGCTGTCGGTCATCATCGGCGTGACGGCGGGCTACCTCGGCGGGCTCGCCGACGACGTGCTGTCGATGCTCGCCAACATCTTCCTGGTCATGCCGGCACTGCCGCTGCTGATGATCCTCTTCGGCTTCCTGGGTCACTCGAGCGCCGACAACGACCTCGTGGTCGCCCTTGTCATCTCGATAACCGGCTGGGCCTGGGGTGCCCGAGTGCTCCGGGCGCAGACCCTGTCGCTGCGCAACAGGGACTACGTCGACTCGGCCCGGCTCATCGGCGAGAGCAACTGGCGGATCATCGGCACCGAGATCGTGCCGAATCTCGTCCCGGTCATTGCCTCGTCGTTCCTGTTCACGGTGTTGTACGGGGTCGGGACCTATACGGCGATCGCGTTCCTCGGCTACGTCAACCCCGATCACTGGAGCTGGGGCAGCATGCTCTTCTACTCCCAGGAGGTCAACGCCGAGACCAGTGGCTACTGGTGGTGGTTCGTGCCGCCAGGCCTCGCCGTGGCGTTTCTCGGCACGTCGCTGGCGCTGCTGAACTTCGGCATCGACGAATTCGTCAATCCGCGGCTGCGTGCCGCCGGCCTATCCGGGCACCCGAGCCGCCGGACCCGAGGCCGCACTCGCCAGTCATTCGGCCAGACGGCCGTCATCCGCGCGGACAGGGGACGGCCATGAGCCAGCACATCGTGACCGGGCCGGAGCGAAGCCGTGGCGACGCGCTGCTGGAAATCCACGGCCTGTGCGTCGACTACGGCCAGGGAAGCGACGCCGTGCACGCGGTAACCGACGTCGACCTGGTACTGCACCGAGGCGAGGTACTCGGCCTGGCCGGCGAGAGCGGCAGCGGCAAGTCAACCCTCGCGATGGCCGCGACCAGGCTGCTGCGCGAGCCGGGCGTCATCACCGCCGGCGAGGTGCGACTCCACTATGACACTGGGTCGGTCGCGGACCTGCTCGAAGCCGGGACGGGCGCGCTGCGGGTGCTGCGCTGGTCGGAGGTTTCCCTCGTGATACAAAGCGCGATGAACGCGCTCAACCCGGTAATGTCCATAAGAACGCAGCTCACCGATGCGCTGGCCGCGCACGTGCCAGACATGTCGCGCAGGTCCCGGCGCGACCGGGCCGTCGAGTTGCTCGGCATGGTCGGGATCAGCGCAGACCGGCTCGGCAGCCACCCGCACGAGCTCTCCGGCGGCATGCGCCAGCGGGTCATGATCGCGATGGCACTCGCACTCAGACCGCAGATCGTGATCATGGATGAGCCGACCACTGCGCTCGACGTCGTCACCCAGCGTGAGATCCTCGAGGAGCTGATCGATCTTCGCGACCGGTTCGGCTTCGCGATCCTGTTCATCACCCACGACCTATCGCTGCTGATCGAGATCGCCGACTCCATCGCGGTGATGTACGCGGGCAGGCTAGTTGAGCGGGCCAGCGCGCAAGCGCTGTTCCGCGCGCCGCGCCACCCGTACACGCTCGGGCTGCTGCACTCGTTCCCCGCGCTGCACGGGCCGCGGGTGCCGATGACGGGCATCCCTGGCTCGCCGCCCGACCTGCGCATGCTGCCCAGCGGCTGTGTCTTCCACCCCAGGTGCCGGTTCGCCCTGGCCCGGTGCGCCGACGACGCCCCGCCGCTTGCGGCCACCGGAACGGGCGGGCGCGTCGTCGCGTGCTGGCTGCAGCACCCTCCCGAGTCGGCCCCGACCGAGCTTGCCCGGCCCGAGCCTGGACTGGAAGCGTGGGCGCCGCCCGCAACCGCAGACGGCCAGGCAGCAACCCAGGGCGGGAGTGCCGCATGACGACGCCGGTGCTGGAAGCGCGCGGGCTCACCAAGCACTTCGCCGTGCACGACGGTGGCGGAACGGGCCGGCCTCGGCTGCCCGCCGTCTCCAGGCCGGTCGTGCATGCCGTCGAGGATGTCTCGCTCAAGCTGCCGCCCGCGCACGTGACGGCCGTCGTGGGCGAGAGCGGCTCCGGCAAGTCCACCCTGGCCCGGCTGCTCGCCAGGCTGATCTCGCCGACCTCGGGTCAGGTGCTGCTGAACGGCCACGCGGCACCGCGGGGACGCAGGCGGCGGCTGGAGTACGCGAGGACCGTGCAAATGGTCTTGCAAGACCCGTTCGCATCACTCAATCCCCTGCACGACGTGCGCTATCACCTGAGCAGGCCATTCCGGGTGCACGGGCTGGCGCGCCCCGGCGCCGAGCTGGACGAGAAGATGGCCGATCTGCTCGAGCGGGTGGCGCTCACCCCGGCCGACGCGTACCTGCGCAAGTACCCGCATGAGCTGTCCGGCGGCCAGCGGCAGCGGGTGGCGATCGCCAGGGCCCTGGCCGTGCGGCCGCAGGTGCTGCTCGCCGACGAACCGGTGTCCATGCTCGACGTGTCGATCCGGCTCGGCGTGCTGAACCTGCTCGGCGACCTGCGCGACCGCGAAAAGCTCGCGATCCTCTACATCACCCACGACATCGCCTCGGCCCGCTACCTGGCGGACGAGATCGTCGTCATGTACGCGGGTCAGCTCGTCGAGTCGGGACCAGCTGAGGCGGTGACCGACCAGCCGGCCCATCCGTACACGCGGCTGCTCCTGTCCGCGGCCCCCGATCCGGAGCGGTCCACGCAGCCTCAGCTGCGTGGCCGCGGCGCCCCGCCGAGCCTGGTCAGGCCGCCGTCTGGCTGCCGTTTCCGCGCCCGCTGCCCGCATGCCATGCCGATCTGCGCCGAGCAGGTCCCGCCGCAGTTCCCGGCGGGCACGGGCCACTCCGGTGCCTGCTGGCTGCTCGATACCGAGGCCGGGCGTGCCGCACCCGCTGGACCTGCCCCCGCGCCGCCTGGCGACGAGCCTGCTGGCGACTTATCAGACCACGGCAAGCACGCCTGACCTGGGAGAGGAGAGGTGATGAGCACCAACAGCGCCTAGCGGCATCCAGGTCTTCGACGAACAGGCGCAGCCGACGAGCCCTTAGACCCGGCCGGCCGGCGCCGCCCACCGAGAAACAGACCCCGACACGGTCACTTCACAACAGGCCGGCAGAGGCCGGCCGGGCATCTTTGGAGTCTAGGCAATGAATCACAAACTGGCAGGCAGCATCGCTGCGGCCGCGGTCCTCGGCATGGGACTCGCGGCTTGCAGTAGCTCGCCCTCTTCACCTGCGGCCAGCAGCAGCTCACAGGGCAAGCCGCTGGTCATCGAGACCACCGCGCTCTCGCCGATGGTCGACAACTTCAACCCCTTCGACAGCACCGGTACCGGCTACATGGTGCATGCGACGGATCTGTACAATTTGCCACTATATGTCTTCGACACCCTCAGGCCGACCGAGGCCGCGATTCCGGAACTGGGCACGAACTACCAGTGGTCCAACGGCGGCCGGACGCTAACCCTGACCATCCGATCGGGCGTCAAGTGGAGCGACGGCAAGTCGGTCTCCGCGTCCGACGTCGCCTACACCTTCAACCTGCTGGCTAAGCA
>JASHUG010000402.1 GCA_030040155.1 Streptosporangiaceae bacterium | reverse complement strand
TCACGGCAGCACGCTCTCCTTCGTTTCGGCCAGAAGCTGCCTGGCCTGCGCTATATACAGGCCGGCGGCCCACCAGTAGAGGGCACTTCCCCAGAAGACGAAGATCCAACCGATGATCCGCGTCACCTCCGCATAACTGGCATTGTGCGAACCGAGGAACAGCAGCGGAAACGCGTACAGCAGGCACCACGTGGCAGTCTTCCCGGCGAAGCTCACCTGCAGCGCTCCCCAGCCGCGCCGCCGTAGCGCCCCCAGCACCACGCCCATCACCAGTTCCCTGACCGCGAGCACCGCGACCAGCCACCACGGGATGATTGCGCGGACCGCCAGTGCTATTACCGTAGCCACGATGTAGAGCCGGTCTGCGGCCGGGTCAAGCACCTGGCCGAGCCGGCTCTGCTGATTCAGCGCTCGCGCGATCTTGCCGTCCAGCCAGTCCGAGACACCGGACGCGATCAGGATGCCCACGGCCCACCAGTCACCGGTAGCGGTTCGCACCCCGAGCACCAGCCAGACGAACACCGGCACGCCGAGCAGCCGCGCGAAGCTGATGAAGTTCGGGATCGTGAGGACCCGGTCGCCAGGCGCGGGGATAGCTGTACTGGAATTGGCCGGCTGCGCCGCGGGGCTCGACCTAGCCGCCTCCGCGG
This sequence comes from Streptosporangiaceae bacterium, assembly GCA_030040155.1. GTDB lineage: Bacteria > Actinomycetota > Actinomycetes > Streptosporangiales > Streptosporangiaceae > JAJYUU01. The sequence continues at coordinate 12,898 of JASHUG010000402.1, read as the reverse complement.
CGGGGCTGCGACCCTGATCGTGCTGGTTTGTCATGGCCCCTCGAATGCAGGTCACCGGCACGGCCGACCTTACCCCTGCCGGTGGGGCAGACTGGCTGCATGGTCCCCCTGCGGCGCGCGCTCGCCGGGATCAGCGTGCTGGCCGTCGCGGCCGCCGCCGCGTGTTCCTCCCCTCCCGGTCACCCCGGCCGGACCCCGGCGGCACGGCCGGCGGCGACGTCGCGGCCGCCGGCCAGCTCGCCCGCCGCGGTCGGCGGGGCGTCCGCGGACTGGCCTACTTACCATCAGAACGCGCAGCGGACCGGTTACGTCCCCGGCCTGCCGAAGGCCGGACCGCTGTCGCTGGCGTGGTCGAGGTCCCTGGGCGGCGAGGTCGCCGGCCAGCCTCTGGTCATCGGCGGCACCGTCGTGGCCGCGACCGAGGAAGACACCGTCTACGGACTCAGCCGCGCCAGCGGCAAGGTTCTCTGGCGGACGTCGGTGGGACATCCGCTGCCGCTGGCCGACCAGCCCTGCGGCAATCTCGATCCGCTCGGGATAACCAGCACGCCGGTCTACGACCCGGCGGACGGGCTTGTCTACGTGGTCGCGCAGGACGGCGCGGCCACGCACGTGCTGGACGGCCTCCGGCTGTCCGACGGGCGGGTCGCCGTCAGCCGCGACATTCCGGCACCCGATCACGAGCCCGTCTATGACCAGCAGCGCGGCGCGCTGGCCCTCACCGACGGCCATGTCTACGTCGTGTTCGGCGGCCACTTTGGCGACTGCGGGCCCTACATCGGCTCGGTCGTCGCAGTGCCCGCGTCCGGGCACGGCCCGATCTGGTCCTATCGCGTGCCGACGCCGAAGCAGGGCGGCATCTGGGCCGCGGCCGGCCCGGTCGTAGCGAAGTCCGGCACGATCTACGTCTCTTCGGGGAACGGGGGGAGGTTCCGCCCGCCCTACGACGGCAGCGACTCAGTGATCGAGCTGACCCCCGGGTTGCGCCGGATCGGCGTGTTCGCGCCGGCCAACTGGGCCTATCTCAGCCAGAATGACCTGGATCTCGGCTCGATGTCACCCGCCCTGACCAGCGCCGGCCTGATCCTGCAGGTGGGCAAGAGCGGCGTCGGTTACCTCATGGACGCCACGCGCCTGCGCGGGGTCGGCGGCGAACTGGCTCAGGCACCGGTGTGCGTCGCCTTCGGCGGCGCGGCGATCAGCGGCACGACGGTCTACGTGCCGTGTTTCGGCAGCGGCCTCGCGGCCGTCGATACCGCCGGGGACCGCATCAGGATCGTATGGCGCAGTCAGGACACGGTGTGGGGCTCGCCGGTCCTCGGCGGCGGCGCGCTGTTCGTGGCCCAGCCCTATGACGGCAACCTCTACGAGGTGGCGGCGGGCACCGGCCGGGTCACCCGCGATCTGCACATCGCCGCCCGGCTGCCGGACTTCGTATCGCCCAGCCTGTCAGGCGCGCTCGTGCTCGTCGGCACGCTGGATGGCGTCGTCGCGGTCAGGGGCGCGTGACCTAGCGCGACTGATCGGCGGGCAGGACGTGTATCTCGGTGTCTCTGGCCACTTTCACCAGCTCGCGGAGCACCGGGCACCGGCCCGCCGGGTTCGGGTCGGACCGGCCCAGGATCATCTCCGTCACCCGCGCCCGGCCGGCGAAATTGGCCAGCGCGATCGCGGTGGGGCCGGCCAGCTCGGTGAGGTCACCACCGAGCTGCGCGGTCAGGGCCGCGTAGGCCTCAATCAGGGCGTCCTCTTTGCCGCCAGGCTCGGCCACCCGGACCACCGCGGCGACAAAACGCCCGTCAACCTCGGCCGCCAGCGAGGCTGAGCGGCGCAGCAGCGGCTCCATTCCCGGCCAGGGAGCGACGCAGGCCAGGATGGACGGCGGCAGTTCCGGCGCCGGCAGCTGGGGGTTGGCCGCGTACCTGGCTAGCCGGCGGTCGCTGTGCTCGGCGACAAGCGCGAATGCCCGCTCCCTGGCTGCCTGGAGGCTTTCCGGCCGGTACGTCGTGGCCAGCTCGGCGGCGATCCGGTCGGCCGGCACGATCTCGCCTCGCCTGACCCGCTCGATGAGGATCGACGGCGCCACGTCCACCAGCTCGATCTCGTCCGCCAGTGCCATCAGCGCGCGCGGGTCAAGGAACGGACTGCCGAGGTCACCAAGCTGGACGGTGCCGACCACCGTGATGCCGGCGTCCGTGAGCCGCCGGGCGGCGGCGAACCTGCGCTCCGCGGTCGTGGTCCCGCCGGTCAGGTCGTCAACGCAGACCACTTCCGGCCGCCGGGCCAAGACAGCGTCGGTGTCCAGCGTGCTGCCATCACCGATGAGCTCCAGGCCGTCGAGCAGCGCCACCACGTGCTCCCGGTCACCGGCATTCACGGCCCCGACGACCACGTCGGTGCCGCGTGACTGGCGCCTGTGGGCCTCCTCGAGCATCGCCGTCGTCGTCCCGCAGCCGGGCGCGTAGCCGAGATAGACGCGCACGGCGCCCCGCCGCCCGGCCGGCCGTTCGGCCTCACCCGGCCCTCGGGCCGCCGACTGCACGGCGCTCGCCCCGGGCGACGCAGGCGCCAGCACGTGCAGGTGCACCTCAGGCAGCCGCGCAACGAGCCGTTCGATCAGCGACCCGCGCCAGCGCTCAAACAGGGCGGCGGGCGGGGCGGCGAGCACCAGGTGCCGCGCGCCGGTCTCCTGCACCGCGGACATGATCGCCGCGCCGGCGTCCCTGGCGTCACGCGCGATGCTGGTCACCCCGGCCGCCTCGGCAGTCTGCCTCACCTGATCAGAGATCGCGACGGGCGGCTGGCCCGACGGGCTCAGCGTCAGTAGGTAGCACCGGGCGGCACGCCGCCTGGCTAGCCGGATCCCGCGCAGGACCAGCGAGTCGGCGAGCTCTGGCCGCGACAGGGCCACGAGCACGTCTTGCGAGTGGCGCGGCCGCCCGGCGTCGGGCTCTGGCGCCGACCGCGCGACCAGGCCGAGGCCCAGTTCGCGCAGCGCGGCGAGCCTGGCGGGCTGAAACTCGGTCTCCAGCAGCTTTGGCACCCGCTGCGCCGGATAGATGTTGCCGTGCCCAAGCCGCTTGCGCAGCGCTTCCGGCGAGCTGTCGACGAACTGGATGGCGTCGATCCCCGCTAGCTGGTCATCGGTGATCGTGGCCGGCGCCGGGTGGCCGGTGATGGCCCGCCACTGCTCGGCAACCGCCCGGACGTCCCCGACGTCGGCGGTGCTGACCACGTCGATGCCGGCCGCGCGCAACGCGCTAATCGCGCTTGCGTGCATGCCCAGGTCATCGACGAGCGCTACCTGGGGATGGCGGGCCAGCACCGCGGTGACGTCCATCTCCTCGCCACCCTCGGGGTCGGACACGGTACGCGCTACCTCACGCGGCGGCACGATCTCCAGCCCGCCAATCGCCTCCTGCGTGTGCGGGCGGCCCCTGGTATCGGCGTAGCCGATCACGACATCCTCGCCCTGCGCGCGGCGAGCCTGGCCTTCCTTCAGCATCGTGTAGGTCTTCCCGGCGCCGGGCGCAGCGCCGAGGTAGACGGTCAGGGAACCGCGGTGCACCGGCTCGGGAGCGTCGGCGATGGTCGCCCCGATGCCCTGTTCCTCCCTGATGATCTGGCCCCTGGCCGCGTCGTAGTCATAAAGCTCGGCGTACCGGCCCCAGTTGACCGCGACGTCGAGCTGCCGGGCCGACTCCTCCTCGCCGTAGCGCGCCCGGAGTATGTCGATGAAGTACCCGGCCGGGAGCGAGTCGTCCTGCGTGGCGCGAAGGCTGCGGTAGATCGCCCTGACCAGCGGCGCTCGCTCCAGCGACGCCCTGGCGAAGATCATCTTGCTGTCCTGGATGCTCGCCCCGGCGAAAACCTGGCCGTTGCCAGTCAGCTCGAGCTGGTCATCGCGCAGGTCGGCGAAGCCGAGCATCACCAGCGCGTCCACTAGCGGCAGCAGGTCGTCCACCTCCAGCCCGAGCCCGTCGGCCAGGTCGGCGAGGTCGGCGGCGCCGCCGTGCCGGCCGATCAGGATCTCGGCCGGGCCGGACAGGCCGTCGACGGTCGCCTGCGGCAGCGGTGTGTCGCTGATCGTGCCGGGCTCGGGGCCGCCGGTGGCCTCGGGCGCGCTGACCCCGGCCGGCTCGCGCTGCGTCATCATGCGGTAGATGTCATCCACAAGGTCGTCGAAGTCCGGCGTCCGCCGGCGCCGGGGCCTTGGCAGCGGGTTCACCATGTCAGTGCGGATCCGGCCCGGATTGGTGCCGAGCACGAGGATGCGGTCGGCCAGCAGCACCGCCTCCTCGATGTTGTGCGTCACCATCACGATGGTCTTGGTCGGGAACTTGTGGCCCTCCCATAGCTCAAGCAGCTCACCGCGCAGGTTTTCTGAGGTCAGCACGTCGAGAGCGCTGAAGGGCTCGTCCATGAGCAGCGCGGCGGGCTCGACGACCAGCGCCCTGGCGAATCCGACGCGCTGTCGCATGCCGCCGGACAGTTCCTTGGGGAACGCGCTCTCGTAGCCGTCAAGGCCGACGATGTCGATTGCCCGCAGGGCCCGCTCCGATCGCTCCTCGGGCAGCACGCCCCGCGCCTCGAGGCCGAGCTCCACGTTCTGCTGCACGGTGAGCCATGGCATGAGCGCGAAGGTCTGGAAGACCATCGCGGTCTCCCTGTTTGTGCCGGTAAGCGGCTCTCCGCGGAACAGCACCTCGCCCTCGCTCGGCGCCATCAGGCCCGCGATGCACCGAAGCAAGGTCGACTTGCCGCTGCCGCTGCGGCCGAGCAGCGCGACGAACTCGCCCTCGACCACGTCCAGGTTGATGTCGTCCAGCACCGGCAGCGGCCGGCCACCGGGCCCGGAGAACGACTTGCTCAGGTTCCGCACGCTGATCAGCGGCACAGCGGGCGCCCCCTGGGCGTCCAGCGACGGCATGATCGATGCGCTGCTCATGCGAGCGCGAACCTCGTCTCGGCCAGCTTGTAGAGCCGGCGCCAGAGCAGGACGTTCACCCCGGTCACGTACAGCGACATGACCAGCAGGCCCGCGAACAGCTCGGGCAAGTGCGTCGTGCCGCTGTTCTGCGCGATAAAAGAGCCAAGCCCCCTGGCCGTCAGCGTGCGGTGGTTGTACGTGACGATCTCGGCCACGATCGTCGCATTCCACGCGCCGCCCGCCGCCGTGATGGCGCCGGTCACGTAGGCCGGGAAGATGCTGGGCAGCACGAACCGCCGCCATCGGCCCCAGCCCCGCACGCCCAGGTTGTCCATGGCTTCCTTCAGGTCGGACGGCACCGCGCTGGCCCCGGCGATGACATTGAACAGCACGTACCACTGCGTGCCGAGGGCCATCAACACGATGGCGCCGAAGTTCAGTGGCAGTCCGATGTCCAGGAAGATAACAATGGCGAACGGGAAGATGAAGTTCGCAGGGAAGCTGGCGAGCACCTGCACGATCGGCTGCATGAACTGGGCGACCCTCGGGTTAAAGCCAATCCAGACGCCGACAGGGACCCACAGGACCGATGCGACCGCCACCACGAGCGCGACCCGCAGGAAGGTGACGAAGCCGTCGGCGAACGCGGTGCCGAACACCGCGAGCCCGTCCTTTCCGGTCGCGATGAAGGCCAGCATGCTGTAGAGCCCGTAACCCAGCACGAGCAACAGGACGACCGTGAACGCGGCATCGGCAGCCCGGCGCCTGGACGCGTGAGCGGCCAGGCTCTGGTCGTCGATGCCCGTGACCCGCCCCATGAGCTCGTTGACCGGCGCAGCCAGGGCCCGCCTGCCGCGACCGATCGCGTGCGGCCAGTTCGACCGGCGCAGCGTGTCTAGCATCAGCGACTTGGCCTTCACCTCGGCTTCGGACTGCTCGACCCGGAACTTCTCGACGTAGGCGACCAGCGGCCGCCAGAAGAAGAAGTTGACCACCAGGATGATGATGATCATCGTGACGATGCCCCAGACCACGTCGGCGAGGTTGCCCTCGCGCTCGGCGGTCCCGACGTAGGAGCCGACGCCAGGCAGCGTGTAGGTGTGGTTGTTGACGGTGATCAGCTCGGACGCGGTCAGGAAGAACCAGCTACCGCCGAAGCTCATCATCCCGTTCCAGACCAGGCCGATAGCCCCGCCGGGGACGTCGATGGCCCAGAATCGCTTCCACCTGGACAGCCCCATGAGCTTGCTGGCCTCGTCGAACTCGGCCGGCTGGCTGATCAGTGAGTGGTAGAAGGAAAACGTGATGTTCCAGGCCTGTGAGGTGAAGACGGCGAAAATCGCCGCACACTCGAACCCGAGCTCGGAACCGGGGAACAGGGCCACGAAGAACGTGACGGTGATCGCGAGAAAGCCCAGGACGGGCACCGACTGGAGGATGTCGAGCGCCGGGATCAGCACCCGCCGCCAGCGCCGGCTCCGGGCGGCAACGTAGGCATAGCCGAGGCTGAAGGTGTAGGAGAAGAACAGCGCGATGAACATGCGCAGCAGGCTGCGGACCGCATAGTAGGGCAAGTTTGACGGCGAAATGCTGATTGCCGTCGACGGGTGCGCTGGCGCCCGCGCGCCCGCGCCAACCCGCACGACGACATAGATCAACAGCAATACGGCCGCGCCGACAAGCACGTCTAGCGGCTTGAACCTCAGCCTGTCCAGGGTTTCCCGGCTAGGAAAAGTCGGAGTGACCGCCACCTGCCTAATGATGCAGGTCCGAGCGCGCTGCTGCAGCCCCGGGCCCCTGGGGAGGCTGTGAAGGCACACAGGGAAAACCCAGGGAAGTCCTAGGGATTTGCGGCCGAGGTGTCAGGGAGCGTTTCTAAGGTTTCGAGCTGCCTTCCGCAGCTGCGGCGGGCTAACCCACTAAAGGAGCGGGATCTTAAGATGCTCTTGAAGTCAAAGCTGGCCGCGGCGGCCGCGGCCGGCGCGGTCTGCGCCCTCGCCGCGACCAGCGTGGCCATGGCCGGGCCGCCACCGGTCTGGTCCAAGCCGTCGACCATCCCCGGTAGCTACACCAACGCGTCGCCTGGCCTGGCTGCGTACTACTTCCACAACGTGCGCGGTACCTTCGTCACCTGGAAGGGCCAGAACAGCAACGACGTGTACTACCGGTTCAAGTACGCAGGCAAGTGGTCGCACGCGGAGGCCATTCCTGGTGCGGGCACGACCGACGGGCCCGCCGCCGCCTTCTACACCAACTCCAGCGGCATTCCCTCCGAGCTGGTGGCGTGGAAGGCCCTGCACAGCACCACGATCTGGTACGCCACCGGTGAGATCACGGGCGGCGCCAAGCTCAGCTGGTCCAAGACCAGGAGCATCGCCGTCACGGGCGACACCCTGGCCTCCAGTTCGACCGGACCGGCGATCATTTTCCCGCTGAACTCGCCGAACGCACGGGTCATCATCGCCTGGCGCGGTCCTGGCCACCACGTCAGGTACGAGCTCGGCGCCCAGTCTGGCCGCTACTTCTCCTTCGACAAGTCGCAGTGGATCGGCGGCAGCACCGCGACCCTGACCAGTGACACGCCGGCGCTGGCCGAGGTCATCGGGGCCGGCGGCAACGGCACCGTCTACGTGTTCTGGAAGGCGGACGGCAAGGGCGAGGCGCTAAGCTACGCCACCACGCCCGACCTGGCCAAGACCGGCCTCACCGGCAGCAAGACGGTCCCGTGGACCCTGCCGGTCGGCGTGCCTGGCGGCTTCTCGACGTCGGGCCCGGCGGCCGCGGACATCAGCTCCCACAACAATGGCCCGCTGCTGCTTGCCTATAAGGGCCCGTCCGGCGACAACATCAGGTACCAGATCCTGACCGGCAGTAGCTGGAGCGGGGTCAAGTACGTCAGCGGCCTGCAGAACAAGACCACGCTGAGCCCGTCACTGCTCACCACCCTGCTGGCCAACGTGGCGCCGACCTCCAGCGGCGTCATCTACCTGCGCAACTACAACGGCTGACCAAGCCTCCCTCCCCGACCGCCGGGGGCCCAGGCAATGCGCCGGGCCCCCGGCTCTTTTGCCGGCCGGAATAGGCGAGCCACGGCGCGGGCATCCTGACAGCTCGGGGGCATGGTGCACCGGGGGGCAGGACGCTAGTGACCATCCACGCGCTCGCGTCGCTGCTCGCGGTCACGCTGGTGGCCGCGCTGGCCCCGGTGATCGTCGCCGCCTTGCCCGGCCCCAAGATCCCGCAAGTCGTGATCCTGATCTTCGCCGGCGTGCTGATCGGGCCGCACGGCCTGGGCCTCGCCGACACGACCAGCATTCAGCTGCTGGCCAACATCGGCCTGGGTTTCCTGTTCCTGCTGGCGGGCTACGAGCTCGATCCCAAGCTGTTCAAGGAGCGATCAGGCCGGCTGGCGATGATCGGCTGGGCGGCCAGCGCGCTGCTGGCGGTCGGGGCGGTCGCCGTACTCGCCCGGCTGCACTACGTACGCGACTTCGTGCCGATCGGCCTGGCGCTGACCACGACCGCGCTGGGCACGCTGCTGCCGATCCTGCAGGACAACGACATGCTCGCCGGGAAGTTCGGCCGGTACGTGCTGGCCGCAGGGGCGGTGGGCGAGCTGTTCCCGATCGTGGCCATCTCGCTGTTCCTGACCAAGCGCAATCAGTTCGTGGCGATCGGATCGCTACTGGCGGTGGCGGCCGCGGCATTGGTGCTGACCGCAGCGCCGCGGGTGATCGGCGACCGCCGGCTGCGCGCCCTGATTGCGCAGGGCCAGTCGGCCACCGCGCAGACCACGCTGCGGTTCTCGATCGTGCTGCTGGTAGTGCTGCTGCTGTTCGCCGACCGGTTCGGCCTGGATGTGGTGCTCGGCGCGGTGCTGGCCGGACTGGTGCTGCGCACCTGGACCCGCCGCATGGGGGTCGACGTCCGGCCGCTTGAGGAGAAGCTTGACGCGGTCGGATACGGCATCTTCATCCCGGTGTTCTTCGTCTCCTCCGGCATGACCCTGGATATCCACGCGATCGTGTCTGACCCGGTCCGGCTTTTTGTCTTCGCCGGCTTGCTGCTGGTCGTGCGCGGGCTGCCGTCGCTGCTGGTCTACATGCGGGTGCTGCCGCTGGCCCAGCGCGTGGAGATGACCTTCGTCACGGCGACCACCTTGCCGCTGCTGATCGCGCTGGCCGAGATCGGCGAGCACGACGGGGTGATGCTCCCGGCGAACACGGCCGCGATCGTCGGGGCGGGCGCCCTCTCGGTGCTGATCTTCCCGGCTGTCGCCACCGTGCTGCACAAGCGCGGCAGGGCCGCGCCGCGGTCAGCTGACGGTCCCGGCTCGCTCGGCGACGAACGCAGCCAGCGTGGCCAGCGTCTCTAGCGCGTCCAGGTTCATGTCTTCGGCCGCCACGTCCACGCCGAACTCCCGCTGGATCCGCCGCAGCAGCAGCGTGCCCGCCAGCGAGTCCAGGCCGACCCCGCCGTGCAGCAGGGCGGTCTCGTCCGGCACGCTGGCGAACTCGGGCCTGCCCGTCACCTCGGCGAGCATCAGCCGCAGGCGGTCCGCGACGGCCCCGGCCGGCATGGTCACGCGGGCCCGCCGGGAACCGACACGAACGCCGGTAGGGCCGGCAGCGGCCCGTCGAGTGACCGGCTGAAGACGGTCCGCCCGTCGGCCGAGAGCTCGCCCTGATCCGCGCGCAGCCCGGCGGTCGTCAGCGCCAGCCGCATCGGCACGTTCCTGGCGTTGACCAGGCAGGGCACGGCCAGCGAGGACGCTCCGCTGGCCGCGGCGGCCCGGCACATCCAGGCCAGCAGCGCGTCGAGGACGCCCCGGCCCAGCGCCCGGCACGACACCATGACGACCGGCACCCGCCACGGTCCCGGCCCGTTCCGCTCGATAATCACGCCGCCAACGAGCCCGTCGTCACCGAAGTTGTCGGCCAGCGCCACGGTGACGACCTGATGGCCGCCGGCCAGAAGGAGCGCGCTCAGGTCGTCCTCGCTCAGCGCGGCACCGCCGGAGTTGAGCTGGTGCGTGCGCACCGACAGCTCGTGCAGCCTCGGGACGTCTTGGGGGCGCGCGGCCGCGATCGAGATCCGGGTGCCGACGTGCCGGAGGAACTCCTCCCGGCTGCCGCCAAACGAGGCCGCCTCGGCCTGACGCCGCAGCCTGGCCTGGTACATCTCGCCGCGGCGGCGCCCCTCCTGCGTCAGCACGGGCGGGCTGAAGTCGGGCCAGTCCGGGGCCTGCACCGCGTCCTCGGGCGTCAGGACGAGCACGTCGGGCAGGGCGGCGGCGACCTCGGCCCGCTCGAGCATGTCGTCGTCGACGAACGCGATCGCGTCCGCCGCGATGTCGAGGCTCGCGGCGATGCGGCCGACAGCGTCCGCCTTGCTGTCCCAGCCAAGCTCGGCCGCCGCAAATTGCAGGCCGGTTGCCTGCTGCACGTACCGGGCGGCCTCGGGCGGGTTCCGGCTGGCCAGCGCCTGCAGGATGCCGCGGTCCGACAGTTCCCTCGCGGCCGCCAGCAGCCCGGCGTCCGGGGGCGGCGGCTGGTCAGGCGACTCGAGGAACACGCCGTCGAGGAGCGTGTTGTCGATGTCCCAGACCACGCACTTGATCACGATCTGCGTTCCATCGTCAGGTGGGTGGCGGTGAAGCCGAACTTCCGGTACAGCGCCCGCATACCGAGGTTGCCCGCGTGCACCTTGCCGGTGACCTGGGTCAGCCCGGACTCGTCCGCCGCGTCAAGCACAGCGGTCAGCAGCAGCTCGCCGATCAGGCTCCGGTCAGGTCCCTGCGACACCGCCAGCGAGCGGAAGTTGCCGTACCGCTCCCCGGTGAGCGAGTTGGTGCGACCGGACAGCCAGGCCCAGCCCAGCGGCACGTCCGGGTGCTGCCGGGACGCGGCCACCAGGGTAACCTCGCCCGGCTTGCCGAGTGAGCCGGCGACCCGCTTGCGGTGCAGCGCCGGGTCGGTGACGGCCTCGGCCCCGAACGACACCGTCGCGATCTCGATCTCGTACCCGACGATCGCGTCCAGGTCACGCTCGGTGGCGTCCCTGACCAGGTAGGCACCGGCCCCGCCCTGGTTGGCACCGCCCTGGTTGGCACCGCCCTCGCCCGGCGCGGTCATCTGGCCACCAGCGGCATCGGACGGAACACCGCGGCGCCGCAGGCCGGACAGCCCGCCTGCCGCAGCGCGGCAATCTGCGGGAACTGGCCGCCCGGCCCGACCTCGTAGACGGCCCGGCAGGACGCGCACCGGTACGGCCGGGTCGGCGTGGCGCGGTTGTCGGCGGTGTAGAGGGGTCCGGTGTACTCGCCCTCGATCAGCGGGGCCGCGGCTGCCGTGCTCCGCAGGTGGTACAGGTTGCTGCTGCCGCCGAGGATCCCGGCGCCCGCGTACTCGTTGAACCCAGCGGTCAGCGACCTGACCGCCAGCCCCATCGCCGCGATGGCCTGCTGCACGGCGAGCGTCTCGTCCGGCCGGCGGGCGCCGAACGAGAAGAACACGTGCCGGCCAGGCTGGGGAGCCAGCGCGCTGACCGCGCGGGACAAGAACAACTCCGCGCCCGCGACGGTGTACGGCGGGTCGGTCATGACCACGTCGAAGGACCCGGTCAGCCCGGCCGGCAATGGCTGGCGCAGGTCGCGCTGCACCAGATCGACCTGGACCCCGGTCCCGGCCACCTGGCGGCCGATCCAGTCGAGCACGCCGGCATCGGTGTCCACGACGACGAGCCTGCGGATGACGGCCGGCCGGCCCAGCCAGGCCGCGAACCCGGCGATCGCCACCGCGATCAGGTCGTCGTCACCGAGCAGCAGCAGCCGCTGCCCGGCGAGTGCGCGGGCTTCGTGCAACCGCAGCACCCGGCTGATCTTCGTGTCCACGGTGCAGTGCGTCTGGTCGAGCTCGGGCCGGGCGCCAGGCTCGCCGTCCGCTGCCTCCTGCAGCCACGCCGCCAAGCCTGCGAGCTCAGGCGGGATGACCACGCCGCGTCCGCCGCAGGCGGGGCACGCCGCCCGCAGCGCGGTGCCAGCGGTGACGGCATCTACCGCCGCCCTGCCGTCCGTCGTCAGCCGCACGGGCCGCTGGGTATCCACGAACCCGCGCTTGCGCAGCTCGTTACACGCGGCCGCCACGATCGGGACGGGGAGTTCCGCCAGGCGGGCCACCTCGCGGACCGCGGCCGGCTCGGCCACGAGCACAGCGGCCAGGATGTCGCGGATGCCCGCTTCGCCCTCGGCCAGCCCTACGGCCGCGGCGACCTGCGTCACCGCTGAATCCACGTCCATTGCCGTACGGTATCCTCCCACATCATGCCGGGCATGGAAGCGGCGAGCAGCTATACCGACCTGCGGCGAGCCGAAGCGGTCTCGCCGAAGCGCCTGTACGCGGTGGATGCCAGGTGCACGCCGCAGTCTCCGGTCGCCGATGTCGCGAGGCTCACCGATATCGCCGTCGATGCCGTCCACGCGGGCGGCGGGCACGTGCTGGACACGAGCCAGGTGGTCTTCCCCAACGGAGCCATCACGCTGGTGCTGATCCTGGCCGAGTCGCACCTGAGCATCCATACCTGGCCGGAGGAGAACCTGCTCGCGCTCGACCTGTTCAGCTGCGGCGGGATCGACGGTCAGCGAGTCATCAACGAGCTGTCCGGCGCGCTGCGGCTGACGTCTGTGCGCGTGACTCAGGTCGAGCGCGGCCTAACCGGGGGTCGCTCTACGTAAGCAAGAGTAACGCTACGTAGTATCTCGCCCGTGGGCAATGACGTAGTACTTGCTCTAGTCATAGTCACCGGATTGTCCTTCGGCGGCGTGATCGGCTCGATGCTCGCGGCGGCCGGCTCGCACGCGGTCAAGTGGCAGGGCCTGGCGTCAAAGGTGGTCATCCCGGCCGTGCTCTCGCCGTTCATCGCCGGCCTGGTGGCCGGCGTCGGCACCTACCTCGTGTACCGCATCGCCAG
>JASHUG010000401.1 GCA_030040155.1 Streptosporangiaceae bacterium | reverse complement strand
GCGCGGAGACCGCGGGCTCCGGTCGCGGCGGCGGGGCCCAGCCGGCACCAGGCACGTGCTGGCGGACGATCTTGGCCGGCACGCCGGCCACGACGCAGTTATCCGGCACCTGGCCCCGTACGACAGAACCGGCTGCGACCACCACGTTCCGCCCTACGACCGCGCCGGGGAGGATCACCGCCCCGGTGCCGAGCCAGCTGCCGGCCCCGATCCGGACTGCGCTGTTGACCGGCCACTGCCGACCGATCGGGGTGTCGATGTCCTCATACTTATGATTCTGGTCGGTGATATACACGTACGGGCCGGTATAGACGTCATCGCCGATCTCGATGGAGTGATGGGCGACAATGTGGCTGCCGCGCCCGATTACGCACCGGTCGCCGAGGCGCAGTACGGGATCCGGGCCGAGGTCTTGGCCCGGTGCCATGCCCGCGCACATCGTGACGAGCTCGGCGATCATCGTCTGGTCGCCGACCTCGATCCAATGCTCGCCGTAGACCGCGCCGGTCGGGAACGCCATGAGCGTGCCCGGCCCGAACGCGGCAAACTTGCGCCCGGCCGCCGAGTCGGCCGTCACCGTTCCGGCCTGCTGCATGTGCTGCCAGCCGGCCTGGATCAGGTTTGCGACCAGAGCCCGGCGACGTCGGCCAAGCTCGTGCTTCCACGCCATGGCGGATAACGTACCCGGCCGCACAAGGCCCGCAGCCTCTGGCATCCCGGCTAGACGGCCAGGCAACTCACATCCCGGCAAGACGCCAGAGCACCTGGCATCCCGGCAAGATGCCCAGGCAACTGGCGTTACTCACCGCTCAGGCGCTCGATCACCGGCGCGAACGTCGGCATGTAGGGCTCGTGCACGGTGATGAACGAGAATCCCCACCGCTCCCGTGCGCGCCGCAGTTGCGCCGCTATCTCATCGACGGTGCCGATGAGCAGGAACGGAGTCTCAAGGGCCTCTTCGACCGTCAGCATGGGTCGCTCCTGGCCCATCGACGTCGACTCGCCGTCCCGGCGCTCGGCGTCCTGGCGCTCGGCGTCCTGGCGCTCCTCGGCCAGCAACTGCTGCGCCGCTGCCCGCCTGTCATCGGTGATGATGACCGCCTGAGCCAGGAGGTGCCATTCGATCACGGCCGCCCTCGCTCCAGCGCACCGGCGGGCGAAGGCCACCTTCTTGTCGGTCTCCTCAGCCGTGCCGAGCCGGAACGTGCCTGGCGGTGCGCCCTTGACCTGGTAGGCCCCGGCCACTCCCAGGATCTGGGCGTGTTGCGCGCCAATCCGCAGCACGCTGTCGCCGGTTCCGCCGACCAGCAGCGGTGGCCCCGATCCGCCAAAGCCTGCTCGCTGGACTGGCCGCGGCAGCGGTCGCGCCGGCGGCGGCTGCTCGATTTTGCCCTCGAAGTACTGTCGCAGCTCGCGAATCGCGTGCTGCAGGGCCGCCACGCGAGCCGGGAATGGCGTCCAGGTGAGGCCGGCCGCGTCGAACTCCCACTTCATGTGGCCCGCACCGAGGCCTACATCCAGCCTGCCGTCGGTGAGTACATCGGTGGTGGCGATGTCCCTGGCCAGCAGGGCCGGATTCCAGAACGGCACGTTCACGACGAGCGTGCCCACCCGCATGCGCCGGGTTGCCTCCGCCGCCGCGATCAGGACAGGGAACGGCGCGGCCATTCCGAGGTGATCGGCGCTAAAGACCTCGTCATAGCCGAACTGCTCCGCCTGCCGGCATTCGTCTACGAACTCCTGCCGCGACCTGACCCCGAAGATGTTGAAGGAGAAGCGAAACTTGTGCATGTGCTCCACCCTCTCCTTTCGGCACGAGAGTGGCCAGTGCCTCTGCTGACCGCAGAGGAGTCGCGGTCAGCCGGTCGCTGCGAGCTGCCCGCATGCTCCGTCGATCTCAGTTCCCCTGGTGTCCCTGACCGTGACCGGCACGCCGTGCGCTGCCAGCCGGTCCAGGAACTCGGCCGCTACCTGAGGATCCGAGGCCGTCCATTTCGAGCCGGGGGTCGGGTTCAGCGGAATGAGATTCACGTGCGCTAGCTGGCCCGCGAGCAGCGAGGCCAGCCGGTCGGCCCGCCAGGCCTGGTCGTTGATGTCACGGATCATTGCGTACTCGATAGACACCCGGCGGCCGGTTGCGGCCGCGTAGCCCCAGGCGGCCTCCAGCACCTCGGCCACCTTCCAGCGGCGATTGACCGGGACGAGGTCGTCCCGCAGTTCGTCGTCCGGCGCGTGCAGCGAGACGGCCAGGCGGACGGACAGACCCTCGCCGGTCAGTCTCCTGATCGCGGGCACGAGCCCGACCGTGGATACGGTCACGGCGCGCTGGGAGATACCGAGCCCGCCCGGTGCCGGCTCGGTGATGCGCCGGACAGCGGTTAGCACGCGTGCGTAGTTCGCCAGCGGCTCGCCCATCCCCATGAATACGACGTTCGACACCCGGCCAGGCCCGCCCGGCACCTGTCCCCTGGCCATCGCCCTAGCCCCGGCGAACACCTGGGTGACGATCTCGGCGGCGGACAGGTTCCTGGTCAGCCCGGCCTGCCCGGTGGCGCAGAACGGGCATGCCATCCCGCAGCCGGCCTGCGAGGAGACGCACATGGTGACGCGGTCGGGATAGCGCATCAGCACGGATTCGACCAGCGCGCCGTCGAACGCCCGCCACAGTGTCTTACGGGTCGTCCCGCCATCGCACTCCAGCTCGCGCTGCGCGGTGAGCAGCGGCGGCAGCAAGGCTGCGGTCAGTTCGCTCCGCAGCCCGGCCGGGAGGTCGGTCATCTCCGCAGGATCGTCGGTCAGCCGGGAGAAGTAATGCCGTGACAGCTGGTCAGCCCGGAACCCCGGCTGCCCGAGTTCGCCCACTGCGGCCCGGCGGCCGGCCTGGTCGAGATCTGCCAGGTGCCGCGGCGGCTTGGCCGAAGGCCCGCGCGCCTGGCCAAGCTCGACCGGCACCGGCCCTGTCGGCGCTGTGGCGCTCGTCACCAGCGTGCTCCGATCCTGCTCGGCAGGCCTCCGCCTGCGACATATCTGCACCATGCGCGGAATGACCTGCAGAAAGTCGGTAGATTTCAGTACGTGCCGACGTTGCGCAGAGGTGTTAGCCAGACCCCCAGAATATCCGCCACCCCAGGTAATCCCGAGGTGCTGCTGGACAGTGTGAGCCCGTACGGAAGCCGGAGGGTCGTCGTGGAATACGACGGCATCGCGACGTCGGCGTACCTGCATGACAAGTCGGGCGCGATAGCAGCCACCTGGCTGGCCAATCACGGGCCCGCGCCGGAGACCGTGGACGTGGCCAGGCTGCGGGCCGGCCAGGCCCCCGAGATGCCGGTCGGGCACACCAAGCACCCAGGCGGCAGGCCGCCGATCGAGGCGCACGCCCTGCGTGCGCTGTGGCTGGAAGAGGGCGACGGGGTCGCCGTCTTGGAGAACGGCGAGCCACTGGCGGTCATCCCAGGCTGGGCGGACCTGTCCAAGGGCATGCCCGGCTACAGCCGGGACGCGATCGGCCAGACGCCGTTCGCGTGGTCGCTGGACGACGCGATGGAGGGCCTTCGCCCCCGGCTCGCGCACGCCGAGCGATTCTGGCGCTGGCGGACCAGCCAGGAGGCATGGGCGGCGATCCAGCAGGCAACGTTTGGCCACCTGCTATCGCGGCTCGGCCCCGGCGGCGGGTACTGGGACGTCAGCGGCGGCAAACAGCCCCTGACCGGCGTGTCCGAACGTCCGCCGGTGACGCAGCGGCGTTACACCGTGCTGTCGACGGTCGGCATGAGCTGCCAGCGCATGCCGGTCATCGAGCAGACCGGCGAGGAGGCCGGGGACCGGGCCAGGATCGAGCTGGCCCTGGCCACGACGATGCCCAGCGCCCAGGCGGCGCGCATCTTCCTCTGGCTCGCCCAGTTCCCTTGGCGCGAGATGACCTGGCTCGGAACCGGGCACAGCATTCCCTGGTATCACGAGGCCGCCACCTTCCCGCTCGGTGGCGGGAACGAGGCGGTCCTGCTGACCGACGACCCATCGCGGCTGCCCGGCCCCGAGGCGCCCTACCTTGACGGGTACACCGCAGGGCCGGATGAGCCGGTCCGCTGGCTGTGGATCATCCCCATCAGCGAGCGGGAACGCCGGCTCGCGCGCGAACGCGGCTCAGGGAGCCTGATCACGCAGCTCGCAGCCCAGCGGCGCAGCTGGGTTTGGGGTCCTGCCGACAGTCGTTGACTGCCAGGGAACGAGGGGTCTCCCCTCGTCACCGCGCTCGAAGGGCCGCGGTGGCCCGCCGCTCTCGTTAGGCGGCGTGGCCATTGGGCACGAACACCGCCAGCAGCAGCCAGATCACAGGCGCCATGACCAGCAGGGAATCGATCCGGTCCATGATGCCGCCGTGCCCTGGCAGCAGGTGCCCCATGTCCTTGATCTGCAGATCGCGCTTGATCATCGACTCAGCAAGGTCGCCAAGCGTTGACGCCACGACGGCGGCCAGCCCCAGCACGAGGCCCTGCCAGAGGTGGCCATGCAGCAGTTTCGGCACCATGATCGCGCCCGCAATAAGGCAGGCCGCGATGGAGCCGCCGAATCCCTCCCAGGTCTTCTTCGGGCTGATTGCCGGGGCCATCGGATGCTTGCCGATGAGGATCCCGGCCAGATAGCCGCCCGTATCGCTGCAGACTGTCAGCACGACGAAAATGAGCGCACGTCTGGCCCCGTCCGGCTCGGCGACCATAAGGGCAACGAACGTTGCCATCAGCGGCAGGTACATGAGCGTGAAGATGCCCGCGGTCACGTCCCTGACGTAGCCGGACGCCCCGCCCGGCAGCCGCCAGCCGAGCACGCCGATCGCGGCGAGTG
The DNA here is from genome assembly GCA_030040155.1 of Streptosporangiaceae bacterium. Classification (GTDB taxonomy): domain Bacteria; phylum Actinomycetota; class Actinomycetes; order Streptosporangiales; family Streptosporangiaceae; genus JAJYUU01. The sequence goes on along the minus strand of JASHUG010000401.1, from coordinate 4,039 downwards.
CCAGGGCGGCCACCGCCCACTTCGCTTGCGTCCAGTACGCCAGGGTGACCATGGCCGTGCCGCCGACCGCGATCGGTATCAGCTGCAGGTGGATGTCTCTGGAGCTGAGCGCGTGGCTCAGTTCCCAGAGCGCAATCGCCACGATGATGCCGACGTACAGCAGGAATGTGGCCTTGACCGTGAACAGGGTCAGCAGCACCAGGCCGCCGAGCACCGCGCCCACGGCAATTGCGGCCGGCAAGTTTCGTCCGGTCCGGCCCGGCCTCCGCTCGGTCACTGCGGTCGCGCTCCCCGGCGCAGGCTGACCGGCGTCGGGCTGACCGTCATCTGGCTGGAGGTCCTGCCCGCCCGGCCGGCGGTGATCATCTTCGAGCCGCAAGCTAGACCTCGAGCAGCTCTTCTTCCTTGCGCTTCAGCAGCTCATCGACCTGGTCGACATAGCCATGCGTCAGCTCGTCCAGTTCCCGCTCGGCGCGCCGGCCGTCGTCCTCGCCTTCCTCGCCGTTCTTGACCAGCTTGTCGATCGAGTCCTTGGCATGCCTGCGGATGTTACGGATCGACACCCGGCCATCCTCGGCCTTGTGCCTGGCGATCCTGATGTACTCCTTGCGGCGCTCCTCGGAGAGTTCGGGAAACACGACCCGGATGATGATTCCGTCGTTCGATGGGTTGACGCCGAGGTCGGAGTTCCTGATGGCCTTCTCGATCGCGTTCATCGAGCCCTTGTCATAGGGCTGGATGATCACCATCCGCGGTTCGGGCAGATGGAAGGACGCCAGCTGATTGACCGGCGTCTGCGTCCCGTAGTACTCGGCCGTGATTTTGTTGAACATCGACGGATGAGCCCGGCCGGTCCGAATACCGCTGAACTCCTCCTTGGCAACCGCGACTGCCTTCTCCATCTTCTCCTCAGCTTCGAGGAGAGTATCGTCGATCACTGCGGCTCCTGTGCATAGGTAGAGGCATCCAGTCGGGCCGCGCCTGCCGACCCGTGTACGTCCATAGTGCGCTCGATCATGGCCGCTATGCGGCGGCAGCGCAATGCCTGGCCTTCCTGGCCGGGCCCTGGCTGCCGTTCAACCCCGTCCACTACGGCGCCGACCTGCTCACCAGCGTGCCGATCTGCTCGCCCCGCACGGCGCGGGCTACGTTGCCCTCCCGCATCAGATCAAACACGACAATTGGCAGGTTGTTGTCCATACACAAACTCACCGCAGTCGCGTCCATGACCCGCAACTCGCGGCGCAAAACGTCCGCGTAATCGAGATGCGGGAACCGCACGGCATCCGGATTGGTCCTCGGGTCGTAGTTGTAGACCCCGTCTACCTGAGTGCCTTTGAGCACTGCGACCGCGCCGATTTCCAGCGCCCGCTGGGCGGCGCAGGTGTCGGTGGAAAAGAACGGGGCGCCGAGGCCAGCCCCGAAGATCACGACCCGATTCTTCTCCAGGTGCCGGATCGCCCGCCTGGGGATGTACGGCTCGGCCACCTGGCCCATCGTGATCGCGGTCTGCACCCTGGTCTCGACACCGAGCTTCTCCAGGACGTCCTGCAGGGCCAGGCAGTTGATCACCGTGCCGAGCATGCCCATGTAATCCGCTCTGGAGCGGTCGATGCCGCGCTCGGAGAGCTGGGCGCCGCGGAACATGTTGCCGCCACCCACCACGGCCGCGATCTGGAACCCCTCGCGCCAGGCCGCGGTAATCTCCCTGGCGATGTGGATGACCGCGTCAGGGGAGATTCCGAGCGGCTCGCCGCCCGCGAAGGCCTCGCCGGAGAGCTTGAGTACGACCCGGCGCCAGCCCGGCCGGGGCTCACCGCGGGCAGGGCCCGGTCCGGGCTCGAAATCCGGTTGGCCCGGCTGGGTCCCTGCCACAGCAGTCATGCCCTCGGCCAGCGTCAACCCGCCTGCCCGACCTGGAACCTGGCGAACTGCCTCACGCTGACCCCGTGCTCGGCGAGTAGCTTCCCCACCGGCTTCTTCTTGTGCTCGTCGCGGACTGAAGGCTGCTCGGACAAGACGATTTCCTTGAGGAATGCGTTAACCCGGCCCTCCACGATCTTCGGGACGGCCTGCTCCGGCTTGCCCTCATCCCTGGTGATCTGCTCGGCGATCCGCCGCTCGCCTGCCAGCACGTCCTCGGGCACCTGGTCGCGGGTCACGTACTGCGGCCGCATCGCCGCAACCTGGAAGGCGACTTCCTGCGCGATGTCGGGGTCAGCCTTGTCCAGCTGGACGAGGACGCCCATCGTCGGCGGCAGGTCCGGGCTCGACTTGTGCAGGTAACTGGTGATGTAGCCACCATCGAATCGCGCGTAGCGGCCGAGCTCCAGCTTCTCCTTCAGCGAGGCGCCGGCTTCCTCGATCAGCTCCTGGGCCGTCTGGCCCGGCCTGACCTCGAGGCCGAGCACGGCGAGCCGATCTCCGGCCCCGGCCGGGCCGGCCCCCAGCGCGGCGGCGGCGATGTCGGCCGCCACCCGCTGGAACAGGTCGGTCTTGGCCACGAAGTCGGTCTCGCAGTTCAGCTCGATGAGCACGCCCGCGGCGGGGCCGTCAACGAGCGCGGTTACCAGGCCGTTCGATGCGGTGCGCTGGGCACGCTTGCCGGCGTCCTTGACGCCCTTAAGGCGCAAGGACTCGACGGCGGCATCGAAGTCCCCGTCGGCCGCTACCAGAGCGTTCTTGCAGTCCATCATGCCGGCGCCAGTCTGCTCACGCAGCCGCTTCACGTCGGCGGCGGTGTAGTTCACCATGTCCCCATCTCTCGTTGTCCTTACTGCCTGCGGCTGCGTGAGGGCGCACGCGGGGCGACACTGGGTCGGCCGCGGGGACCGCCGGCGGTCAGGCTGTCGGCGAGCCGGCGTCCTGGTCCTCGTCGGCAGCCTCGGCGATAATCGCGTCTCCCTCGGCCTTCGCCTCGCTGAGCTCCGCTGCGGTGCCCGCGTCCTCGGCAAGGCCCTCGGGACCGCCTTCCTGCACCTCGGTCTCGGCCTCGGGCCGACCGACAAGCAGCTCGCGCTCCCATTCCGCCAGCGGTTCCTCGGCGCCAAGCATGCCGTCGCCGGTAGCAGCGGCTGGCTTGTCGTCGGCGACTGCGGCACCCGCCCTGGCGATGAGGCCATCCGCGACCGCGTCTGCGACCACCCTGGTGAGCAGCGCGACGCTGCGGATCGCGTCGTCGTTGCCGGGTATCGGGTACTGGACCTCGTCGGGGTCGCAGTTAGTGTCCAGGATCGCGATCACCGGGATGCCGAGCTTGCGCGCCTCACTGACCGCGATGTGCTCCTTCTTGGTGTCCACCACCCACAGCGCACTGGGCACCCTGGCCATGTCCCTGATCCCGCCAAGCGAGCGCTCGAGCTTGTCCTTCTCGCGGCGCAGCTGGAGCAGTTCCTTCTTGGTGAGGTTGGAGCCGGCCACGTCGTCGAAGTCGATCTCCTCGAGCTCCTTGAGCCGCTGGAGGCGCTTGTATACAGTGCCGAAGTTCGTCAGCATCCCGCCCAGCCAGCGCTGGTTCACGAATGGCATGCCGACCCGGCGGGCCTGCTCGGCGATGGCCTCCTGGGCCTGCTTCTTCGTCCCCACGTACAGGACCGAGCCGCCGTGGGCAACGGTCTCCCTGATGAAGTCGTACGCCTTGTCGATGTAGTCCAGCGACTGCTGCAGATCGATGATGTAGATGCCGTTGCGCTCGGTAAAGATGAAGCGCTTCATCTTCGGGTTCCAGCGCCTGGTCTGGTGGCCGAAGTGGACGCCGCTCTCCAGAAGCTGGCGCATGGTGACGACCGGTGCCATCCCGGTGTCCCCTTCCTGTTCGTGGCGCGCCGCCGCGGGGCGGACGAGCCGGTTCCGGTTCCGTGTTCCTGGCGCCCGTACGCCCTCGCCGTGAGAGTTCGCCCACGGACCGGTGAGGGACGTTCCGCACTAACCACCTGCGAGCAGCGCAGCGGGCGGGCGCGCGAATTCGGCTCGGCAACAGCGCACGCTCGCGCAGCCCTGTTTAGGAGCCGTGTCCGTAGTTTACATGCCGAGGCCAGCC
>JASHUG010000400.1 GCA_030040155.1 Streptosporangiaceae bacterium | reverse complement strand
CTCCTCCGGCAGCTCATTTTGCGCCAGCAATTCCAGGCGCAGCCGGTCGATCGCATCCGAGGCGTTAGAGATCAGCTCGCGCAGGAAGATCTCCTTGTTGCTGTATAGCGAATGGACCATCAGGTCCAGAATCTGGGCCGCCTCAGCCTGAAAAGTGAAGCTCTCCTGATTCGCCTGCACGGTCATCGAGCTCTCACACCTCCTTCGGACCGATGCCGGTTTGCTCGCCACGAATATGACCTGTTTCTACCGGCAATACCGCCGCGCCGTCAAGACCGCTTGCCGTTGCCACTGCTACCTCACAAAGAAGTGGAGAGTCGCCTGGGGAAGAATTTGACCGGGAGTTTCTCGAAGCCATTAACAACAATCGAGCAAAGCGGCACCGGCGTGCCATCAAGCTCAATGCGCTCCGTGTTGTGAAGCAACTCGCTGTAGAGCAGACGAAGTTCACACCTGGCGAGAGTTCCGCCTAGGCAGAAATGCTCTCCGTATCCGAGGGCCACATGCCGATTTGGATGCCTGCGAATGTTAAAACAATCAGCGTCAGCGAAGACTGTCTCGTCCCGGTTGGCAGACGGATTCCAAAGCGTGACGCGCTCGCCAGCTTCGATGCGACGGCCGCGAAGTTCCACTGGCTTAGTCACTGTGCGCATGATATGCGTGGCGGTGGACGTCCAGCGGAGCACCTCCTCTACCGCATACGGCAAGAGCGCAGGTTCCTTGGAGAGGTCTCGCCACTCAGCGGGATGCTCGAGAAAGGCAAGCATGCCGCCCGTGGCGGCGATACGTGTATTTTCCGTGCCGCCTACGAGCAAATTATCGCAATTGAGAAGAACTTCGTCAGGTGAAAGCCTCCTGCCATTAATGTTTGCGGAGACTAGAGCGCTTATCAGATCCTCAGTTGGGCATTTCGTACGAGTTGCAGCTAGATCCTCGAAGTACTGAAGGATATCCATATGCGCAAATCTTCGGATCACCGCGTCGGCTGCACCAAACGCATCACCGGTCAGTACAAAAAGACGCTCCCAGTCGTCCTTTGGTACTCCCATCATATTACAGATGACGTAAAGAGGAACTCGCGCTGCGACTTCGTCGACGAAGTCACAGCTTTCGCGCTCGAGGGCGCGAGCAACCACCTCACCGGTGACGTCGCGCATCTCGGCTTCGAGAGCTCTTACGGACCTCAGGACGAACCAATCGTCAACCACTGCTCGAAGTTCGCGGTGATGGGGCGGGTCGGTAAGGGCGAGCGTCCGTCCGCCGCCAGGGTCGCGGCCATGTTCCTCTGGCCGCAATAAAATGCCCTGAGCCGAACTGAACGTGGCTGGATCTTGGTATATGGCACGCACGTCGTCGTATCGAGTCACGACCCAGAACCCTGGGAAATTCGTCGGCGGATGCCAGCGGACGGGATCGTTTGCCCGGAGCCACCGCCACACAGCGAAAGGATCGCCATGTGCATACAATTCCGGATCCAGCAAGTTGATTTCTAGTGGTGCCGCAATCGGCTCTCTCTTCACAAAGGACCTCACGACGCGAAATCACGTTTGAAACTCGTCCGGCGCCATTTGATATGATCGCACCTAGCCTCAACGATGGGCAACCGAGCAGAAGCTGGCGCCGCCAAAGCTCGGTGCGTCCGCAAAGGCGCAGACTGGTGTATGACGACCGGGGCTAACTAAGCGACTGGGTCAGCGATGCGAGCCCAGCGTTGACCTGGAGGTGCCCGAGCGCGCCATTCACCATCGGCAGGTACGGTGGCACATGCCCGCACCCCACGTCTGCGATGATCGGTACGCCCAGCCGCACGAGAGCGTCGAGAACGGCTTCCTTCTGGGTAAGGGTCTTGCAATCGGGAGCGACCGTGCGGCCAACAAGGACAGCCTTCGCGTCGGCGAAGAAGCCGGCCAGGCGCATCCCGTGCAGGCTACGGCAGATGGCATAGGCATCGTCGCCGGCCGCCTCGACATAGATGATGAGCCCTTCCGGAGCCCGGTCTTGCCCAAACCGAGCCACGTCGCAGTAGGGCGTTCCCACTAGGTGGCGCACGGTTTCGATGCACCCGCCAATGAGGCGACCTCTAACGTCGACTGCACGATCACCGTCGAGCCGAACCCATGCTGTGTCATGAGCTCCGTCGGACGTGACTTGCGGGATTGTATGGCTGTCCTGCCGAGCCATGGTGCTACCCATACCCGGCCATGATTGCGTGAACGAGGAACCTGCGGGCATAGCGACGATGTCGAGCCAGGTCAAAACCCGCCCGGGCGCTCCGTACGGGGCGTTCATGAGGTTGTTGGTATGCAGCGTCGCGATCCCCGTGCGCAGCGTTAGCGGCATGATCAGAGTGGAGATGTCGGAGAACCCGACAAACCAGGTTGGCTCGGCCGCAGCGATTGCGTCCCAGTCCAGGAGCGGCAGCAGGTCGATGGCGGTCTCCCCGCCCCGCGGCGGCACCACAGCCCGGATGGACTCGTCCGTTAGCATGGTCATCAGTTCCGCCGCCCGCGCCGTCGCCGACGCGCTCACGTGCGAGGCTCCATCCATACAGGCGCCGATCACCACGTCGTACCCATTACCGCGGACGGTCTCGACCGCCTGCTCAAACCGGCCACGCTCCGACTGGCGTACACCCATCGACGGTGACGTCACGCCCACTCGGTCACCGGGCCTCAGCGGAGCGGGAAACTCGATCGCCATCCGTGTCATCCTCGTGACCCTAGCGGCGGCCAGAAATCTCCGGCGCCGCTGCTCGCGCTTCTGCACCTCCGCTGCGACACCGGACCGCCTCAGTGACGCAGCCAGAACTCAAGACCCGCAGCGTCGCTGGACTGGCGCAGGGCAACAAGGCTATCTTGGCAGTGCCTGAGAGGGATGTTCAGCGGAAATGAATTTTCTTAGCCGATGGGCACTGCCAAGGGAGTCAGGAATGACAAATCCGTTCGAGGATCCGGACGCGAGTTATCTTGTCCTTATCAACGACGAAGGCCAGCACTCCCTATGGCCAGTCTTCGCCGACATACCGGAAGGCTGGGAGAAGATCTTCGGAGAGGCTGGGCGGCAGGACTGTCTAGATTTCATCGAAACAAATTGGACAGACATGCGACCTAGAAGCCTTATAAAGGCCATGGACGAAGATGCGGCCGAGCGGGCAAAGAATGCTGCGCCGAATGGCAAAGCCCTGCAGAAGACAAGTGCGAAGCAGCGCACGACTCGCACCTCGACGAAGAGCAAGGACAAGGATGCGGCTGCCGGGTGACCGTGTAGCTTCCGGTCCCGGACTGCCTTGACCAATGTGGTTAGTCGGCGCTGCGCGTCTTCTTCCCAAAGAAGTCAATGATCAGTGAATTGATAGTCTCCGGATTCTCAAGATAGCCATAATGCCCACATCCTGCCACCTCTTCATATCTGCAGTCAGGAATGTATTCGGAGACTTCGCGGCAGAGGTAGGCCGGGGCTATCACATCGTCCCCGAACCCTATCACGAGGCACGATGACTTGATCTTGCGATACTCCTCCAGCCTGTTATCCACCAATTCAAGTCCGCGCTGAGCTCGGCCGGCTGAACGGTCCCGAAGCGACATCTCAAAAATGTCGAGCCAGTCCCTAATCCGCCGATCATCAACCTGAGTGCGAGGAGACAGGAACTGCGTCGCATGCACCACGGCTGCGTAGCGCGGGGGCAGTACGACTCCACTTTCGAGAAGCTCTGACTCTGCCGCCGCCATGGCGGCGCGCAGCGCATCAGTTCTGCCACGTGTGGCCATCAGAACCGCCTGCGTGATCAAGTCGGGGTACGCGAGAAGCAGTTCCTGGACCAGCATTCCGCCGAGCGAAAACCCGACTATCCGGCACGGGCCGATTCCTAGGACTGCGATCAGGCCAGCAGTGTCGGCCACCATGTCGTCGAGGGCGAACCCATCCAAGCACTCATCGGTCGGCGGCATTCCGCGATTGTCGACCGTAATCACCCTATAGCCAGCGGCCGTCAGGGCTGGGACCTGATGCGGTGTCCACATTCTGCCCCTGGCTCCGCTACCCGTTATGAGCAAGACGGGCTCGCCGGAACCGTATTCATCGAAGTGGAGATTGATGCCGTTAACCGCTACGCTTGACATTACTGCCCTTTCTCGTGATGCTTGCATCACAATAGATTTAGTGTCGTCCGCCCGAAGGTACACGCGCAATCCTGGACAGCAGCAATAGCTAATGTCTCTCACTCAGATACGTCACGCCCCAGATTACCCGCCTGGCATTGTGCCTACCACTTGCGTTCCTCAGCACGAGGCACCTGGGCGGCGCCTGCGCCGCTGCACCGCTGAGCACGCGCAGGCGCCAGCGGGCGGGATGCGGACTGGTGAACTGCTGGCATCGTGCGCGAGGAGCCCGTTCGCCCGCTGGCCGCAAGGGGGATCTCCTGGACAACGATGGGAACCTGTCGGATAGCTATGGCGCAAGAGGTAGCACATGGATAACGAAAGCGTTGAAAACGTCGACGTGGTGGTGGTCGGCGGAGGGCCCGGAGGTTCGACGTTGGCATCTCTGGTTGCGATGCAGGGACACCGGGTCGTGGTCCTGGAGAAAGAGAAGTTCCCGCGCTGGCAGATTGGCGAGTCGCTACTGCCTTCCACCGTTCATGGTGTATGCCGCCTTAGTGGAGTAGCGGACGAGCTGGCGAAGGCGGGCTTCACCGTAAAACGCGGTGGGACTCAAAGGTGGGGGGCCAATCCCGAGCCGTGGACCTTCTCGTTCTCGGTATCGCCGAAAATGACCGGCCAGACGTCGTATGCCTACCAGGTAGAGCGAAGCAAATTTGATAAAATCCTGCTCGACCACGCGCGCCGGATGGGTGCCGACGTGCGTGAGGAATGTGACGTTCACGATATAGTCGGTGACGACGAGCGGGTCCGCGGGGTGTCATATACGGACGCCGACGGCAAGCCTAGCCAGATCCGTGCAAGATACGTAGTAGACGCTTCGGGCAATAAGAGCGGTCTCTACAAGCACGTAGGCGGATCGCGGAAGTACTCGGATTTCTTCCGCAGCCTTGCTCTCTTCGGCTACTTCGAAGGCGGGAAACGTCTTCCGCCGCCAAACTCCGGTAATATCCTTTCCGCTGCCTTCGATAGCGGTTGGTTTTGGTATATACCGCTAAGACCTAACCTGACCAGCGTCGGGGCCGTCGTGCGGCGGGAGATGGCGAACAAGATTCAGGGCGACCCCGAACAGGCGTTGCGGGCACTTATAGCTGAGTGCCCGATGATCAGCGACTACCTCAGAGATGCCAAGCGGGTTGTGGAAGGCGAATACGGGCAGCTGCGCGTACGCAAGGACTACTCGTACCTCAACACGAAGTTCTGGCGGCCTGGTATGGTGCTCGTCGGCGACGCTGCGTGCTTCGTTGACCCGATATTCTCCTCCGGCGTGCATTTGGCTACGTACAGCGCACTGCTAGCTGCGCGCTCCATCAACAGCGTGATGGCGCAGGTAGTCGACGAGGAAGCTGCGTTTCGGGAGTTCGAGCAGCGGTACCGCCGAGAGTATGGGGTCTACTACGAGTTCCTCGTGGCGTTCTACGACATGCATGTTAGCGAGAACTCCTATTTCTGGTCTGCGAAGAAGGTCACCAAGAACACCAGCTCTGAGCTAGAGTCGTTTGTCGAACTCCTCGGCGGCGTATCATCCGGCGAGGCGGCTCTCGCAGAGGCCGAGTCGCTGGCTAAGCGCTACAAGGGCCGAAGCAGCGAGTTCGCCGACGCGGTCGACGCTCTCGTTGCCAACAAAGAGCAGAGCATGTTGCCTCTCTTCAAGTCATCGATCGTGCGCCACGCGATGCAGGAGGGGACGCAAGTACAGGCACGCGCCCTGCTCCGCGAGGGCGCGGAGGCGGAGGTTCCTCTTTTCGACAATGGACTCATCCCATCCCCCGATGGCCTTTTCTGGTCACCCCACTGCTGAAAGGTGAGATAACGAGGCCGTACAGCGTTCGACTGATGCAATGCCGCAGTTGAACGTGCGGAAGCCTTAGCAAGGGCCGCCACCCCGGTTTGACGCTAGCCCTGGGCCTCGCCGGCCAACGTCGCCGGTGCACCCGGTGAGCGCGGGGCCCGGGATGGACGTACGCCCAGTCCTGCTACCTGGAGCGCGAATTATTCAGAACATTCTCGTAAACGGCTTCGATGCGTTCGGCCATCTTCTCGGTAGTGTAGAAATCCCGATGTCTCTGCCTAAGCAGGTTCGGGTCGAAATTTCCGTCAGCAATGTCTGCCAAGGCTGACTCTACAGCATCGGCCAATTTTATTATTGAGTTCACCGGGACGATGCGTCCATACCTCCGATCCGGCAGCATCTCGCGCACGTCGCCGACATCTGAAGCTACGACCGGCATTCCGCGGCTCATCGCTTCTAGCACAACTAAAGGACTCTGCTCCTCTCGCGATGGCACTACGAGAATGTCCGCGTTGTCGCAAGACGCAAGTATGTCCTGCACATGCCCATGAAATCGTACGATATCATGTAGGTCGGTTGCGCCGACCATCTCCCGCAAGTATCGCTCATCATTACCGCGGCCGTACATATTGAGCACCGGGCAGCCCTCACCACGCCTTCGCCGCAGCTCAGACATCGCCAGAACGGCGAGGTCCGCTCCTTTTATTCGGGACAGGCTCCCGACAAATATCAGGTCCGAGCCGTTCGACTGGCGGGTCGGCAGTGACTGTGCGGGCGGAACAGCCTCGGTCCCATTCGCGACATAATAAAGGTCGGACTCAGGCATGCCGAGCTGCCTCAGCGCCTCGAAACGAGCCTTGGAAAGACATATCATAGCGAACTTTAGGCCCATGCGCCTCGCGTGGAGAAACGTATTACCGGGACTCGTAATATCACCGCCGAAGTGCAGGGTGAATATACAGGGAATGCGAGCCCTGTTGCTTGCCGATACCGCTTGGATCGCAGCGCGCATGCCATGGCAGTTAATGATATCCGCGCTAGACGCGCTGAATTGCTCTATCAGAATTTGGACGGTCTCCGCGTCTGGGAGAATTCCGGACCGTATCTTTAAGCCCTCGACCATGGCCACGGGTATACCTTGCTTATCGCAAGCATCAATCATCGGTCCTGGGCGGTCGAGAATGACGCTGACGCTCGTTCCGAGTTTCTTCTGCGTGGCGGCCAGGTATAGTATGTGTCTCTCGGGCCCAGAAATGTATTCTTCCATGTTGTTAGTTATGTGAATTACTCTCACTTAGAGGCCTTATCCGTCGCCCTGAAAGAAGCTCGTTAGCGTTCGCCTGACCGGCGTCATACCGTTGCCGTCCTGGAGCGTATTAGTTTAATTATACGCATCAGGTAGGCTTGGGCATAGCAACGTCGCCATTCGCAGACATGATGCCGTGGCCGCCGGAGACGTGACCGCCTCTAGTCCTCACTGGCGCCTTCGGCTAGCAATTTCCCTGCCTGCGGGATCGGGGTTTTGCCGCGACTAGCCATGCACGTATCCACCATTATTGCTGTGTGATCTGACAGAATGCCATAGTACAGTATGCCGTAGGTGAAGTGCGAAAGCTGCCTTGGGTTTCGGCTGGGCGTGAAGGAGCAGAGATGAGCGACGAGGAACGGTTTCTCCGGCCAGACGTCATCATCGAGCCCCTGGTCGACCGATTCTATGCATCGCTCCATACGGTGGCACCGGTACAGTCGGCGATGAATCTAGCGTTTTTGCACGTGCCGCTTCTTGAGTCATATCTGCAGTCCCCGCAGGTTCACCTCAATGCGAGCCACAACCCTGAACTGCGGGGGGCATTCTTCGTCAACATCGATGAGCGGCGCGGCGGCGATGTACGCGCCTTGCTCAACTCGATCAAGCGGGATCGGGCTGACTTGCTGCGCTTCGCGGCGGCCATTGTCGAGGGCGAGGAGATCCTGCGGCAGGGCGCAACCGGATTCGATCTGACCCCGCTGTACCCCAAGCTCCCGACCGTATTGGCGGGCCTCGTCGAGCTGGCGTATGACACCAGTAACCAGCCATCGATGCGCTACATCGAGCCGCTGGTATACCGGAGCCACGCCTACCTTGAGGACCGGCAGTCCGTTCAGCTGTCCGTCGAGACCGGCGTAGAGCGCCCGTTTGTTGTTAGCACCCCGCGGCTGCCGTCGTCGGAGGTGCTGGAGCTGCGGATTCCGTTCCGGCACCAGGGACTGGAGGAGCTCTTTAAGGCCCGGGTCCGCGCTACGACCAAGGGCCGACTGCGCGAGGCCTTGGAACTTGGCGATGACCAGGCCGCCTCGCTGGACAACCTACTGACGGCCGAGCCCAACCTCAGCGATGACCGGCATATCGACGGCGGAGCCCGACTCCGATATTTCGGGCACGCCTGCCTACTGATGCAGACGCCGCAAGCGGCGATCATCACCGATCCCTGGATCAGCGCCGACAGCACGGCGACCGGCCGGTTCACCTACGCTGACCTGCCCGATCACATCGACTTGGCGCTCGTCACCCACGGGCATCAGGACCACATCGTGCTGGAGACGCTGCTGCAGCTGCGCGGCCGGGTCGGCGCGGTTGTGGTACCGCGGTCGTCCAAGGGCAGCCTGTGCGACCCGTCGCCAGGGCTCTACCTTTCTCACGCGGGCCTGCCCGTGGTCGAGGTGGATGACTTCTCGGAGGTCGAGTTTCCCGGCGGGAAGGTGATCGCCACGCCGTTCCTGGGGGAGCACGCCGACCTGGACATCCGCGCCAAGACGACGTACTGCGTCCGGCTAGGCGGGCGGACGATATTCGTGGGGGCAGACTCCTCGGGAGTGGACCCCGCGATGTACCGGTACATGCGCAACTACGTCGGGGCCGTCGACATGGCATTCCTGGGGATGGAGTGCGCTGGGGCGCCTTTGACCTGGGCCTACCAGGCCATATTGACCAAGCCAGTGACCAAGAAAATGAGCGACTCGCGCACCCTGTCGGGGTCGAACGCCGCGCAGGCCGCCGCGATCATGACCGAGCTGGGGGCAGCGGAGGCGTACGTCTATGCGATGGGCGAGGAGACCTGGCTCGTGGGCCATGTCATGGCTACCAGCTACAACGAGGACTCCTACCAGCTCAAGCAGGTCGATGAGTTCATGGCCTGGTGCGCCGCCCATGGCGTCAAGGCAGACCACCTGTACGGGCAGCACGAGTGGCGCTGGCAATTATAGCGGGTAGCGGAGCCAGAGACAGAATGTGGACACTGCATCAAGCCCGGCATTTACCGCCGCGGCCACCCCGGTAATCACGATCGGCAGTCGCGGAATGCCGACGACCGATGCATTCACGGCCTTTGTCCACGCCACCAGTCGCTGCCAATAGCAGGCACAGCTAGCCACGGAGCGTGGATGACGAGGCTCTCGCGGGTTGCTCGCCGTGGACCTTCAGTTCTCCAGTTTCAGCCACGCTGACATATAAGCCCAGACCTGAGCCAGCATGTCAGGCCGCAAGATATCTTCATGGCCACAGGGAAGACCGAATTCTACTACTTCGCCGGATACATAAGACTCCCACCGTGCGGCAGGTGATGCCTCCATGTGCCAATTCTCGGCGGCAAACATGAGCACGGCATCCCCTTCAAATCTCCCGAACTCATGCGTGCGCACACTCCTACCACTATTCTGGAAATTCCGTGCGACGATCATCAGATCCTCGTCGGTTATTACCTCGCTGTTACCGCCATAACGCTGACGCACCATATCCATCAATTCCGCTAGCTGTGCGTCCTCCGCGGAGGCATCAGGGCCTTCAGGCCCGTCTGCTTCGTCTGCAAGTTGTGTTTCGGCACCGACAGGCGCTGAAAGACCATCCGGGGTCGGCGGCGGGTATCCATCTATGATGATCAGGGCTGCTACCTGCTCGCCAGCAGCTTGCAACTGGACAGCAACTTCGTGGCCGATAATACCTCCAAAGGACCACCCCAGCAGATGATACGGACCGCATTCTTGTACAGCACGGATTTGCGAGATGTAATCCGTCGCCATGTCCCGGATAGACCGGGCATGCTGGCTACTACCGTCGAGGCCACGGGCCTGCAGTCCGTATATCGGGTAGTCCTCCGGAACGGACCGGGCAAGCGGCGTATAACACCAGCTCACTCCTCCAGCGGGGTGCATGCAGAACAAGGGCGGCTTACTTCCGCGAGGTCGGATTTGAAGGAGGACGCCAAATGCCTCCTGTATGGACGACCTGTCTAGCCAGCCTATGAGTCCCGCCACCGTCGGGGCCGCGAAGAGGGCCCTGAGCGAAACCTGCACTCCCAGCTCATTCAGCCGTTCTACTAGCGACACTGCGAGCAGCGAGTGGCCGCCCAGGTCGAAGAAGCTGTCATCGACACCCACGTGGTCCAGCCCAATGACCTGCGCGAACGCCCCGCACAAGATCCGCTCCAAGTCCGTCTCCGGCTCCCGGCCAGGGGAGGCAGCCGCATAGTCCGGGGCGGGGAGCGCATTGCGGTCTACCTTCCCGCTCGGGGTCAGCGGCAGCGTCCGCACCACGGCCACCGCCGAGGGCAGCATGAACTCGGGCAGCTGCGTCGCCGCGAACTCCCGCACCGCCCCCGCCAGCCCGCCGTCCCCGGCGGTACCGTCCATGTCCGCGGGGACCACGTACGCGGCCAGCCGCCTGTCGCCTGAGGTGTCCTCGCGCGCGACCACCACCGCCCGGGCCACGCCCGGGCAGGCGGCCAGCACCGCCTCCACCTCGCCCGGCTCCACCCGGAACCCGCGGATCTTCACCTGGTCATCGGCCCGGCCGGCGAACACCAGCACCCCATCGGCAGTCCACCGGGCCAGGGCCCCGGTCCGGTACATCCGCGCCCCGGCCGGCCCGAACGGGCAAGCCACAAACCGCTCCCCGGTCAAACCCGGACGGTTCAGGTACCCCCGGGCCAGGCCCGCCCCCGCGACATACAACTCCCCAACCACCCCGGCCGGCACCGGCTGGTAGAACCCGTCCAGCACGAACACGCGGGTATTGATGATCGGCGTCCCGATGTGCGGGTCATCACCGTCTGACAGCCCAGCGGTCATGGTTGCGCACACGGTGGTCTCGGTCGGCCCGTAAGCGTTAATGAACCGGCGCCCGACCGCCCAGCGGGCCACCAGCTCCGGGCCCAGCGCCTCCCCCGCGGTCACCAGCGTCACCACTGGCGGCAGGCTCCCGGCCGGCAGCACCGCCAGCACCGCGGGCGGCACGGTCAGGTGGGTGAGCCCCTGCCGGGCTACCAGGCCCGCCAGCGATGGACCCGGCAGTAGCTCCTGCGGCGAGGCCAGCACCAGGCCGGCCCCGCTGCACACCGCCATCACCAGCTCCCATACCGATGCGTCAAAGCTCGGGGACGCGAACTGCAGCACCCGGCAGCCGGGCGTGACCCTGAACCGCTCAGTCTGCGCCGCCGCCAGGCTGGCCAGGCCCGCATGCGAGACGATTACGCCCTTGGCCTGGCCGGTCGAGCCGGAGGTGTAGATCACATACGCCGGGTGCGCCGGCAGCAACGGGCTGCTCCGGCCGGCGTCCCCCACGTCAGCCCCATCAACCCTGGCCAGCTCGGCCGCGAGGGCCGGCTCGCCCAGAACCAGCACCGCCGCGGCGAGCAGTGCAGGCAGCTCCGCGGCAGCGGCCGGCGAGACGAGGATGGCCGCCGGGCGCGCGTCGCGCAGCATGTAGCTGATCCGCTCGGCCGGGTAGCCCGGGTCCACCGGCAGGTAGGCCGCGCCGACCTTGAGCACCGCCAGCAGCGCCACTATCAGCTCGGCCGACCGCTCCAGCATCACCGCCACCACCGACTCCGGTCCCGCCCCCCGCGCCGCCAGCACCCGGGCCAGCCGGTCCGCCCGCGCGTTCAGCCCCGCGTACGACAACAGCCCGGCGTCCCCGCACACCACCGCCACCGCATCCGGCGTCCGCGCCGCCTGCGCCTCGAACAGCCCCGGCAGCGTGACCGCCGGCACCTCCGCCGCGGTGTCGTTCCACCCGGCCAGGATCTGCGCCCGCTCCGCCCCGGCCAGGATCTCCACCTGGTGCACCCGGGCCTGCGGATCGGCGGCTACCGCCGCCAGCACGCGCACCAGCCGCGCCGTCAGCATGCCCGCCGCGGCCGGGTCGAACAGGTCCGCCGCCACCGTCACCGATCCGGCCAGCCCCTGCGGGCGGCCCCCATCGAGCACCTCGGCGACGACAATATCCAGGTCGCACCTTACCGACGTCCCCGGCGTGGCCGGCGCCTGCCCGGCCGCCACGCCGGGCAGGTCCAGCACCGCCGGGGCGTTGTTCTGTATCGTGAGGTTGACCTGGTACAGCGGATGGCGGGCCAGCGACCGTTCCGGGGCCAAGATCTCCACCAGCCGCTCGAACGGCACGTCCTGGTGATCCAGCGCGCCCAGCCCCGCCTCCCGGACCCGGCCCAGCAGCACCTCAAACGACGGGTCCCCGGACACGTCGGTCCGCAGCACCAGGGTGTTGACGAAGAACCCGACCAGGTCATCCAGCGCCACATCGGTCCGCCCGGCCACTCCAGTGCCGACCGGGATATCGACCCCGGCGCCCAGCCGCGACAGCAAGACCGCCAGCGCCGCGTGCACGATCATGAACAGCGTCACCCCGCGGGAGCGGGCCAGCCCAGCGAGCTGCTGGTGCACCCCGGCCGGAACCCGCACCGGTGCGCTGTACCCGCGGTGGCTGGCTGCTGCCGGGCGCGGCCGGTCGGCCGGCAGCGCCAGCTCCTCCGGCAGCCCGTTCAGTGCCGCCCGCCAGTACGCGACCTGCCCGGCCAGCACGCTGCCCGGGTCGTCTTCCTCGCCCAAAAGCTCGCGCTGCCACAGCGCGTAGTCGGCGTACTGCACCGGCAGCGGATTCCACTCCGGCGCCCGCCCCGCACGGCGGGCCGCGTACGCCGCCGACACATCCCGTGCCAGCACCCCCGTCGACCAGCCGTCGGTGGCGATGTGATGGACCACCACCACCAGCACATGCTCCCCCGCGCCCGCGGCCAGCAGCCGGGCCCGCAGCGGGATCTCCCTGGCCAGGTCAAACGGGCGCCCCGCCTCCTCCGCGATCATGTCGGCCAGGCCGGCCTGCGCGACCTCGGTCACCGGCAGCGCCCAGCCCAGCTCGGTCAGG
>JASHUG010000399.1 GCA_030040155.1 Streptosporangiaceae bacterium | reverse complement strand
ACCTTCCAGGTCGCTGACGCGATCACGGCGCTGGCGTTCCTGGGGTTCCTGGGCTTCGGCCTGGCCTATCCCAAGGCCGACTGGGGCGATCAGCTGTCCAACGGCGTCAGCTTCTTGCAGGACGGGTACTGGTGGCTGATCTACCCGGTCGGCTTGTGCATCGTGCTGGTGATCGTGGCGTGCAACTTCGTCGGCGACGCCCTGCGCGACTCCCTCGACGTCCGCCTGCGCCGCAGGTAACCGTCGGTCGACGCTGACCTAGCCGGCACCTGCAACGGTGCCGCGTGACCCCTCACCTAGCATGAGCGCCATGTGCAGTCCGGGCGAGCATGCAGGCAGGTCAGTGGTGATCACCGGTGGTACGCGAGGCATCGGAGCCGGCATCGCCCGAGCCTTTCTGCGGGCCGGGAGCCGGGTCCTGGTGTGCGGGCGGACGCCGCCGGCCGATCCGGCCGCACTTGCCGCGGCCGGCGGCCGGACGGCTGTCTTCTGCCAGGCCGACGTACGCGAAGCGGACCAAGCCACGCGGCTCATCCGCACCGCGGCGGACCTGTTCGGCAACGTCGATGTCGTCATCAGCAACGCCGGCGGCTCGCCTGAGGTGGCTGCAGCCACGGCCTCACCTCGTTTCCATCAGAAGATCATCGAACTCAACCTCCTCGCCCCGCTGCACGTCGCGCAGGGCGCGAACGCGGTCATGCAGGCCCAGGATGACGGCGGATCCATAATCATGATCGGCAGCGTGAGCGGCAGCCGTCCGTCGCCGGGCACGGCCGCCTACGGTGCGGCCAAGGCGGGCCTGCAGCACCTGGTCACCAGCCTTGCGATCGAGTGGGCGCCGAAGGTGCGGCTCAACACCGTCGTGCCCGGCTTCGTCGCGACCGGCGCGGCGGCCGGTCACTACGGCACTGAGGACGGCATGACCGCGGTCGCGCGGACCGTGCCGATGCAACGCCTCGGTACCCCCGACGACGTGGCTGCCGCCTGCCTGTTCCTGGCCTCGCCGCAAGCGGCCTACATCAGCGGGTCCAGCCTGCTGGTGCACGGCGGCGGTGAGCCGCCCGCTTTTCTAGCCGTAGCGCGTGGTTCGTTATACCCTCCGAGAAAATAGAACGTGTTTCAGTTGAGGGACGAGCCATGGTTGCTTCGATCAAGCCGCATCGCGACGAGGCGGGCCTAACCGACGGACAGCTGCTGATCGACGGTGCCTGGGGTCCGTCGTCGGCCGAGCAGACCTGGATCCATAGCCACCCGGCCACGGGGGAAGAGGTCGCCTCGTTCCCGGTCGCGGGAGCTGAGGACGTTGACCGGGCCGTCCGGGCCGCGCGCAGGGCGTTCGACGAGGGACCGTGGCCAAAGACTCGCGCGGGCGAGCGGATCAGGCTCCTGCGCAAGATCTCCGATCTGGTCCGCGAGCACGGCGACGAGTTGCTGGCGCTCCAGGCGCTGGACAACAGCGTGCCGCTCAGCTTCGGCGCTGTCTACGGCATGTCCGGCGGGATGGTCGCCGACGTGTTCGACCACCACGCCGGCTGGGTGGACAAGCTGGCCGGCGATACGCTGCCCGGTTACCAGGGCGGCGAGCACCTCGTCATGACCCTGCGCGAGCCCATCGGCGTCGTCGGCGCGATTGTGCCGTGGAACGCCCCGCTGCTGCTGACCGCGCAGAAGCTCGCCCCGGCGCTGGCGGCGGGCTGCACGATCGTGCTCAAGCCGTCCGAGTACGCGACGTTCTCTGTGCTGCGGCTCGTCCGGCTGATTGAGGAGGCGGGGCTGCCGGCCGGCGTGCTGAACGTCGTCACCGGACCCGGCGACCCGACCGGCGACGCGCTCATCCACCATCCGCTGGTGGACAAGATCTCGTTTACCGGCAGCCGTGCCGTGGGCCGGAAGATCATCGAGGCCTCGGCCGGCACCTTCAAGCGGCTCAGCCTGGAACTTGGCGGCAAGAGCCCGGCCCTGGTGTTCGCCGACGCCGACGTCGCCACCTCCGCGATGCTGACCATGGGGACGGTCACCCTGGGCCTGTCCGGTCAGGTGTGCCTGGCCCAGACCAGAGCGCTCGTGCAGCGGGACGCGGTCGACGAGTTCCTCGGCACGTCGGAGATGATCGCCGGGATGGTCAGCTACGGTAACCCGTTCGACCCGGCGGTGAGCTCCTCGCCATTGATCAACACCCGTCAGCTCGACCGTGTCCTTGGCCTGATCGAGCGGGGCCAGGCCGAGGGCGCCCGCCTGATATGCGGCGGAACCAGGGGCGAGGGTGATCTGGCCGCGGGCAACTTCGTCGCGCCAACGCTATTCACCGACGTGCATAACGACATGACGATCGCGCGCGAGGAGGTCTTCGGGCCGGTCTTGTCAGTGATCCCGTTCACCGACGAGGAGGAGGCCATCAAGATCGCGAACGCCACCGAGTACGGCCTGGCGGCCACGGTCTGGACGTCCGATATCAAGCGCGCCATCAGGCTGAGCAAGGCCGTGCGGGCCGGGACCGTCGGCGTCAACGGCTATCAGCTTGAGCCGCACGCGGCGTTCGGCGGATATCGGCAGTCGGGCATCGGCCGGGAAGGCGGCCGGACCGCAATCGAGGCCTACACCGAGCTGAAGACCGTGATGATCCCCTACACCGATGAGATGATGTAGCTCTCGGCGCATATAGCGTGACCTGATCGGTACGGCATGACCTGGCCTGCTTTGGTGTCAGAAAAGTACGCTGCAACCATGGCGGATGAGGGGGCGGAGCCGGTCGGGCCGATCGTGAGCCTGCTCGGGCCCGTCGACGTCTTCGTCGGTGGGTCCCCGGCCGGCATCTCCCAGCCCGGCCTGCGCATCCTGCTCGCGATGCTGGCCCTGTCGGCGAACCGGGTCGTGCCGGTCGCGGCCCTCATCGACGCGCTGTGGCAGGAGGAGGCTTCCAGGCAGCGGGAGAAGAACCTGCACGTGCAAGTGCACCTGCTGCGGCGGCGGCTGGCTGAGCTGGA
>JASHUG010000398.1 GCA_030040155.1 Streptosporangiaceae bacterium | reverse complement strand
TGCCAGCGCGGGACCTTCTCGGCCAGGAAGCCTCTGAGCTCGGAAGCACTGACGGTAGAGCCGTCCGGCACGACCACGGCTGCCAGCGGCCGCTCACCCCACTTGTCGTCGGCCACCCCGATGACGGCCGCCTCGGTGACGTCAGGGTGAGCCATCAGCAAGTTCTCCAACTCCATCGACGAGATCCACTCGCCTCCGGACTTGATGACGTCCTTGGCCCGGTCGGTCAGGTTGACGTAACCGAGCGGGTCAATCGTGCCGACGTCCCCGGTTCGCAGCCAGCCATCGTGGAACTTCTGCGGGTCGTCGTCCTTGTAATAGGCACCGGTCACCCAGGGACCGCGCACCTCAATCTCTCCAACCGCCTCGCCGTCACAGGGCAGCACGACGTCGCCCTCGCCGACCAGCCGGTGCTCGACCTGGCACATCAGCCGGCCGGCCGAGTCCCGGTAGCGCCACGCCTCCTCGTCGGTCACGTCGGCCGGGGGGAAAGCCACGCTGCCGAGCGGGGAGGTCTCCGTCATGCCCCAGGCCTGCAGGATCCGCACCCCTAGTTCCTTCTCGTAGGCCTCCTGAAGAGAATGCGGCACGGCGGAGCCGCCGCACGGCACCAAGCGCAGGGAGGACAGGTCACCGCCGTGGGTTCTGACGTACTGCAGCAGGCCGTTCCAGATCGTCGGCACCGCCCCGGCCACCGTGGGTCGCTCTGCCTCGATCAGCTTGACGAGCGGCTCGGGCTGCAAGAACCGGTCCGGCATGATCAGACTGGCGCCCGCCAGCAGCGCGGCGTATGGCAGACCCCAGGCGTTCGCATGGAACATCGGGACGACGGGCAGCACGCGGTCGCGGTCGGACAGCCCGAACACGCCGCCCATGCAGGCGGCCATCGAGTGCAGGTGCATCGAGCGGTGGCTGTAGACGACGCCCTTCGGATGCCCGGTAGTGCCGCTGGTGTAGCACATGGCGGCGGCCGAACGCTCATCGGGTTCTGCCCAGTCGAACGAGGCGGGCTGGGCGGCAAGCAGCGCTTCATAAGAGTGCACGGGCCTGCCGAGGGCAGCAAGCTCGGCCGGCGGAACGAACTGCGTCTCGTTCTCGGCCGAGGTCACAATGACGTGCCGGATGGCCGGAGCATGCGGCAGCACCTGGGCCAGCAGCGGCACGAGCGTGGGATCCACGATCACGACGTCGTCGCCCGCGTGGTCGGTGATGTACCCGATCACCTGCGGGTCGAGCCGGAGGTTGAGGGTGTGAAGCACCGCGCCCATGGACGGAATCGCTAGGTAGGCCTCGAGATGCTGGGAGTTGTTCCACATCAGCGTTGCCACTCGCTGGTCCGCATCGACTCCCAGCGCTCGTAGCGCGTTAGCGAGCCGGGCCGCCCTGGCGCCCGTTTCCGCGTAGCTTTGCCGCCGCGTACCGGCGCCGGTCAACGTGACGACCTCGCTGCTGCCGTAGGCGGTGGTGCCGTGCCGCATGATCGCGGTTACCGTGAGCGGGACATCCATCATTGTGCTGCGCATGGCGCAACCCCCTGGCGACCAATTGGGTACCAGTCACTGCCGGCTGGCCGTGCCGGTAACCGCCCTGACGTGGTTAATGCCAAGGTATCGGCAAATCGCCGGGCCGTCAGCAGTCAATGATCAACGTCGAGGATGATCGCGGCCGCAGCTGAGCATCACTCCGGCTGCAGGTCGGCATCGGTCCTGAGCTTGGCAACGGCGCGCGAGACGGTGCTCTTCACCGTTCCCAGGCTTACGCCGAGCACCTCTGCCACCTCGGCCTCGGTCATGTCCTCGTAGTAGCGCAGCACGACTGCCGCGCGCATCCGCTGCGGCAGCCGGTCTATCGCCCGCCGCAGGGTCTCCTGCAGGTCGCTCGACACGGCGTGATCGGCCACGGCCTGGTCGGGGATCTCATCGGTCGGGTACTCCTCTAGCCGCCGCCTTCGCCACCAGGAGATGTGCGTATTGACCATGGCCCGGCGCACATAGCCGTCCACTGCGCTGCGGTCCTCGATGCGATCCCACGCGAGGAACGTCTTCGCCAACGCGGCCTGGACGAGGTCCTCAGCGTCGGCCACGTTCCCGGTCAGCAGGTAAGCGGTCCGCAGCAGCGCACGGCTACGCGCCGAAACGTATTCGCCGAACCCTCGATCATCCTCACCGCTCGTCCGCCCGCCGTTCCGTGCCCGTGGAACTGCCGGCGGCTCCGGGTCGGCCGCGGCGGCTGCACGCGGCATCGCGACTCGCGGTGCCGCCCTCGCCGCGGTCGAACAGGCGCTGGTAAAGCTGTGATCGCCCCCGACGCTCACACACCAACGTTACCCACGAGCAGGCAAGACCAGTCGTCACCCCACGTAACTACGCGTCACGCGTCGCAGATATTTACAGACTGGAAGGACAGACGGGCTGACCTCGCTACACTCGCCGCCTAGATACCTACGTATCAGCTAGGCCGGAAAGATCACCAGATTGCTCCGACCGCAGCCGCATCCGGCCACATCCGGCAGGCGGCCTGGCTGTCGGAGCCGGAGGGATGCCGATGCCATCCGGGCAGAGTGTCCGGGGCTGTTGTGACCGCTGCGCCGGAGCCGCAGGCTCGGCCGCAGCTGCCATCGTGGCACGCCGCCGCCTGTTAAAGGCAGCGGTCTTTCCGTCGCGCTCCGGCCAGACAATGCCGGCTAACCAGCCCGAAGGGTCGAAATCCAGATTTCCGCTCATCCCGCAGCCAAGGCGCCCGGGCCCGGACGAAGTGGAAATCCGGCCGTCAGATCCAGCCGGGTCCGGCACCGGGTTTGCCGATACCGGGCATCTGCCACGGGCCGTGTCCGGGATGGTGCTGGACGTGAGTCCGCAGGTGCTCGTGCTCGGCGATGCCGGTGACGAGCAGCGCTTCACCCTTACCCCCGATGCCGTCGCCTGGCGCGGCGGCCAGTTAGAGCCAACAGCGCTGCGACCCGGCGATCACGCGGTCGTGCGGCTGCACCCGTCGAGTCGGCACACGGCCGATCGCATCTGGGCGAACATCGGGCGCGTCACGGGGATCATCACCGAGCGCTCGGGCAGCCGGCTCGTGGTCAGCGAGGGTGCCACCAGGAAGCCGCGGGTGGTCGCCATTCAGCCACGGGCCGTCGGACGTATCCAGGTCAGGTTCCCCATGCTGGACCCCGGCTACCTGGTCGACATAATCGGCCTGCGCCGCGACGACGAGCTCGACGGCATGATCCCGGCGACTTCCCAACCGGTCTATCCGGCCGCCATGCTCCCGATGCCGCCGCTGGTCAGCGGGCACGTGCCGGACTCGATCGCGGGCTCGGCGACCTGGCACGAGCCGGGGGACGAGCCGCCCGGCGTCCTCGGCGTCTGCTACCCGGCGCTTGATCCCGAGACCGGGTGCGCCGAAGATGCGCAGACCGGCCAGACGCACGGGTTCGCGCGGATGCCCTACCTGGCCATCGGCAGCGTCCTGCGGGTCAACAACGAGTGCACCAACCTTGACTGCATGCTCCCGGTCACCGGCTGCGCGCCGGTAGCCAGGCTCTTTAACGACCGGTGCGTCACCTGCGGGACATCACCGCGCGGGCGCATTGCCGACCTGACGATGGCGAGCTTCGTCGCGCTCGGCGGCGAGCTCGACCGGGGCTGTTTCAACGCCACTATCACGATTGGCGAGTGACCGTGCTCAATGCCGTGCGCGAGGTGCAGATCCCGCTCATCGCCGTCCTGCTGCTCGGAGCGTGTGCCACAAAGCTGTTGCGCGCTATGCGAACCGGCTCGATGGACGGTGGCCTCGGCCCGACTGCGCTATTTCCAATGCGAATGCGCACGCCGATGACGGTGGTCATGTGGGTCATCGAATTCGGGCTGGGCGGTGGGCTGATCATCACCGCGGGCCACCTCGGCCACGGCGCCCCCGCGACCTGCATCCGGCTCGGCGCGGGCCTCATGTTCCTCGTCGCGACCAGCGCACTGATCGAACTGCGGGCCGCCAAGCCGGATGTCGGCTGCGGCTGCTTCGGGGACTTCAGCACGGCCCCGGTAAGCGGCCGGACCCTGGCCAGGGCGGGGCTGCTGTCGGTGGCGGCCCTGTCTACCGTTGGCCTGCCCGCCGTTACCGAGCCCAGATCAGGCGCCTACCTGGGTCAGTTGCTGGCCATCACGGCGGTTGAGCTGATCGTGCTCGGCGCGCTTTCCCCTGAGCTGGGCGAGGGTCTCATCCGCCTCGGCTACTCCGAGCCATGCGAACTACGAGCCATGTCAGCCGAGCGGACGCTGGCGTCGCTGCGGCACAGCAAGGCCTGGCGGCGCCACTCCAAGCTGATCACGTCGCATGAGCCCACCGACATGTGGCGAGAGGTGTGCTGGCGCTACGTCGTGTTCCCGGCGACCTGCCAGGATCGCGCGAGCGACGTAGTATTCGCGATCTTCCTCAGCCAGCGCCGGCCAACGATCCACGCGGCGGTCGTGGACGCCGTGACCAGCGAACCCGTACCGTGGCCGGCCTATCAGTCTCAACTGCGCCGCCGCGGCCGACCGACACCGCGCCTGGCAGCCGGCGTGCTCGCGGCGCCAGGCAGTCCCGGCGGGACCGATATGCCCCTGTCTAGTGATCTCTAGTCCACGCCGTAGACAGTCCTATACAGCTTGATATCCACAGCGGGAACGAGGTGCGTCCGCCGTCCCGTGGCCCCGCTCGCCAGCCTCGGTTCAGGCGGGCTGCGTCCGCAGGAACCGGCCGAAATGCGGCACGGTGAACGCGATGAGGCCGCGCTCAGAGCTGTAGATGAGGCCCTTCTTGATCAGGTTGTCTCGAGCCGGCGAAACACTTGATGGCCTACGACCCAGTTCCTCTGCTACCTGAGCGGTCTGAACGGGCTCATCGCCCAGCATTGCCATTGCCCGCATGTATTCGCGCTCGGCCGGCGTCGCTCGCTCATACCTGCTGCCGAAGAAGCCGACGGCCAGCTCGGAGGCCGCAACCGGCCCGGCGACCTCCACGTCGTGCGCCGTTACCGGGCTGGATGCCGCGACGTCCCAGGTGACCTTCCCGTAGGCCTGTACGAAGTACGGGTAGCCGTCGGCCGCAGCATAGAGGGCGTCCAGGGCGGCGGGATGGAAGTCGGCTCCCTCCCGCCGGGCTGGCGCCAGCAGGGCAATGTCCGCCGACTCCCGGTCAAGCCGGTCAATCGGTACGTACCGGAAGAGTCGCTCTGAGTAGCTCTTGCTCGCCGACAGGACCGACGGGAGGTGCGGCAGGCCGGCGCCGACGACTATGAGCGGGCCGTTGTTCTGCGACAGCTCGTGGCAGGCGGCGCACAGCGCGGATATGTCCGGGGCTGGCACGTCCTGCATCTCGTCGACGAACAGGGCGATGCCCACGCCCAGGTCAGCCGCCACAGAGGCCGCGTCGGTCAGCAACTCGGTCAGGTCGACTTCGAGATCGCCGGAATCGGCCCGGCCGCGGACCGCGGGGACGTCGATGCCGAGTTGGGTCAGGGCCGACCCCTTCGGCGCGCGGACGTCTCGTGCGGCGAAGGCCTTGAGCACGCCGAGGAAGTGGTCGATCCGGTCGGGGGCCCGGTGGCGCGGGGCAAGCTCACGCACCGCCATGTGCAGCGCGCCCGCGACCGGCCGCCGGATTGACTGATCTGGCCTGGCCTCTAGCTTGCCCGTACCCCAGAGGCGCTGCATCGCCATCGAGCGGAACGAGTTCAGCAGCACGGTCTTGCCCACCCCGCGCAGGCCGGTTAGCACCATGCTCCGTTCTGGCCGGCCGCGGGCCACGCGCTCGAGCACCACCTCGAACTGGGCGATCTCGCGGTCTCGCCCGGCCAGCTCAGGGGGCCGCTGGCCGGCGCCGGGAGCGTACGGGTTGCGCACAGGGTCCATGCCCTAGGACCCTATGAGCCGATCTAGCGAATTCCCTAGATTGACCTAGAAAGCACTCGCCGGCGTGTCGCAGC
>JASHUG010000397.1 GCA_030040155.1 Streptosporangiaceae bacterium | reverse complement strand
AACGCCCGCCTCCGTGGTGTCGATGGCCGGCAGTGGCGGGTGCTCGACGCGCGAGGTCAGCACGGCCAGCCGCTCGTCGTCGACCGGCCTGGTCTCCTCGATGAACTCGCCGCTGGGCAGCTGCCTGATGATGCCGGTCTCGACACCGTGCTCGATCAGGTGGTTGTCCTTGCGCTGCAGGCCGAGGCAGATCCGTTTAGTGATGAAGTAGGCGATGACCGGTCCGACGAAGATTCCCACTCTGGCGGTCCAGGTGATGGCGTACAACGAGATGTCGAAGCGGTCGGCGATGACGTCGTTGGCGCCCTCGGCCCACAGGATGCCGTAGAACGTGATCGCGGCGATGCCGATCGCGGTCCTGGTGGGCGCGTTGCGCGGCCGGTCGTTCAGGTGGTGCTCAGCCCTGTCGCCGGTGATCCACTGCTCCAGGAACGGCCAGGCGGCCGCACCTCCGAGGACGATGCCGAGCGGCAGCAACGCCGGGATGAACACATTGAACGCAAACGTGTGATGGAAGAACACCCACTGCCAGGACGGGAAGAGGCGCAGGGCACCCTCGAGCGCGCCCATGTAGAAGTCGGGCTGGGAGTCAGCCGACATCGCCACCGGGTTGTAGGGCCCGTATAGCCAGATGGGGTTGATCTGCACGAACGCCGCGCAGATCGTCAGCGCAGCGAACACGAAGAAGAAGAACGCCCCGGTCTTGGCCATGAAGTACGGGTACATCGGCGCGCCGACGACGTTGGTGTTCGTGCGGCCCTTGCCCGGCATCTGGGTGTGCTTCTGGTGGAACATCAGGAACAGGTGCACGGTAACGAGCGCCAGGATCAGGCCGGGGATCACCAGCACGTGCAGGATGTACAGCCGCGGGATGATGTCGTTGCCTGGGAACGGCCCGCCGAACAGGAAGAACGCTAGGTACGTGCCGACGATCGGGAACGACTGGAGGATGCCCTCGGTGATCCGCAGGCCCGCGCCCGACAGCAGGTCGTCGGGCAGCGAATAGCCGAACAGGCCCTCGAACAGGCCCAGCGTGAGCAGCACGATCCCGATGAGCCAGTTGATCTCGCGCGGCTTGCGGTACGCGCCGGTGAAGAAGATCCGGATCATGTGCGCGAAGATCGCGGCCATGAACAGGTCGGCGGCCCAGTGGTGGATCTGCCTGATCAGCAGCCCACCGCGAACGTCGAAGCTGATGTTCAGGGTCGAGGCGTAGGCCTCGCTCATCCGCACGCCGTTCAGCGGGGTGTAGGAGCCGTGGTAGATGACGTCGGTCATGCTCGGCTGGAACCAGAACGTCAGGAACGTGCCGGTCAGCAGCAAGATGATGAACGAGTACAGGATGATCTCGCCGAGCAGGAACGACCAGTGGTCCGGGAAGACCTTCCGCAGCAGGACCCGGACTCCGCGAGCGCCGTGGAGCCGTTCGTCCAGCCAGGTGCCTGTGCCTTCCAGCGCCCGATCGACGCTCATCCCCGCTCCCAGAAACTCGGGCCGACAGGCTGGTTAAAGGGGCCCGTGGCAATGAGGTAACCCTGCGAGTCCACGCCGATTGGCAGCTGGGGCAGCGGCCGCGTGGCGGGGCCGAAGGTCACCCTGGCGCCTTCGGTCGCGTCGAACGTCGACTGGTGGCACGGGCACAGGATGTGGTGGGTGACCTGGTCGTACAAGGCCGCGGGACAGCCGAGGTGCGTGCAGACCTTGGAGTACGCCACGATGTTGTCCACGGTCCAGTTCTCGACCGTCTTGCCAGGGACTGGGTAGTTCGCGGCCGTGAAGCTGATCTGACCGGGCCGGAACTTGATGATGATGACCGCTGCCTTGGCCATCGCGTCATCGTCGTCGAGGTAGCCCTCGGGCCCGACGCTGACCAGGGACCCTGGCGAGCTGAACTCGGCCGGGGTGATCGGCCGGCCCGTCCCGTAGATCAGCAGGCGCAGGCCCTTCCGCCAGACAGTGGTGTCCAGGCTGTCGCCCGGCAGCGGGCCGAGGTCGCGGAGCAGGAACAGCGGTGCCACGGCCAGCGGGATGGTCGCGGCGATGAGGCTGCGCCGCACGAGCGGCCGCTTGACGAACTGGCTGGTCTCGGCGCCTTCCTCGAACGTCTCCTTGAACGCCTCGATGTCTTTCGGCTCCGACTTCATCGGGTGCCGATTCTCGGTCAGCTCGACCGTGGGCATCAGGTGCCGCACCCAGAGCGTCGCGCCGACGCCCAGCAGGAGGAGGGCCAGGCCAAGCGTGCCGCCCAGCGCCCAGTTCGAGTGCTGCACCTTGACGATCGTGCCGACGCCGATCGTGCCATAGGCCACGAGGAACCCGAATCCCGCGAGCATCGCGAGGATGAAGCAGGCGGCGACGAGCAACTCAGCCTTCTTGGCGCGCCTTGGGTCGTCGGGATCGGCCGGCAGCTCACGTGGTGGCGGGGCCGGGCCGTCGTGACCACGGTCGGGCAGCATCGTCCTGGCCGCCGAGGGCGGCGGGGTGCCGATGACACGGCGCGGCGCTGCCGGCCCTCCTGGCTGGTCCGCGCCGTGGCTGCTGCCTCCGCCGGTCAGGTACTCGGGCCAGCCAGCATCGCCCGGTCCTTGGGGGTTCGTGTTACTCATGAGCCTTCCCGTGCTTTGCAGTAATCCACAGTGCGGCCAGGACCAGGAACAGCAGCAGGCCCAGGAATGCGACCAGGCCCTCGGTCACCGGACCGATCCGGCCCAGGCTGAGGCCGCCAGGGTTGGGCTGAGAACGAACCTCAGTGACGAACGCGATGATGTCCCGCTTCTCCTGCGGCGTGACCACCATGTCGTTGAAGACCGGCATCGCCTCGGGCCCGGTCAGCATGGCCTCGTAGATCTGCCGCGGCGTCGACTGCGTGAGCGACGGCGCGAACTTGCCGTCGGTCAGCGCGCCCCCGGCGCCGACGAAGTTGTGGCAGGCGGCGCAGTTGGCCTCGAACAATTGCTGACCCAGGCCGTAGTTGCCCGCTGCCGGGTTGACCTGAGCAGCCGTGGGAACGGGAGGGCCGCCGCCCAGTGACTCGATGAAGGCATCGATCGCGGCGATCTGCGCCGGATCGAACTTGGGCGGCTTGCGCTCGTTCTCCGCGCTCAGCGCGGTGGCCGGCATACGGCCCGTGGTGAGCTGGAAGTCCGCGGCCGCGGCGCCGACCCCGATAAGACTCGGGGCCACACCCGTCTCGCCCTGGGCAAAGACGCCGTGGCACGACGAGCAGGTCTGCTCGAACAGCGTATGGCCCTCGGCGATCTGGGCGGCGTTGGCCGCCGCCTGCGGCGAGGCGCTCGCGGATCCGCTGCTGGTCAGGACGGCGTAGCCGAGGCCGATGATGACCAGCGCGAGCCCGACGAGGGCATAGCTAGCTGCCGGGTGCCGGCGCTTAGCGGTGATCCAGCTCACAGCTTCCCCAGTTCCCGGTCAGTGGATGAGATAGATGGTGGTGAACAGCCCGATCCAGACCACGTCGACGAAGTGCCAGTAATAAGACACGACGATGGCGCTGGTCTGCTGTTCGAGCGTGAACTTCTTGGCCGCGAACGTCCTGCCGAGCAGGAACAGGAACGCGATCAGCCCGCCGGTGACATGCAGGCCGTGGAAGCCGGTGGTCAGGAAGAAGACTGAGCCGTAATTGCTGGATGACAGCGTGACGTGCTGCTTCTGGATCAGGTCGAGGTACTCATATCCCTGGCCGCAGATGAAGTAGAAGCCCATCAGGAACGACAGCACGTACCACTCGCGCAGGCCCCACTCCCAGAACCTGAAGATCGAGCCGCGGCGCCGGAGCTGGTGACGCTCGACGGCGAACACGCCCATCTGGCAGGTAACGCTGGACAGCAGCAGCACGATCGTGTTTGCCGAGGCCAGGGCCAGGTCGAGGTGCGCCTTGGGCCAGGGCTGGCCCATACCCTTGTCGACCGACCGGATCGTGAAGTACATGGCGAATAGCGCCGCGAAGAACATCAGCTCGGAGGACAGCCAGATAATCGTGCCCACGCTGACGAGGTTGGGTCTGCTCGCGGTGGGGCGCGGAGCAACCTCAGTAGATGCTGTCACCACGGGGCCATTATTACGACACCGCGTAGGCGTGCGTAGGCCGACCCCCCAGGTCGGTAGCATCATTTGACATGAAGGTTGTCGTGTATAGCCATGATGCTGACACTCGGGGCAGAGTGCGGCTCGCGATCGGCCGCCGCCCGGCCCCTGACGTGCCCGAGGCCGAGATCATCGAGGTGGCCACCGCGCCCATGCTGTTTCGCCTGCTGGACGCGGGTGGCGTCGACGTGATGGTGCTGGACGGGGAGGCTCAGCCCGCGGGCGGGATGGGCATCTGCCGGCAGGCCAAGGACGAGATCCATGACTGCCCGCCGGTGTTGCTGATCATCGGCAGGCCAGACGATGGCTGGCTCGCCACCTGGTCTCGTGCCGACGCCGTTGTCAGCCACCCGATTGACCCCGTCGCCCTGGCCAGGGCCCTGGCCGGGCTGATGCGCGAACGCCGGGTCGACCCCGAGGCCGCCAAGCACCACGCGCTGTGAGGCTGCACGCAAGCCAGCGCGAGCCCGGCTTTCTGCCTTCAGAATGGGAACGAGGTCGTGCCCCCGCGACCCCCATCCGCCTGCCTGACCGGATCGAGGTGGCCGTTCAATGGACGCGCGTACAACCTGGCCAGCCCTGCTTGGTGCGCTGATACGGGGCGAATCGCTGTCCGCAGAAGAAGCCGCCTGGGCGATGAACGAGATCATGGAGGGTGCCGCGACGCCGGCCCAGATCGCCGGGTTCGGCGTGGCGTTGCGGATGAAGGGCGAGACTCCGGCCGAGATGACCGGCCTGGCCCAGGCCATGCTCGATCATGCCGCCCCGATCTCGGTTCCCGGCCGGATCGTGGACCTGGTCGGCACTGGGGGCGACACTGCCAGGACTGTGAACATCTCCACGATGGGCACGATCGCGGCCGCGGCAGCCGGCGCACGCATGGTCAAGCACGGGAACCGGGCTGCCTCCTCGGCCTGCGGTACTGCCGACGTGCTTGAGGCCCTGGGCATCATCATCGACCTGCCGCCGGCAGCGACCGAGCAGCTAGTGGCGGAGATAGGCGCGGGCTTCCTGTTCGCCGCGCTCTACCACCCGGCGCTGCGGCACACCGCCATGCCGCGCCGTGAGCTCGGCGTGCCGACCGTGTTCAACTTCCTGGGCCCGCTGGCTAACCCGGCCCGGCCGAAGGCGATGGCCGTGGGGGTGGCCGATCCCCGGATGGGCCCGATCCTCGCGGGCGTACTCGCGGGGCGCGGCTGCTCGGCTCTGGTCTTCCACGGCGATGACGGTCTCGACGAGCTGACCACGACGGCGCCGTCGGTCGTCTGGATCGTGCACGACGGGCAGGTCAGCCAGACCGCCTTGGATCCAGCCGACCTCGGTATTCCGCGGACAACGCCGGCCGACCTCAAGGGCGGCAACCCTGATCACAACGCCGAGGTGGTGCGGGCCTTCGTGGCTGGCCGGCCGGGACCGGTGCGCGACACCGTGCTGCTGAACGCGGCGGCGGCCCTGGCGGCCGAGGCCGGCGTGCCTGGCCCGGAAGGCCTCGTCGACGCGCTGGCTGATGGGTACCGCCGGGCGGCGGCGGCCGTCGACTCGGGCGCGGCGGCCGGCCTGCTCGAGCGCTGGATCGCGACCAGCAGGCGCCTCGCCCCTGGGATGTAAGGCCCGGCTGGCTCTCAGGACTCGGCGAGGCCGATCGCGAACGCGGCCTCGAGGTCATGCCGGGAGTAGGTGCGGAACGCGATGTGCGTCTCGGTGTGGGTCACGCCGGGCATCTTGTTGAGGTTGCCGGGGATCACGTCGCTGAGTTCCTCGTGACCGCGGACCCGGACCATGGCGACTAGGTCGAACTCGCCCGTGACCGAGTAGACCTCGCTGACCTGCGGGATCTGCGCGATCGACTCGGCCGTCTCGGGGATGCTGGTGACGTCGCATTTGATCAGCACGATTGCGGTGACCACGGTGTCCTCCTCGGGGCGCGCACGGGCCGGGCGCGGCTACTGGCTGAGCCGCGCGAACAGATTATCGCCGCGCCGCGGGCAGTCAGGAGGCGATGCCGAGGTCCGCTGGGACGGCCGGCGCAAGCAGCGTCGTCGCCGTGCGGGTGCCGGCGGCGACCTCTAGCAGACCGGCGAAGACGCCCACCGTCGCCTTGGCGTCAGCCAGCGCCCGGTGGCACGGCGGGGTCGGCGTTTGGAAGTAGCCCGCCAGAGTCGCAAGCCTGCAATCGGGCACGTCCTGCGGTCCGAGGAGCAGCCGTGCAAGCGCGGCGGTATCGATGACCGCGGTAGGGGGCCAGCGAACCCCGGCGGCCGCGCAGGCGGCGGTCAGGAAGCCGAGATCGAACGGCGCGTTGTGGGCCACCAGCACGCACCCCCTGGCAAATGCCAGGAACGCGGTCATCGCCGCGTAGATAGAAGGAGCACGGCTGACCATCGCGTCGGTGATGCCGGTTAGCTCGCAGATTTCGGCCGGGATCGGGCTAAGCGGCCGGACTAGCGAGGAGAACTCGCCGGTTACCTCACCGCCGTTCAGCCGGACCGCGCCAATCTCGGTAATCGCCGCCTCCGCTGGCAGCCAGCCGGTGGTTTCCACGTCGACGACGACGAGGTCGTAATCTGCGAGCGGTCCTGGCACGACAATCACGCTAGGCGGGGGTGCCGACAGTCAGGCTCAGGCGCGCCGGCGACCGGCGCGTCGCGCTGGCCTCAGGGGCGCCTTCGATCCAGCCCGGGCGCCTCGTGCCGGCCGCTGGGGCCGGCCACGGTCACGCCTCGTTCCCGCCAAAGGTCTGAGGCCGCTGTGACCGCTGCTGTGAAATGACGGCCGTGAACGTTATGAGGTTGTTATAGCCATACCGGACTGCCGGGACGACAACTTCGCCGGCGAGAATGCGCGAAGCGGTTGAATCTACCCTTCGATCTCACTAGTCTCGTCTGCCGAGCCGACCGCTCAACAGCCGTCAGCTAGGCGGCGGCGGTAGGCCCAGCCGAATCTCCCACGGCTGGCCGTAAGCCGGCCGGAGAACCGGGGACCCAACGGATGGCGCTCACGTTGGTGCCGCCAGGGGTGAATCGGTCTGGCTAGCCAGTCTCGGCTAGTGCTAGGCCGTAGGGCCGTTCTTCCACCGCCCGAACCCGTCAGCTCACCCGGTAGGCCGACAGTGGAAGAAGGAGCGTGCCACGCAGGTGCATAGGCCGACGTCGGTGCACAAAGTCGTGAGGCAACGTATCGCGGTCGCAGCGGCCGCAGTCATGGCGGGAGGACTGCTGCTGGCCGTCACGGGCAGCGCCGGGGCGGCGCCCGCGCCTACGCTCTCCCAAGCCGAGCACCGCGTCACGGTGATCGAGGCCAAGCTCGGGCAGCTCGACCAGCAGTACGACGGCGTTCAGCAGGAGCTGGCCGCCACGACGCAGCGGCTGAAGCTGGTGCAACGGCAGCTCGGCATCGACGGCGTGCAGTTCGCTGGCCTGCGTGAACAGATCACCAGGATCGCGGTGGAAGACTACATGGGCGGCAGCGTCAATGCCTCGGTTGAGATGCTGACCGCCGGGAACGCGCAGGAGATCCTGAACAAGTCGTCAATGCTCGACGTACTGGCGTCCGGCGACGATGAGCTGATTAATGACTTCCTGGCCGCGGCCAGGCAGCTGGCGAGCACCCAGCAGATCGAGCAGCGCACTCAGG
The DNA here is from genome assembly GCA_030040155.1 of Streptosporangiaceae bacterium. Taxonomy (GTDB): domain Bacteria; phylum Actinomycetota; class Actinomycetes; order Streptosporangiales; family Streptosporangiaceae; genus JAJYUU01. Next base: position 32,953 of record JASHUG010000397.1, on the reverse strand, counting down.
CCGGGATCGAGGAGCTCGACCACAGCCTGAAGGCGCGCAAACAGGCCATGAACAAGGTGCTCGCCCAGGAGCAGTCGCTGGTCTCGGACCTGACCCCGGCCGAGCTGACCGCTACCGGCACTGGCGAGGGCGGCACGAGCCCGACGCCGGACCCGATTGCCACCAATACTCAGGCCGGCAAGGCGGTGAAGTACGCCTACGACCAGATCGGCTGCCCGTACGTGTACGGCGGCACGGGGCCGTGCGCGGACGGCTTTGACTGTTCGGGGCTGACCATGATGTCGTGGGCGGCCGCCGGAGTCTCGATCCCGCGTACGAGCTATGAACAGTGGGATGACCTGCCGGCGGTTAGCGAGGACGACCTGCAGCCCGGCGACATCCTGGTATTCCTCGGGGGCGGCCACGTCGCCCTGTACGTAGGCAACAACGAGCTGATACAGGCGCCTCAACCTGGGCAAGATGTCCAGCTCGTGGCGTTCACGGGCTGGTTCCGGGAGAACTACGACGGCGCCGTACGGCCGTGAGCCCCGGATGGCGGGGCGACGACCCGGGTAGGCTCAGTGCTTGCAGTCGCCGCCCTCCGGGTCCGGCGGCCTCGGGGGAACCTGAATGACCAAGGTCCTGATCGTCACCAACGACTACCCGCCGCGCCGCGGCGGGATCCAGTCGTTCGTGCACGCGCTGGCCTGCCGGCTGCCTGCCGACGGCGTGGTCGTGTACGCGCCCGCATGGGACGGCGCCGCGGACTTCGACTCCCGGCTGCCATTCCCGGTCATCCGCCATCCCGGCTCGCTGATGCTGCCGGTGCCAGGGGTCAGGGAACGGGCCAAGGCGCTGCTGGCCGACCACGGCTGCGACACGGTGGTGTTCGGCGCAGCCGCGCCACTCGGGCTGCTCGGGCCGAGCCTGCGACGGGCGGGGGCGAGGCGCCTGATCGCAATCACGCACGGGCACGAGGCGGGCTGGGCCGCGCTGCCTGGGGCTAAGGGCCTGCTGCGCCGTATCGGCGATGACGTCGACGCCGTTACCTACCTGGCCGAGTACTTCCGGGTCAGGCTGGCCAAGGCGCTCTCGCCGGCCGCTGCGGCCCGGATGGTGCAGCTAGCGCCAGGAGTCGACCCGGCCTCGTTCCGGCCTGGGGCCGGCGGAACCGAGGTCCGCAAGCGGCTCGGCATCGAACCAGACCGGCCGGTAGTGGCCTGCGTCTCCCGGATGGTGCCGCGCAAGGGTCAGGACACGCTGATCCGGGCATGGCCGCGGGTGCTGGCCCGCTCCTCAGCCAGCGGTCTGCCCGGTCCGTTGCTCATGCTGGTGAGCGACGGGCCCTACCGGCCGCAACTGGAGCGACTGGCCGCACGGACGGGAGTCGCCGACTCGGTGCTGTTCACCGGCGCGGTCGGGGCGGAGGAACTGCCCGCCTACTACGACGCGGGCGACATATTCGCGATGCCGTGCCGGACGCGGCGGGGCGGGCTCGACGTGGAGGGCCTCGGGATCGTCTACCTGGAGGCATCTGCGGCCGGACTGCCAGTCGTAGGCGGCGACTCCGGCGGGGCCCCTGATGCGATCCAGGACGGCGAGACGGGCTACGTCGTGCCCGGCGGGAGCGTAGAGGCGGTCGCTGATCGCATCAGTCAGCTGCTGGCCGACCCGGCCGGGGCCGCGGCCATGGGCGACAAGGGGCAGGCGTGGGTCGAGCGCGAGTGGACCTGGGACCTCGTTGCCGAGCGATTCCAGCAGATCCTGTCCGGCTGACCTTACTTGGCGTAGAGGGCGTCGATTTCGGCGGCGAAGTCCTTGGCCACCACGGCCCGCTTCACCTTCAGCGATGGCGTGAGGTAGCCGTTCTCGATGGTGAAGTCCTCGGGCAGCACGCGGAACTTCCTGATCGACTCCGCCCTGGAGACTGCCTTATTCGCCTCGTCCACCGCGGCCTGGAGGTCAGCGAGCAGGTCGGGGTCCTCGGCTAGGTCGGCCGGGGTCGCGCTCTCGGGCTTGCCGTGCTGCTTCTTCCAGTGATCCAGCGCCTCCGGATCGAGCGTGATCAGGCAGGCGATGAACGGCCGCCCCTCTCCGACCACCATGCACTGGCTCACCAGCGGGTCGGCCCGCAGCCGGTCTTCGAGCACCGCGGGCGCGACGTTCTTGCCGCCCGCGGTGACGATGAGTTCCTTCTTGCGGCCAGTCACCCGCAGGAAGCCCTCGTCATCCAGCGAGCCGAGGTCGCCAGTGTGCAGCCAGCCATCGGCGTCGAGGGCCTCCGCGGTCGCCTGCGGATTGTGCCAGTAGGCGCCGAAAATGATGCCGCCCCTGAGCAGGATTTCGTCGTCGTCGGCAATCCTCGCGCTCACGCCGGGAACGGGCTGCCCGACGGTGCCGATCTTGTTACGGGTCGGCTTGTTCACCGTGGCGGCCGCCGACGTCTCGGTCATGCCGTAGCCCTCCAGCACGGTGATGCCGGCGCCGCGGAAGAAGTGACCGAGCCGCTCGCCCAGCGGCGCACCGCCGGAGACCGCGTACGTAACCTTCCCGCCGACCGCGGCGCGGAGCTTTCCGTACACGAGGTGGTCGAAGACGGCGTGGCGCAGGCGCAGCCCCGGGCCGGGCCCCTTACCCGCGGACTTGGCCTCGCTGACCGCGACCGCGGTGTCGACGGCGGCGGCGAAGATCCTCGCCTTGACCGGGCTGGCCGAGGCGGTCTGCCTCGCGGTGTTAAAGACCTTCTCGAACACTCTCGGCACGGCCAGCAGGAACGTGGGCTGAAACTCCGGCAGGCCCTTGGCGACAGTGGCGGTGTCCGGCCAGTGACCGAGGACCGCGCCCGACTCCAGGCAGCCGATCTCGATGATGCGGGCGAACACGTGGGCCAGTGGCATGAACAGCAGGGTCGAGCAGCCAGGCTCCTGGAAGACCTCCTCCAGGGAGCCGTGAACGGCGTTACGGACAGCCGATAGCAGGTTGCGGTGCGTGAGTTCGCAGCCCTTCGGCCGGCCGGTGGTGCCCGACGTATAGATGATCGTGGCAAGATCCGCGGCCGCCCTGGAAGCGCGAGCTGCGCGCACCTGCTCGTCCGTCACTTCGCTGCCCGTGGTCGCGAGGTCGTCAAGCGCGTCGATCCGCCACACGTGGGCTAGGTCGGGGAGCCGGTCGCGGAGTCCGGAGATGATCTTCTCGTTTGCGTCGGTCTCGGCGAAGGCCGCCTTAGCGCCGGAATCACCGAGTATCCATTCCACCTGCTCGGCCGAGGACGTCTCGTACACGGGCACGGTGACGGCACCCGCGGTCCAGATGGCATAGTCAGCCAGCGTCCACTCGTAGCGGGTGCGCGACATCAGGCTCACCCGGTCGCCCGGCTCGATTCCGGCCGCGATCAGCGCACGGGCCAGCGCCGTGACCTGGTCGGCAAACTGTCCGGCGGTCACGTCCGACCAGCTGCCGTCGTCCGCACGCTTCCGGATCACGACCTGACCGGGCGTCGTGTCGGCCCGGCTGAAGACGACATCGGTCAGCGAGGCGTCGTCCGGCACCGCGATCAGGGCCGGGATTCCGTATTCGAGCACGCCGCCTCCATGGACTGCCACGTTCCCAACTGATCTTCTAGGACGTTATATCGCTACCCGGCCGGCGCCTAGTCATGACGGGCTGGGCGCGGCTGTCGGACTTTGCCTACTGTAGGTGGAATGCGGGTCCACGTTGTGAGCGACGTGCACGGCCGGGCGGATGCGCTGGGCAAGTCCGGGGACGGCGCCGACGCGCTGATATGCCTGGGGGACCTGCTGCTGTTCATCGACTATGCCGACCACAGCCAGGGCATCTTCCCCGGCCTGTTCGGAGCGGAGAAGGCACGCGAGCTGGTCGAACTGCGCACGGCGCTGCGGTTTGACGAGGCCAGGACGATGTCCGCCGCGCTGTGGGCCGGGCTCGGCGGTGATCCGCGCCAGCACATCGAGACGGCTGTGGCCAGGCAGTATGCCGAGCTGTTCGCCGCGATGCCGGTCCCGGCTTATGTGACGTACGGCAACGTCGACATTCCGCGGCACTGGGACGAGCACGTCCGGCCGGGCCAGCAGGTCCTCGACGGCGAACGGATCGAACTGGACGGCCGGACGTTCGGATTCGTGGGCGGCGGACTGCGGACCGCCTACCGGACGCCGAACGAGCTTGACGAGGCGGTGTTCGACGCCAAGGTCGAGGCGGTTGGGGACGTGGACGTGCTGTGCTCGCACATCCCTCCAGCGGTCCCTGAGCTGCTGTATGACACGGTAGCCCGCCGGATGGAGCGCGGCAGCGACGCACTGCTGGCGCTGATCGAGCGCACGCAGCCGCGCTACGCCCTGTTCGGTCACGTGCACCAGCCGCTGCAGAGCCGTATCCGCATCGGCCGGACCGAGTGCATTAATGTCGGCCACTTCCGCGCGACCGGTCGACCGTACGTCCTGCAGTGGTAGCGGTAGCCGCCGAGCTCGGCCGGGTAGCGGCCTAGCTCGGCCTAGCTCGGCCCGGCTGGTGGAAGGGCGTCGGCGGGGTACGCTCCGGTCATGGCCGACAGGACCAGTTCAAGCATCACGATGTCCGCTCCGCGCGCAACCGTGATGGGCGTGATCGCGGATTTCGCGGCCTATCCTGAATGGGCGACCGGAGTAAGTTCGGCCGAGGTCGTCGAGCAGGACGCCAACTCCCGCCCGCTGCGAGTCCGGTTTGTCCTCAATGCCGGACCGATTAAGGACAGCTACGTGCTGGCTTACGAGTGGGATGGCAACACGGCCGTACGGTGGACGCTGGCCGAGGCGGGCTCGATGGTGACCGAGATGTCCGGTGCCTACCTGCTGGCCGATGAGGGGCCCGGTACCAGGGTGAGCTACGAGCTGGCCGTCGGGACTCGTGTTCCGATGCTGGGGTTGCTCAAGCGCCGAGCCGAGAAGACGATCATCGACACGGCGCTCAGGGGGCTGAAGACGCGGACCGAGCAAGTTGGCCGGCGAGAGCATGATCAGCACGGGCAGGAACGGTGACAGCGATGACGGAGCAGGCTGGAAACGGTGCCGGGGACGAGCGCGCCCACAACCCCAGCGAGAACGGCTCGTCGGGCGGGTCCGGGTCGTCGGGCGGGTCTGGGTCGTCGGGCGGGTCTGGGTCGTCGGGCCGGTCTGGGTCGTCGGGCGGGTCTGGGTCGTCGGGCCGGTCTGGGTCTTCGGGCACATCCAGGTCCAGGCAGGCAGGGCGCCAGTCCAGGCCGCGCCAGGGCAGCCCGGCCGACCAAGCCAGCGACATGCTGAGCGACTTCCAGCGCTGGCTGATTCGCTCTAGTGCCAGGAGCATGCGTAAGGAGATCGGCGGCCAGGTCCGCCGGACGCTTGGCGGGCGTACCGAGCAGGGGGACGTCTGGGACACGGCGACGACCGAGATACCGCCCGAGGTCGGCGAGTCGGCAGAATGTCAGTGGTGCCCCATCTGCCGGGCCGCTCGCGCTATGCGCGAGTCCAATCCCAACCTCAGCGGTCATATCTCGACGGCGGGAGACGTGGTGGCGTCGGCCGTGCAGGAAGCGCTGAAAGCGTTTGACTCCGTTCTGAACCGCGGCGGCGCTGCGGCCAGGACGTGGCAGGACGAGACGGACAGCCCGGCCGAAGATCCTGACGACTGGGCGGCCGCCCGTGATAGCTGGGCGGCCGAGCATGGCGTTAAGATCCCGGAGCACGGCGCCTGGGTGGTTCGGCCTGCCGCGCGGTCTTCGGCGCCTGGTCACCAGGCTGAGACCGCGAACCGCGCGGAGCCGACGGGGCAGGATGTGACCGACGAGCCGGACGGATCGGATGAGCCTGACGATCGGGGTTGACGTCGGCGGTACCAAGGTTGCCGCGGGCGTCGTCGACGTTCACGGGAAGGTCATCGAGAAGCTGAAGCGGACCACGCCGGCGGCGCGCCCCGACGACACCGCAGATGTCATATCGGAGGTCGTGCTCGAGCTTCTGGATCGGTATGACGTGACCGCAGTCGGCATCGGGGCGGCCGGGTTCGTCGATGAGACGCGCTCGACTGTGCTGTTCGCGCCGAACCTCGCGTGGCGGGACGAGCCAGTGAAGAAGCGCGTCGAGGAGCGAATCGGCCGGAAGGTCATCGTGGAGAACGACGCGAACGCCGCGGCCTGGGCTGAGACGCGGATGGGCGCGGCCCGCGGCCAGCAAGATGTAATGCTGATCACCGTGGGCACCGGCATCGGCGCTGGCGTGGTGCTCGACGGCCGCCTTTACCGGGGCAGGTGGGGCTCGGCCGGGGAGCCAGGACACTACCGGGTCGTGCCCGACGGGCGGCTGTGCGGCTGCGGGAACCGGGGCTGCTGGGAGCAGTACGCGAGCGGCAACGCGCTGGTCGCCGAGGCGCGTGAGCTGGCCAGGCGGTCGCCGAGCGCGGCTGTCCGCCTGTTGCAGCTAGGTGGCGGCAGCCCCGACGGAATCGACGGGCCAGCCGTGACGCACGCTGCGCGGGAGGGCGATGCCGGGGCCCTTTCGTGCTTCGAGATCGTTGGCGGCTGGCTCGGTCACGGGCTTGCTGACCTGACCGCCATCCTTGATCCCGGATGCTTCGTGATCGGCGGAGGCGTCTCTGAAGCTGGCGAGATGCTGCTCGGCCCGGCCCGGGCTGTCTATGAGAGCAGTGTCACCGGTCGCACCTACCGGCACCTCGCCGAAATCAGGCAGGCCGAACTGGGGCCCGATGCGGGGCTGATCGGTGCCGCCGACCTGGCTCGGCAGGGATAGTCAGAGTACGGCCCCGTCATCGTTGTCGTCGCGCTTTGGCCGGTCGCCCATCTTGATGACCAGGATTACGAAGCCGGCGATGAACGCTGCGATAGCCGCAAGCGCTTCGGTACCCGAGATGGACCATCCAGCCAGCGTGCCGACCAGCAGGTAACCGGGTCCGGCCACCAGCGCGACCCAGGCGCCCTTGGTGATCGCGTCCATCTTGGCTGGTGGCGGTAGCTGCGGCGGGACGAACTGCTCGTCCTCTTCCTCTTCGTCGGCCGGTGACCACATCCGAGGATCGGTCGCGGGCCTGATCACTCTGGTTCGGTCGACCGGTATGACGACATCGTCGGCCTCGTCACCAGGCTCGCCGTGAGTGGCCGGCGACTCAGCTGCCGGGGCATCTGACTCCGGCAGGTCTTCCTCCGCAGGCCAGGGGTTATCGGTGACATCGGTCTCGCACGGCCTGTCAAAGCGCGCGATTAGGTCTCGCCAGGCGGCCTCTTCGCCGCTGACCTCTCCGTCGATGTCTCCCGGCCCGCTCATCCCTCATTCCCCGCTGGTTGATTCCTTGCTTACGCCGCTGTGTAGCCGCACAAACTCAAGGCTCCCCTCAAATATTGCCTCAGCGTCGTTATCTAGTGTTGCAACGTGGTAACTGTCGGCAAGTTCCCGGACCTCCAGGCGGTCGGCCGGAATCGCTTCTCTGAGGAGTTTCATGCTGGCCGGCCCGACAACGTGATCGGTAACGCTGCGGAAAGCCAGAATCGGCTGGGTTAGGTCCTTCAGGTGCTGCTGGGTAATCCGCCACAGCCCAGGCAGAGTCGCCGCTGCCTTGACCGGCACCCGGTCGTAACCGACCTCGCTCGCGCCCTCCTTCTTGATGTCGCTGGCGATGCCCTTGAGCGAGGGCACGAGCAGCTTCAGGACAGGGGCGAGCAAGAACAGTCGGGTATCGGCAGTTATGGACGGGTTGACAACGACGAGGCCGCGGACGGCATCCCCACGGAGTTCGGCCAGGCGGAGCGCCAGGCAGCCGCCCATGGACAGGCCCATCACGAAGATTTCATCACAACTCGTCTGAAGCTCGTCGAACGCCCGGTCGACCTCCGCGTACCAGTCCTCCGCTCTCGTCCTGGCCATTTCCTGCCAGGTGGTGCCGTGGCCGGGCAGGCGGGGCAGGCTGACGCTCAGGCCCGCGTCGGCGAGGTACTCGGCCCAGGGGCGTAGTGACTGCGGGCTGCCGGTGAAGCCGTGGCACAGGAGGACGCCGGTTGGACCCTCGCGGCGGGCGAAGGCCTCCGCGCCCTGTATGACTGGCATGAGTAGTCCTCTCGGGCCGTGCCTTATTGGTCGCGAACTGCGCCGGAGCGGTCGCGTGCTCTCTACCCAAATCGTCGCATGCAGCACGCCGTTCGGGCACTGGTTAACAGCGCAACCTCACCGCCCCTGAGGCCTCGCTGCTCCGGTCCGCCGTCAGCGTCGTCGTTACCGGCTGGCTCTGCGAGCCGCCCGGAAGGCACAGGCTCGCGCCCGGCCCGATGTAGCCTGCGGACGCTTGTCTTGCTCTACTTGCGCGCCGAAGTCGTTCGCGAGACTCTTTCGATCATGCGGGACCTTCCTCTCGTGCTGGCGCGCGCCATCCGAGTCGTGCACAGCTCTCCGGTGTTTATAACGGCGTTGTTTGGCACAGGAGCACTTCTGGAAGATGGTCGCCAGTGTCGTCGCTCTCCGCAGCGTGCTGGCGTTGGCTCCCTGCACGTGGGCGCTGCCCAGGCAGTCTGCTCAGATCTGAGGTAAGGCCGTGTTCTACTGGGTGTTTAAGGCGATCATCGGGCCGGTGCTCCGCGTACTGTTCCGGCCGTGGGCTCAGGGCACCGAGAACGTGCCCAGGGAAGGCCCCGCAATCCTGGCGAGCAACCACCTGTCGTTCTCGGACCACTTCTTTGCCCCGCTTCCGCTGCCGCGCAAGGTCGTGTTCCTTGCGAAGTCCGAATATTTCACCGGACGCGGGATAAAAGGCCTGCTGAGCAAGGCCTTCTTCAGCGGCCTGGGGCAGATCCCCGTGGATCGCTCGGGTGGCGCCGCGAGCGAGCGGGCGCTACGCACAGGCCTACGCGTCCTTGCCTCGGGGCAGCTTCTGGGGATCTATCCCGAGGGCACGCGAACTCCCGATGGCCGGCTGTTCCGTGGCAAGACGGGCGTCGCTCGCCTCGCGCTCGAGGGCAGGGTGCCGGTGATCCCCACGGCGATGATCGGCGGGTTCGAGTTCCAGCCGCCCGGCCGGGTGGCACCCCGGCTGACGATCCGGCCAGGCGTCCGGTTTGGCAAGCCGCTGGACTTCTCTCGCTACTACGGCCTTGAGCAGGATCGGATCGTGCTGCGCGCCGTCACCGACGAGATCATGTATCAGCTCATGAAGTTGTCGGGCCAGGAGTACGTGGACGAGTACGCGCAGCGAGCCAAGGGTCGGCTGGCCCAGGTTCTGCACCGCGACGGGCACCCTGGGCACGTCGTCCACGATGGGGCCAACGGGCAGGTCTCCGGCAGCGAGTCCGACGACGACGAGGACGAGGAAGAGGCGGTCGGCTCCCGGGCTGGGGCCGACAACATCCAGGACTAGCTCGCTCGCTGACGGTCACCTACCGCCGAAGGGCGCTGACGGGTCAACATTGGCTGCGCGGGCCCAACGCGGCTGAGGGCTCCTTGCCGAGTTTGTGACGGCGCAGGGCCGGAGCTTAATCGGACAAAACCAACCCTGTTCCCATGGCTGGGCGCGGTAGGTGTCGCGGGAACGACACCGCAGGCACCCAGCCGAACGAGCGCCCGATGGTTTGCCGGATATGTCCGTCAGGCTGGAGCGTCCGCCGAGGGCTGGGCGTCCGCCGAAGGGCTGGGGCGTCCGTCCGGACTAGGCGTCGGCCCGGACTAGACCCAGCCCTTTGTTCGCTCGACCGCGCTCCGCCAGCGGGCGTGCGCCGCCTCGTCGCGCGGGCCGGGCGTGAACCGGCGGTCCAGCTGCCAGGCTGCGGCCAGCTCGGCCCGCGAGGACCACACTCCCGTGGCCAGCCCGGCCAGCGAGGCAGCGCCCAGCGCTGTGGTCTCGGCGATGACCGGCCGTTCGACCGGCCGCTGCAGCTGATCGGCCTGCAACTGCAGGAGCAGATCGTTGGCACTGGCGCCGCCGTCGACCCGCAAGGCGGCCGCGTCGCCCAGTGCCGGTCCGGCGCTGGCCTCGACCGTCATGACGTCGACCACGTCGCGCACCTCGAAGGCAATCGCCTCAAGCGCGGCGCGGATCAGGTGCGCCCTGGTGGTGCCTCGGGTCAGGCCGAACATGGCGCCTCGCGCGGACGGGTCCCAGTCCGGCGCGCCGAGTCCGGTCAGGGCGGGCACGAAAACCACCCCGCCCGTGTCAGGCACGGACTGGGCCAGCGCCTCGCTCTGCCCGGCATTGTCCAGCAGGCCCAGGCCGTCGCGCAGCCACTGGATCGCGGCGCCAGTCACGAATACCGAGCCCTCGAGCGCATAGGTCAGTTCGCCCGAGGGTTCCAGCCAGGCCACCGTGGACAGCAGGCCGGCTTGTGATCTCACGATCGACGAGCCAGTGTTCACCAGGACGAAAGATCCGGTCCCGTACGTGCACTTGGCCGCGCCTGGCTCAAAGCAGGCCTGCCCGAACAGGGCCGCCTGCTGGTCCCCGGCGACGCCGGCAACCGGCAGCTCCAGACCCAGGAATGCCGATGGATCGGTGTGCCCGATGATTCCGGTGGATGGCACTACCTCGGGCAACGCATGCGGCGGGACGCTGAACAGCTCGCACAGCTCCGCCGACCACTGGCCTGCTTCGATGTCGAACAGCAGCGTGCGAGAGGCATTTGAGGCGTCGGACACATGCCGCCGGCCGCCGGTCAGGCGGGCGATCAGGTAGGAGTCCACGGTGCCGACGGCCACGGACCCGTCCACCACCCCAGCCCAGACCGAACGCTCGTGCCGGGATAGCCACGTAAGCTTTGTCGCCGTGAAGTACGGGTCGAGCCTCAGCCCCGTGAGCTCTGCCACCCGCGGCTCGTGACCTGCCGCCCGCAGTTCATCGCAGATCGTGGCCGTACGCCGGTCCTGCCAGACGATGGCCCGGTGCGGGGCGGCCAGCGTGGTCCGGTCCCACAGCACGGCCGTCTCCCGCTGGTTGGTGATACCCACGCTGACCACGGCCGGGTGGCCGGCCTCGGCGAGCGCCTGCGAGCATGCCGCCAGAGTCGCCTGCCAGATGCCCTCGGGCAGATGCTCAACCCAGCCCGGCTGCGGAAAATACTGACGAAATTCCTGGTAGCCCCGGCCCGCGACGGCACCCGAATCGGTAACGATAAGAGCGGTTACACCGGTCGTGCCCGCGTCAATCGCAAGGACGCTCATAGCCACTAGTGTGACCGCAGGAGACGTGAGAGGAAAAACACCATGCGAGTGGGTGTGCTGACCGGAGGCGGCGACTGCCCCGGCCTTAACGCGGTGATCCGCGCGGTCGTCCGGACCGGCGTAGCCGAGCACGAACTCGAATTCATCGGGTTCCGCGACGGCTGGCGCGGTCCGCTCGAGGGCGACACGATGGTGCTTGACGTGGAGGCGGTACGCGGGATCCTGCCGCGTGGCGGCACGATCCTCGGCTCGTCCCGGACCAATCCGCTCGCCGAGTCCGCCGCCGTCGGCGGCAAGTCCGGCCTGGACCGGATCAAGGAGAACCTCGAGAGCCTTGGCGTCGACGCGCTGGTCGTCATCGGAGGCGAGGACACGCTCGGTGTCGCGGCCCGGCTGTACGAGGCCGGCGCGAACGTCGTCGGCGTGCCGAAGACGATCGACAACGACCTGAGCGCGACCGACTACACCTTCGGGTTCGACACCGCCGTGAACATCGCGATGGAGGCGATCGACCGGCTGCACACGACCGCCGAGAGCCATCACCGGGCGCTCATCGTCGAGGTCATGGGCCGGCACGCAGGCTGGATCGCTCTCCACGCGGGTATCGCCGGCGGCGCGAACGTCATCCTGATCCCGGAGAAGCCGTTCGACATGGAGCAGGTCTGCGAGTACGTCAGGCACCGCTTCCAGACCCGTTACGCACCGATCGTCGTAGTGGCCGAGGGAGCGAACCCGAAGACCTCGGGCGAGGCAGCCACCGAGCAGCAACTGGATGCGTTCGGGCACATCCGGCTGGCCAACCGGGGGATCGGTCAGATGCTGGCGGACGAGATCGAGCAGCGCACCGGCAAGGAGGCTCGCTGCACGGTACTCGGGCATGTACAGCGCGGCGGCACGCCGACCGCCTTCGATCGCGTGCTGGCCACCAGGTTCGGCGTGCACGCCGCCAGATCGGTCGCCGACGGCGCCTGGGGCGTCATGGTCGCGCTGCGCGGCACCGACATCGTGCGGGTCCCCATCGCTCAGGCCACGAGCGAGCTGAAATTGGTGCCGCCCGAACGTTACGGCGAGGCCGAGGTCTTCTTCGGCTAAGGCTCGCCGCCGGGGCGCAGGAGGTCCGCTCCCGGCGCTTTAACGCGGGAACGAAGTCGGGCCCCGCCGACTGCCGCTTGCTGCTTGAGTGTCATCCCGCTCAGCCTTGCCGGGCGCGGAACGCCGCCGACTTGACCCGGTTCTGGCAGGTCGTCGAGCAGAACCGGCGTGTCCCGTTCCTGGAGACGTCGACGTAGACGCGGTCACATCGCGGCGCCGTGCACACGCCGAGGCGGTCGTACATCTCCGTGCCGAGCACGATGGCAAGGCCGGTGGCGCAGCCCGCCGCCCAGCCCACGGCGAGGGAGTCGGTGTGGCCGTGGAAATGCATGTGCCACGGCTCGCCGTCATGCTTCTCGAGTTCTGGCCTCGCGCCGGTCTCGGCGAGCAGGGCATTGAGGGTTAGCGCGGCCGCATCCACATCGCCCCGGTCGGCCGAGTCGAACACAGAGCGCAGCCAGCCGCCGACGAGCGCGAGCTCGGCTGCGTCCGCTGCGGTGATCGGCGGCGCCTCCGGCCGGCCGACTCGCAGGGCCTCGCTGACGGCCGCGCGAAGGTCATCGCCAACCGGCTGCTCGAAGCTGCGCCCGCGGGCCTCGCCCGGCGTCACCGCGTTGACCAGCGCGACCGCCGCGGTCACAATCGTATCTACGTGACTGGTGAAATTCACTTGACCAGTTATGCTCTCAGTTCTAGGTTCGTGACTGTGAAAATCCTATACGGCAGTTACGCCCTGAGGGCGGAGGAGGATATCCCATGGCAAGCCCGGCAGTCGGCAGTGGCGAGGCGCTCAGCCAGGAGGCGGCCCGCGCGTGGATCGAGCGCTGGGACAGCCAGCAGCAGGGCTACCTGCCCGACCGCGAGCAGCGGTTCACCGCGCTGATCGACGCGCTCGAGGATGCGGTCGGCCGCCCCGACCCGCTCGTGCTCGACCTGGGCTGCGGTCCTGGCTCGCTGGGAGTGCGACTGCTGGCGCGACTGCCGAAGGCGACGGTCGTCGGGATCGACGCCGACCCGCTGACGCTGACCCTCGGACGGGCCGCATTCCAGGACGTAGCCGGGCTCCGCTTCGTCGACGCTGACCTGCGCGTGGCTGGCTGGTCTGACCGCCTGGGCCTGGTCCGGAGGGCGGACGCGGTGGTGAGCACCACCGCCCTCCACTGGCTAACGCAGGACGCGCTCGTCGCGACGTACACGGAGGCGGCCAGCCTGCTGGTCCCCGGCGGCGTGCTGCTGGACGGTGATCACATGCGCGAGGACGACACGGCGCCGACGCTGATCAGGCTGGGCCGGGCGATGACGGCGCGGCGGGAGCAGCGGCACTTCTCGGCCGACCGGGCCGAAACCTGGGAGAACTGGTGGGCCGCCGTGGCCGCCGATCCGGACCTGGCCGCACTGAACGCCGAGCGCGACGCCCGCGATGTGGCTGCAGAGCACCACGGCTCGCCTGCTGGCCTGCTCAGCGTGCAGACGCGGGCGCTGCAGGCTGCGGGGTTCGCCGAGGTCGGCATCCTCTGGCAGCACGGTTACAACCGGTTGCTCTGCGGCGTGATGCCGGCTGTGTTGCCCGCTCAGCCGTCGGGCGCGCTTTAAGGCGCCCCCTCCGGCTCGCTAGTTCCCGCGGTTACGAGCAGGCGGTAGCGGTCGCGCCGTAGCCGGCCGGCGGTGCCTGGATCACGTAGGCGCCCGCTTGCTTGGTCAGGTACAAGGAGATGGTCCAGGCGGTGCAGGACGAGTGGGTGGCACTGTCGGTCGGCTGCTGGTGGCTGACGAAAGTGACCGTTACGACAAGTCGCCCGGCCGCCGAGGCAGCGATGTTGTGCAGCGTCGCGCGCGAGTCCCGCGACGAGCCATAGCCAGCGGCGAAGGCTGCGGCGGACAGCCCGCCGCGCTGCGTGTCGCTGAAGAGCGACCGGTAGGCCGCGAAGTCGTGGTCATTGATCGCGGTGAAGTAACGGGTGAGGAAGGCTCGAACCGCGGGCGCCTGCGGCGCGCTGGCCGCGGCCGGGGCAACCGTAATCAGCGGGCTGGTCGTCGGCTTGGGCGCAGGTGCCGTCGTGCGCTCCGCCGTCCCCCCGCTGACATGGTGGCTGGGCGGCGTTGCGCGGTGCGAGAGCAGGATCGCCGCGCCGGCGGACGCGATGATCAGCACGATCGCCGCCGCGGCGAAGGCAACCCAGCGGCGCTGCTGGAGCGGAAGGCGAGCGTTAGGGAAGCCCCCAGACTCGGGTTCCGAGTCGGCTCGGGGGAACGCCCGACCACCCGCGGCGAGCATGGATTCGTCCGCGGCGAAGGGGACATCGGCCGGATTTGCGCCCGCCGAGTCTGGGATGGCGCGCCCGGTCTGAATCGCAGTCATGGCCAGCGCGGCGCCGCCGAGAGGAACAGGCCCGCCGGGGTAGGGCTGGCTCGCGCCCGCCTCTGCGAACTCGTCGTCGTCATCGGGCTCGGCTTCCGCCGGGGCGTGCCGCCGCAGCACGCGCCTGGCATTACTGCCCCAGCGACGACCGGTCGGCTGCGCTGAGTCCGCCGGTGTATGGGTGGCGCCGCCGTGGCCCGCCAGTCCAGTCGGCAGAGACGGCGCTGGCTCCTCGTACCCAAGCGCGTCCTGGTCCGTCAGGTCCGGGCCGAGATCTGGTAGGTCTTCTCGTGGCAGCGCGCCCCATGGCGCGTTCGGTCCCGAGTACCCTGCGCTCGCCTGGTATGACTGTGGGGTCGCGTAATAGCCGGCCCCGCCCGGGCCGTCGGCGTGCGCTGTCTGGTCGGCCGCGTAGGGCGCGTCCGGGACCGGATAGGGCTGCTCCTCGACCGCGTAGGGCGGATCAGTGGTTGGGTAGCGCTCCTCATCCGCCTCGTACGGCGGCGCGTCGGGGCCGTAGGGTTGCAGCATGCCCCGAGTACCGGCGGTCCCGGCGGACCAGTCGCCTCCGGCGGAAAACGCCTGATCGGGCGCGGGCAGGAAGGTGCCCGGCGGCGCGGCGGCGTCTGGCGGCGGATCCGACTGCACAGGCTCGGGGTAGGCCGGGATCCGACCGATGAACGGATCGGTCCAGTAATCGGGCCCCTGCGCTTCGGGTAAGAGCGCGGGGCCTGGGCCTTCGGCCGCAAACGGGCGCAGGTAATCGCCGGCGGCGGCCATCGCGGGCGCCGTCAATGGCTGGTTGGCTGCGTCAGCGGCGGAGATACCGGCGCAGGCCTGGCAGAACTCCGCTCGCGGTCCCGCTTGCCGTCCGCACCTTGTGCAGAGTGCCATGTGGATCATGTCCTTCTGCCGACCGGTCACACTCTGGCCGTATGGCATCACCTTAAGTATCCGAGCAGATACTCTGCGACGCCACCGAGTCGGCGATAACGACCAAGGACCACCTGTTCGCGGCTTTACAGCCGGGTTCGGCCCGGTCCGCGCTCCTTCGGTGACGTCACCCGAGCCCGCGGAGCTGCCAGCCTCAGGCAGCCCCGTTCCCAAGCATGGCGGGAATTATCGTCCGCGGCCACCTGATCAGGCCGGCCTGTGGCGGCGCGGCAAGTAATGCAGGCAGGCCTACCGCACGATAGATGGCAGACTGATGTGATGTCCGTGCTGCCCGTTACCGGCCACGCCGAGCGTCATGAAGCGCCTGCGCTGCATGAGCCGTGCGTACTGCTGAAGCTGGGCGAGATCGTCCTGAAGGGGCGGAACAGGCAGCAATTCGAGCGTCTCCTGCACGAGAACATCAGGCGCTCGGTGCGTGAGCTCGGGATCGGCATCCGCGTCTGGCAGCGCGAGGGTGTCGTCGTGGTCAGGCTGGCCGGAGGCGAGGCCGGTGACTTCGGCGCGGAGACCGCCGCTGACATGATCGCCGAGCGGCTGAGCTACGTGATGGGCGTCGCCCGGATCTGCCGGGCGATCCGCGTCGCGAAGGATCCGCAGGCGGCGGTGGAGGCGGCCGTCCAGCTGGTCGCGGGCCGGACTGGAGCATTTGCGGTCAGGGCCAGGCGCCGTGATAAGCGGTTCCCGGTCACGTCGGCCGAGCTCGCAGTGATGATCGGCACCAGGATCCAGCAGGAGTACGGGCTGCCGGTCAATCTGAAGTCGCCGGAGACAACCGTATTCGTCGAGGTAGACCAGCACGAGGTATTCGTGTTCACCCAGGGATGGGCCGGCCAGGGCGGCCTGCCTGTCGGCATGAGCGGCCGCGCGCTGGTGCTGATGTCGGGTGGCATTGACTCGCCGGTGGCTTCCTACCGGATGATGCGCCGTGGTCTGCGCTGCAGCTACCTGCATTTCTCGGGAATGCCGCTGACCGGGCCCGAGTCGGTGTACAAGGCCTACGGGCTGGTCCGCCAGCTCGACCGTTACCAGGGCGACTCGCGCATGTTTGTCGTCGCGTTCGGGAACGCGCAGCGCCGGCTCGCCTCGTCCGGCGCCGGACGGCTGCAGATCATGGCCCAGCGCAGGCTCATGCTCAAGACCGGTGAGGCGATGGCCCGCAAGCTTCGGGCCACCGCCCTGGTTACCGGGGACTCGCTCGGACAGGTGAGCAGCCAGACGCTGACTAACATCACGGCGCTTGACGACGCGGTCGGGCTGCCGATTCTGCGGCCGCTGATCGGCTGGGACAAGACTGAGATCATCAGCGAGGCCCGGCGCATCGATACGCTCGCCATCTCGGAACTACCCGATCAGGACTGCTGCTCGCTGCTGACGCCGCGCCAGGTGGAGACGCGGGCCCGGATCGAAGACCTGCGCCGGATTGAGGCCCGTCTTGATGCAGACGACCTCGCCGAGGAACTGGCCGCCGCCGCCCAGGAGCATGCACCGGGTGGAGGCTGATCCCGGCCGCGGTCAGTCGGCGGGAGCGGTCCGCGGGCTGGCGTGGCGCAGCGCGAGGGTCCAGAGCGCGGCATTGCCGCCCAGCCGGGTCAGGACTCCGCCGCTGGCCCACAGCATGTGGCTGCGCGGCACGTAAGCGACATCGGTGACACCGCTGCCGAGGCTGGACGCGATCGTCGACCAGGTCAGGTGACCCCGGCTCGTCATCTCGATGATGAGCCCGTCGCCCAGCAGGCCCGAGGACATCGCCGTGGCCACGACCGATCCAGATCCCAACGAGGCGAGCTGACCTGCCCATGCCTGGAGCGGCGTGTTAAACCGTGCCCAGTGCCTGCCATCCCAGTGCGCCAGGACCAGCCTGCCGCTGCCGTGGCTGCTCGCCGCGGTGCCGAGAATCCAGACATCGTTTCCCGACACGGCGAGGATGTCGTGCCAGCGGACACCGACCAGCACGTGGCCGGTTCGCACGTGGCGCCACCCTCGGCTACCAAACCGCTCGATCGAGTCGGCCTTCGGCCCGGCAGCGATCGCCCAGATGTCGTGGGCCGACACCGCGCTTGCCCGGTAAATGTCCGCGCCGACGGCGTCGACGGGCTTCCACGTCTGGCCGTTGAAGTGCCACGTGCCTACGGTGCGATTGCCGTCGGCCGACGTGCCGAACACCCACACGTCCCGGCTGTTGACCGCGACCACCCCGGTCAGGTCGCTGGACGGGCCCCAGCTCTTGGCAACCGACCAGCGCGTGCCGTTCCAGTGCAGCACGTAGCCGCCATACTCGCTGATCGCCCAGATGTCATCCGGCCTGGGTGCGCTCGCATCGCTGATGAAGTTCGTCAGCCCGCCCGGCAGTGCCGAGTCGTGCCACGTGCCGCCCGCCAGGAACATGGCCACCGGTGAGCTCTGTCCGCCGGGGTTTGTCCCGCCGAACGCCCAGATGACGCGGCCCGCGGTCAGAACCTCTGAGTATCCCGAGGCGTTGGGAACCTGCCCGTAGTGCAGGTTTACCGCGATGCGCCACTGCGGGCTCAGCATTGCCGCCCGGTGCATGCTGACCTGCTCCACTTCCGCCCGCCCCGACGCGGGACTCAGGATCATGGCAGGCAGGATGGCCACGGCAACCGCACCGAGCGAGCGGTACCTCGGCATTTCATGCCTCCGCGCGGGGCCAAGGGCAGGCTATCCCGCAGTTGCGCAACGTTAAGGTCAAGGCTTGCACAAAATACCGGGTGAGGGGCAGTGCTGCGGCCCGGTTCTGGTGATGTTTCTTCCAGCTTCCCGCCGAGCCGCGGTCGGCTGGCCTCGCGCTTGTGACAGGCTGTCGGCCATGCGCGTAGGCCTGCAGATCCCCTCCTTTCAGGGTGCTGGCGGTCCGCAGCATCTGGGCCGGCGACTGGCCGAGGTCGCCAGGACTGCCGACGATGCGGGATTCTCCAGCATCGCGGTGATGGATCACTTCTTCCAGATCGGCGCCATCGGCCCGCCCGAGCAGGACATGCTCGAGGCGTATACCACGCTCGGATACCTGGCAGCCTGCACCTCTAGTGCGCGGCTGCTGACGCTCGTCACGGGCGTGGTCTACCGGCATCCTGGCATCCTCGCCAAGATCGTGACCACTCTTGACGTGCTCTCGGGCGGTCGTGCCTGGCTTGGCATCGGTGCGGCCTGGAACCAGGAGGAAAGCAAGGGACTTGGCATCCCCTTCCCGCCGGTGGCCGAGCGGTTTGAGCGGCTCGAGGAGACGCTGCAGATCTGCCTGCAGATGTGGCGCGGCGACGAGTCGCCGTTTACGGGTGAGCACTACGAGCTAGAGCGGCCGCTGAATTACCCATCCGCCCTGTCCCGGCCGCACCCGCCGATCATGATCGGCGGCGGCGGTGAGCGAAAGACGCTCCGGCTGGTGGCCAGGTACGCGCAGGCCTGCAACCTGTTCTCCGGCCCCGACCTCGGGCGAAAGCTCACCGTGCTCCGCGCTCATTGCGAGGCCGAAGGCCGCGACTACGACGAGATCGAAAAGACCTGTTACTTCACCTTCGACGTCGGGGAACGCGGTGAGCGCGCCAGCGAGGTCGTCAACCGGCTTGGTCAGCTAGCGGCGCAGGGCTTCGGGATGGCGATCGGTTCTGTCACCAACGTCTGGACGCTGGCTCCGCTTGAGGTGATGGGCAGTCAGGTCATCCCGGCGGTCGAGGCGCTCTGACCGCACTCAGGTCCTCAGCGGGCCCCGGCCGGCACCGGCGCAGGCGTTAGCTCGCGGCCGAGCAGTCGCGGCAGCGTCCGGACCACCGTCGCCATCTCCCTAATGTCGTCGCCGGTGAGCGCTTGGTCCCCGTCGCACATCGCCGCCGCCGGTTGCGGGTGCACGTCGACGATGATCCCGTCCGCGCCTACGGCGATCGCGGCCCTGGTCAGCGGCAGCACGAGGTCGCGTCGGCCGCCCGAGTGCGACGGGTCGATGATGACCGGCAGATGGGACAGCCGCTGTACGACCGGCACGGCGCTGATGTCCAGCGTGTTCCTGGTGGCGGTCTCGAACGTCCGGATGCCTCGCTCGCAGAGCACGATGTCGAGGTTGCCGCGCTGGGCGATGTACTCGGCGGCCATCAGCCACTCCTCAATGGTGGCGTTCATACCGCGCTTGAGCAGCACTGGCTTGCTGGCCGACCCGACCGCCTGGAGCAGCGTGAAGTTCTGCATGCTACGGGTCCCGACCTGCAGCATGTCGGCGTAGGAGGAGACGAGGTCGACACTGGCTGGATCGATGACCTCGGTCACGACCGGCAGGCCGGTCTCAGCCCGCACGTCGGCCAGGATCCGCAGGCCGGCTTCGCCGAGACCCTGGAAGGCGTACGGCGAGGTGCGTGGCTTGAAAGCGCCGCCGCGCAGCATCGATGCGCCGGCCGCCTGGGCCATCCGTGCCGACGTGAGAGTCTGCTCCGGGGTCTCCACGGTGCATGGTCCGGCTATGACCGTCACCAGGCCCGGCCCGATCGGCACGCCGCCGACATGGATCACTGACCGGTTCGGATGATGCTCCCGGCTGACCAGCTTGTACGGCACGGAGATGCGCACCACGTCGCTGACGCCGCTGTAGCTGCGCAGATTCAGCGCGCCGAACTGCTCAACATCGCCGACGAGGCCGATGATCGTCCGGGACACGCCGCGGCTGACGAAGGCCTCGCCGCCCGCCGCCTGGACCAGTTCCACGACTGCATCAATGTCGGCTTGCGTGGCCTCCGGGGCCATGACCACCACCACAACGTCCTCCTCGACTCCATAATGACGAAAAGCCCCGGACCGTTTCGGCCCGGGGCTTTGGTTAGCGTCGCTCGCGTCAGCGCAGAGTCTGGCGGGCGACCGTCCCAGGGCCGGGCCGGTAGCCAAAACCAAACCAATACTCGCTACGCATGCCCGGTAGCTTAGCGCACTCGGGACGATGCGGTCCGGCCGGGTGGGCCAGGCTCAGCCCGTTTTCGCGAGGTGGCAAGATAGCTCCACCTGCGAGAACGAGGGTCGATTTCGCGGCTGGGTGCTGCGCTGTGCGGGAAGGGGCAGGTCAGCCTGAGATGACGCAGCCTGATACAGGCGCGCGCGAGAGCAGCGGGCGAGAGCAGGACTCGCGCGCCGCCTGGGACGCTGGCCCGCTCGCTAGCCAGGCCGAATCCGGGTCCCGTGAGCCGCAGCCGGCGGCCGGGACTGCGGGCGAGCCTCACCCCACCGGTGGAGGGGACCTCCCGCCAGGTCAGTACATTCCGCGGACGCTGCCGGTCCTGCATTACGGTCCGGTGCCGCCGTTCAACCCGCAGACCTGGGATCTGAGGATCTTTGGCGCGACCGAGTCAGGCGCTGAGGCCCGGCTGAGCTGGAGTGACGTCGGAGCGCTTCCGGTCGGCGACGTAACGGCCGACTTTCACTGCGTGACGAAGTTCACTGTCCCCGGGATCTGCTGGTCGGGAGTGCTGGCCGCCGACCTGCTCTGCGACTTTCCGCCTGCGGCCACGGTGACGCACGTGATGATCTGGGCTGACTTCGGCTACAGCGCCAACGTGCGGATCGCCGACTTCGCTGCGGAGGACACCATTCTGGCAACCCACCGCGACCGCGAGCCGCTAACTCCCGAGCACGGATTCCCGCTGCGCCTGATCGTCCCGAGTCTGTATGCGTGGAAGAGCGTCAAGTGGGTGCGGGCGATCGAGTACATGACGGTCGACCGGCGCGGTTTCTGGGAGGAGCGCGGCTACCACAACGTTGCCGACCCCTGGCGCGAGCAGCGGTACTCCTATCAGGAACTCGACGGCGAGGGCCCCGCGCTGTAGATCCTCAACTGGCCGGGACGCCTGCGCGAGCCCGGCTGACCCCGGCCGCTTAGAGGTTGAATCCGATGTTAATGGTGATCGTGGAGCCCTTCGGAGCATCGCCGGTGGGCGAATAGCTCGAGACCGTGCTCCCAGCTGCGCCGCCGAAGGTGTCGTTCACGGCGACCTGGAAGCCGGCTGCCTTGAGCTCGCTGGTTGCCTGCTGCTGCGTCAGGCCCTGCACATCGGGCACCGCCACCTCGGGCGGGCCAGGGGACACCCAGACGACGACGACCTCGCCCGACCTGAGCGCCGTGTTCGCCGCGGGGGACTGGCGGATAACGGTTCCGGCAGGCAGGTTGCTGCTGGCGGCCGTCTCCAGGTCAAGCGTCACGCCGACCGATGCGGCCTCGCCCTGCGCCTGGGCAAACGGGAGACCGATGAAATCCGGCAGCGGCGGACCGGAGCTCACGACGAGGCCGACGGGCTTGTACTTAGGCCAGTTGGTATAGGCGACTGGAATGGTCGCAATGACGATCCCCACCGGCACCGTGGACGACGTCTCGTAGGTCGGCGAGGCGGGCTTGAGCCCGGCCTGCTCAAGGGCCTGCTGAGCGTTGGCCACCGGCTGGCCAGTCACGTTCGGGACGTTGGCCAGCACCGGGCCGAGCGAGGTGATGAGCGTGACCACCTGGCCGTGCTTCACGTTCGATCCCGAGCCAGGGACGGTCGTGATGACGTCGCCCGCTGGCACCGAGTCGCTGTGCTGCGACCTTCCGATCCTGGCGGTCAGGCCAGCATTGGCCAGTTCGGCCTTGGCGCTGGTCACCGTCATGTCGGTAACGCGGGGCAGGCTGAAGTACTGGCCTGCGGCCAGCCACCAGGTCGCCCCGCCGATCACGATGACGGCCAGGACGATCAGGATCCGGCGACTGAAGAGCCAGCGCTGCAGGAACGGCTCACGGTATCCGCGAGAGCGTGCTGACCGGGCGCCGTCATCGGCGTACCCGGCTTCCATGCCGCCGGCGGGAACGATCATGGTGTGGTGCGATGACGCCGCAGGGCCGGGCGCCGCGGCGGCACCGACCAGGTGCTGGTCGGTGCCGGCCGCCATCCCGCTGCCGCCGATCCGGCCGGTCGCTGCCATGCTGAACGTGCCGCCCGCAGCCGCGGCCCGATACCCGGGGTCCGGCGAGTTCTGGGCCCCGTACGCGCCCGCGCGCACAGGCGGAATCGGCATGCCCCGGCGGACCTGGCCGATCGCGTACAGGAAGTGACCGGCGTCTGGCGGCCGCTCCGCCGGATCGCGGTTAGTGCTGAGCGCGACGAGGGCGTCGAGCGCCGCCGGCAATCCGGGAATGAGGCTCGACGGCGCCGGAACGACGGCGTTGACGTGCTTGTAGGCAACCGCGAGCGGTGTGTCCCCGGTATGCGGCTGGGTACCGGTGAGCATCTCGAACAGCATCACGCCAGCCGCGTACACATCCGTCCTGGCGTCCGACGCGCTCGAGGACACCTGTTCTGGGGCGAGATAGGCCGCAGTGCCGATGAGTAGCCCGGTCTTGGTGTTGCGCATCCCGGCCGCCGCCCTGGCCAGCCCGAAGTCGGCGACCTTCACGGTCGAGCCGGTGCCGAGCAGCACGTTCTCGGGCTTGACATCCCGGTGGATGATGCCGGCGTCGTGGGCGGCGGCCAGGCCGCTGAGCACGCCCTCGATGATGTCCAGGGACTCGCGCGGGCTCAGCCGCCCCCTGGCATTGAGCAACTCCCGCAGGGTCGGCCCCGGCACGTACTCCATCGCGATGTAGTTAATATCGCCTGTGGCGCCCTGGTCGAAGACGGCCACGACGTTGGGGCTTGACAACCGCGCGACCGCGCGAGCCTCGCCGATGAACCGATCGGTGAACTCGCGGTCGCTGGCCAGCTCCGGGTGGGCGATCTTGAGCGCGACGGTCCGGTCAAGTCGCACGTCACGGCCCAGGTAGACGGCGGCCATGCCACCGCGGGCCAGCTGCGACTCGACAAGGTAGCGGCCGTCGAGCAATTGCCCAATCGGTGCTGACAGCGTCGTGTCCATCGGGAGAATTCTAGGGCGCGCAAACGTGTCCTCGCCCGGTAAAGGCCTGGCACGCTGGGCGGTGCCGCTACCGCATCAGCTGGCCGGCGGGGATGATGCCTGCGCGTACCTGCGGCGGGTGATGCGGCCGGCGTGGTAGGCCAGCCTCCCGCCGGCGACGCCCAGCCGCATGGCCTCGGCCATCAGCTCAGGGTCGCGGGCCCGCGTGACGGAGGTAGCCAGCAACACTGCGGCACAGCCCAGCTCCATGGCGATGGCCGCGTCGCTGGCTGTGCCGATGCCGGCGTCCAAGATCACCGGGACCCCTGCTGACTCGACGATCAGCTCGATGTTGTGCGTGTTCCTGATCCCGAGGCCCGAGCCGATCGGCGAGCCCAGGGGCATGACGGCGCTGCAACCCGCCTGCTCAAGTCGGCGGGCCAGGACGGGGTCGTCGTTGGTGTACGGCAGCACCACGAATCCGTCCGCCACCAGTTGCTCGGCAGCGGTGAGCAGCTCGAGCGGATCGGGCAGCAAGGTCCGCTCGTCCGCGATGACCTCGAGCTTGACCCAGTCGGTGCCCAGGGCCTCGCGGGCCAGTTTCGCCACCCGGACCGCCTCGTTGGCCGTGTAGCAGCCGGCGGTGTTGGGCAGTGCCCGAATGCCGCGCGCGGCCAGCAGATCCAGGACCGACCCGGCCGCGGCCGGGTCAAGCCGGCGCATGGCCACGGTCGTCAGCTCCGTGCCGGACGCGACTAGCGCGCGGTCGAGCACGTCCAGGCTCGGCATGCCGCCGGTGCCCATGATCAGTCGGGAGTTAAACGACTCACCGGCGATTAGGAGCGGATCGTCCATTCTTAGCCTCCCTGCACCGCGGTGACGACCTCGATCTCATCACCGTCAGATAGCTGGGTCGATGTCCAGGCAGCGCGCCGGACCACCTCGCCGTTCACCGCTGCGGCGACCCCGGTCGGCGCAGCGGTCAGCAGCGCCACCGCGTCGGCGAGCGACATCGGGCCGGCCGCGACATGCGGCTCGCCGTTCACGACCACGGTCATCTCGCGGCTCCCTGCGTGGCGGCTCCCTGCGTGGCGGCTTGCTGTGTCGTGGCGGCCCGCTGCCGGGGCCGCGCGCCGGCGGATGGGAAGCGATCCGGCCGGAACGCCGCCCAGAGCGGATCAGACTGCCCGGTCACCAGGTAGCGGCTGATGGTGTCGGCCGTCACCGGAGCGAGCAAGACCCCAGCACGGAAGTGGCCGGTGGCCAGGACGAGACCCGGCAGGGCAGCCGGGCCGAGCAGCGGGGCGTTGTCCGGCGTTCCCGGCCGCAAGCCGGCGACGACCTCGGCCAGGGCCAGCTCGGTGATGCCCGGCACCAGCGCGCGCGCGTCCCGCAGCAGCCCCCAGACGCCGCCAGCGGTCACGGTCGCATCGGCGCCCAGCTCCTCCTGGGTCGCCCCGACGACAAGCTCGCCGCTCTCACGCGGCACCAGGTAAACGCTTGACCCCCGGACGATTCCGCGCACCGTTCGCCGCAGCAGTCCGGGCGGCAGGCCGGCGGCGGTCATCGTGGCCGTCGACCGAAGACGGAGGATCTGGCCCTTAACCGGCCGCACCGGGGGAGCGCATCCGGCCGGCAGGCCGGCGAACCCGGCCGACTCCCACCCCGCGGCCAGGACCACCGCGGGCGCGGCCAGCTCAGATCCGTCGGCGAAGCGGACGCCGCTGGCGCGGCCAAGGCCGGGGTCAGCCCCGGCGGCGTTCGTGCCCGCCCCGGCGGCGCCTGGCCCGGAGGCGCCCACCTCGGCGCTGGTTACGGGCTCGGTGAGTATCTCGGCGACCTGCTGCGGCACGTGCCAGGCGCCCGCCGTGGTCGCGGCGCGCAGCAAGGCCGTGGCGAGCAGCCGCGGGTCGAGCGAGCCATCATCAGAGGCGAGCAGCCCGCCGCGGATCGACGGGTCGAGCATGGGCTCGGCCTCGCGGCACTCGCGTGCCGTCAGCTGACAGGTCGCAGCCCCGAACGAATCCTGGAGTGCGCGCAGTTCCTCAAGCACGGCGAGATCGTCGGAGTCGTAGGCGACCTGAAGGGTGCCGGCCTGCCGGAACCCGGTGGGCAGGCCGGCTGCCTGCTCGAGTTCGGCCGCGAACGCCGGGTACCTGAGCAGCGACTGCTGACCCAACGCGAAGATCTCGCGCTCGGCGTAGGCTGCCTCGGCGATCGGCGTCAGCATGCCGGCTGCGGCGTGGGTCGCACCCTGTCCGGGCGCTGGATCGGCGATTACGACCCGCATGCCCTGCTGGGCCGCTCGCCACGCGATGCTGAGGCCAATGACGCCACCGCCGACGATCACTACGTCGGGGTCTGAACTGGACCTTGAGATGGTCCGCTCCCTTCGCCGGCATGACCCGGATCAGGTTCCTGCGGTCGGCAGCTCCCCAGCCGCCCTCTCAGTCCGGTCAGCACCGGACTCCCGCGCGATACCACCTAGCCTAGCTCTGTTCGCGCGGCCGCCGCCTTAGGACGTCGCGGCTGCCACGGACGCCGACAGACCATACCCGGATCTTCTGCAGCGCAGGCGGTGATGCGATGACCAGCGACCCGACGGTCGTCGTGGTGGGCGGCGGCCTGGCCGGGCTACGCACCGTCGAGGAGCTGCGGGCGCGGGGGCACCAGGGTGCGATCACGCTGATCGGCGCCGAGGCCAGGCCCCCCTACGATCGGCCGCCCCTCTCGAAGAAGCTCATGACCGGCGAGATCGACGACACCTCGCTGCGTGCCGACCTGGATTCGCTCGACGTAGACCTGCGGCTGTGCGAGACCGCGACGCAGCTTCGCCATCGCATCCTCGAGACAGACGGCGGGGAGTATCCGTTCGATGCGCTTGTCGTCGCCACGGGCGCGGTGCCGGTGCGGCTGCCCGGTGCGGGTGCGCAGCACGTGCTGCGGACGATCGATGAGGCGCTCGCGTTGCGGACGCTTCTGCGTCCGGGAACGCGCTTGTCCATCGTCGGTGCGGGCTGGATCGGCGCGGAACTTGCGACAGCGGCCAGGACCCGCGGCTGCGTCGTCACGGTCCTGGAGGCCGCAGGGCAACCGCTGGCGGCCGCAATCGGCGAAGAGATCGGCGTCATCGTTGCGCGCTGGTACGCCGAGGCCGGCGTGGAGCTGCGGCTCGGCCAGAAGGTGGCCTCGATCGAGGACGGCGGGATAGCGCTGGCCGGAGGTGACTGGCACGCGGCGGATGTCGTCGTAACCGCCGTTGGTGTCCGGCCGGCGGTCGCGTGGCTGGACACGTCGCCCGTTCGGCTTGAGAACGGCATCGCCGTGGACGGGCAGCTCCGGACGTCGATGCCCGGCGTATTCGCGGCCGGCGACTGCGCGTCCTTCTGGTCAGCCAGGTTCGGCCGCCGGCTCAGGTTCGAGCACTGGGACGTAGCGCTCCACGCGCCAGAGGTAGTCGCGGCCAACGTGCTGGGCGACAGTGCGCCGTACGACCCCGTTCCCTACTTCTGGTCTGAGCAATTCGGCCGCATGGTGCAATACGTGGGCTGGCATGGGGATGCCGATCAGCTGATCTGGCGCGGGGATCCGCGTGCGGACAAGAAGTGGGCAGCATGCTGGCTGGCCGATCGCCGCCTGATGGCGATGCTGACCGTGAGCTCACCCAGGGACCTGCTGCAGGCCCGTCGGCTGATCGAGGCGGCCGCGGATGTCGACCCGGCCAGGCTTGCCGATCCGGCAGTTGCAGTCCGTGACTGCGCGGTTTAGTTTCGCAATGTAAGCCGGCTATCGCGCCGGAAATGTGGGCAACGGTAATGACATCGCATAGGTTTTACCGTCGCTCCGATGTGGGAAGCTGCACACGTGGCACAGATCGACCCCCCGACCGACGCCATCGTCGGTGACTGGCTCAGCCTTCCGGACGTGGCCGGCCGCCTAGGCCTGCCGCTGAACCGGGTGAAGCAACTGCTTCGCGATCACAAGCTGCTCGCGGTCCAGCGCCCGAGCGGAGAGTTCGCCGTGCCCGCCGGGTTCCTCGACGGCGCCCAGATCATTCACGGGCTCGGCGGCACGCTGACCTTGCTATTCGACTGCGGCTTTTCCGAGGGCGAGGCGCTGAGCTGGCTGTTCACCGCTGACGATTCGCTGCCGGGCACGCCGGTGCAGGCACTGACCCAGCACCGGCGCACCGAGGTGAACCGGCGGGCCCAGGCACTGGCGTTCTGATCGTGTCCGAGCGCGCTGAGTACCTGCAGGCGAGGCTGGCCGGCGCCCGGCTCTACCTGTGCACCGACGCGAGGGAACGACAGGGCGACCTGTACTGGTTCCTGCAGGATGTCCTCAGCAACGGAGTGGACATCATCCAGCTTCGGCAAAAGGGCCTGGAAGCCGCCCAGGAACTGCGCTACCTGGAAGTGTTCAGGAAGGCCTGCGCGGCGCACGGTGCCCTGCTCGCGGTCAACGACCGCGCGGACGTGGCCCGCGTGGCGCACGCCGACGTGCTTCACCTGGGCCAGGAAGACCTGTGGGTCCGGGATGGGCGCGCGATCCTCGGGCCGGATCCGCTGATCGGGCTGTCCTCGCACGCCGAAGCCCAGGCGCTGGCCGCCAGCACCGAGCCGGCGATCGACTACTTCTGCGCCGGTCCGGTGTGGCCGACGCCGACTAAGCCCGGTCGGCCTGCGGCCGGTCTGGACCTCGTCCGCTATGCGGCCGGGCTCGGCACGTCGCGGCCGTGGTTCGCCATCGGCGGGATCGACGAGCAGAACCTGGACCAGGTCCTGGAGGCCGGGGCGAGCCGCATCGTAGTAGTCCGCGCCATCACCGAGGCGCAGGACCCTGGCGCCGCGGCCGCCCGCCTGGCCGCCCGGCTGCCTTAGAGCGCGGAACGGTCGCAGGCAGCGTTCGGGCCCGAGGGACGCGCGAACACTACGTGATCAGGTGAGGGCTGCACGCTGAGTGGCCTACACGGCACGGGCCGTCGCCTCGACGGCAAGCTCGGTCAGGGCGGCCATCGCCTCGGTCGTGATGGGAGCCCCGTCGAGCGCCGACGTCGCTTCCTTCACGCTCGCGCCGATCAGCGTCTCGCACTCGGCCAGCGCGCCCGTGTCAGTGATCACGGCGCGAACCTCGTCCGCGGCCGCCTCGGTGAGGTTCCGGTCGCCGAGATAGCCGTCAAGCAGGCGGGCCTGCACGGCGCTGGCGCGCTCGTAGGCGAGCGCCACGAGCACGGTCCGCTTGCCTTCGCGGAGGTCGCCGCTGACGGGCTTGCCGGTCTGGGCCGGATCGCCGAACACCCCGAGGATGTCGTCGCGGAGCTGGAACGCGACTCCGAGGGGCAGGCCGTATTCGGTGCAGGTCGCCGCCACCGCGGCGGTTACCTCCGGCGACCCGCCCGCCATGGCCGCGCCGAGGTGCAGCGGCCGCTCGATCGTGTACTTGGCCGTCTTATACGTGATCACGCGCAGCGCGCTCTGGACGCTCTCGGTACGGCTGAACTGGTTCACCAGGTCCAGGTACTGGCCGGCTGCGACCTCGGTCCGCATCGCGTTGAGCATTGGCTGGCCGCGCTGTAGCGTCTCGGCTGGCAGCCCGCTGCCGTGGTACATCTCGTCGGTCCACGACAGCAGGGCATCTCCGATGAGGATGGCCACGCCGGTACCGAACGCCTCGGCCGAGCCGCTGTAGCCGGCCGCGTCGTGTGCCAGCGCGAACTGGCGGTGTACGGCGGGCCGACCGCGCCTGGTGTCGCTGGCGTCCATGACGTCGTCGTGGACGAGCGCGCTGGCCTGCAGCAACTCGAGACAGGCCGCGGCCGTGACGATCTCAGCACAGTCCGGGCCGCCGGCTGCCCGCCAGCCCCAGTAGCAGAACGCGGGTCGCAGCCGCTTCCCGCCCGACAGGAGCTCGCCCATGACCCTGAGCCAGGGCAGCAGGTCATCGCCGATGGCCGCCAGCACGTCGTACTGGCCGCGCAGGAACCCCTCAAGCGCGGCCGCCACCTCGGCCCGGATCGGGCCGAGCCTGGCTGGGTCAGTTGCCATGCTGGCGAGGGTAAACCCGGCCGGGGGGTCAGCGGACCGCCGGGCGCCGACCTAGCTGCAGATACTCTTGTCCGCATGCCGGTCCGCAACGCTCCCGCGATCCGAGACCTCCTGGCGGACGGTCGCCAGTCGTTCTCGTTCGAGTTCATGCCGCCCAAGACCGAGGCCGAGGAACAGCGCCTGTGGCTGGCGATCCGCCAGCTCGAGCCGCTGCGGCCGACGTTCGTGTCGGTGACCTACGGGGCTGGCGGCTCGACCAGGGACCGCACCGTCCGGGTGACCGGGAGGATCGCCGAGGAGACGACGCTGACCCCGATGGGCCACCTGACTGCGGTGAACCACTCGGTGGCCGAACTGCGGCACGTGATCGGCTCGTACGCGGCGGTCGGCGTGCGCAACGTGCTCGCCCTGCGCGGCGACCCGCCTGGCGACCCGGCCGCCGAGTGGCACCCGCATCCGGAAGGCCTGACCTACGCCGAGGAGCTTGTCCGGCTAGTCCGGGCATCGGGTGACTTTTGCGTCGGAGTCGCCGCGTTCCCCGAGGGTCACATGCGCTCTCCGAGCCGTGAGTCAGATGTCGACTTTTTCGTGCGCAAGTGCCGGGCGGGCGCCGATTTCGCCATCACGCAGATGTTTTTCTATCCGGAGGACTACCTGCGGTTGCGCGACGACGTGTCGGCACGGGGCTACCTCGTTCCGATAATTCCGGGGATCATGCCGATCATCAGCGTGCCGGGGATCGAGCGGGCGGTGTTGCTGTCCGGGTGCAAGTTTCCCGAGGCGCTCGCCGATGACCTGCGCCGGCACGCCGACGACAAGTCGGCCGTGCGCAAGATCGGCGTTGAGTACGCGGCGGCCATGTGCGAGCGACTGCTCGCCGAGGGCGTTCCCGGCCTGCACTTCTACACGCTGAACGGGTCGCGGGCAACGCGGGAGATCTATCAGGTGCTCGGCCTGGCAAACCGTGCCGCGCAGGGCTAGCCCGGCTGCATCGGGGGGCGGCGCCGCGCGCGGCTAGGCCGGCTTGCCCGCCGCGCCTGACAGCGGCAGCGGCGCGCCCATGACCGCGTAGGGCGGTCCACCGCCGGGAAACTGGAACCTGGTCAGCAGGTCGGCAAAGCCCAGCTGGCGGTACAGGTGCCTGGCTGGGGTCTTCGCGTCGCGCGTCGACAGCACCGCGGTGCTCTCGGTCCGGTTGGCCGTCAGCATCAGTATCATCTGCCGCCCGATGCCCCGCTGCTGAAACTCGGGGTGGACGTGGACCTCGGCGATCTCCAGGGCGCTGGCCAGCCAGGCCTCCGCCGAGGCCTGGCCGGCTGTGGCAACGATCCCAGACCAGACGACGTCATGCCACCACTGTCCGGGAACGCCACGGAAGCCGTAAGCGAACCCGACGATCCGGCCGGTGCCGTCTTCGATCGCGGCCAGCGAGCGCAGGCCGGGATTTCCTGAATGGCGCTCCATGATGGCTCGCCTGCTCGGAACCTCGTCCGGATTGGCCTCCATCGCCGCCGCGTAGATCTCGAGCTGCACGTCGATGTTGGCCAGAAATGCAGGTCGCCCTAGCTCGGTGACGCTCACTGCCGTCGGCACCCGGCCAGCGTAGCCGGGCCCGCTCGGGTAGGCGTGCAGGTGCGTCCGAGGGGAACGAGGCGTGGCCCTGGCCGATGTGGTCAGGAACGGCCGGTCAAACGCGCCGGAATGCCAGCCAGCAACGGCGGTCGCGAACGGCGCGGCCGAGAATGTCAGACCCTCCTTGTAAGTTCGAAAGCAGATACAAACAGCTGGACACGCTCACGAATACATGTTCGAATGAGTACGTGCGAGTCTGCAGCCGGGCCCCCTCGGTTGCTGGATCGGCCGGGTGAGGCGTGGGGAAGCGCCCCGCCCGGCCGACCTCCCAGGGAGGAATGCATGAGCGA
Organism: Streptosporangiaceae bacterium; assembly: GCA_030040155.1. Taxonomy (GTDB): domain Bacteria; phylum Actinomycetota; class Actinomycetes; order Streptosporangiales; family Streptosporangiaceae; genus JAJYUU01. The sequence goes on along the minus strand of JASHUG010000397.1, from coordinate 1,575 downwards.
GGCACGCTATGAGCGCGATAGTTGAGGTACGGCCGGGGAGCCAGCGGCACTGCCGGGTGGCGCCATCGGCGCTCGCGCTGGTCGAGTCGGCCAGGCACGGCCTGGCCGCGGCCGAGGACGAGCCGGCAGCCGGTGCCCGCTACGTCGCTGCGCACCTGGCCGCGCTGCGGGCTGCCGCGGCCGTCGTGGCTGCGAATGCGGAGCCGCCCGGCACGCGCCGGAGGCGGCCGCAGAGCGTGTGGGAGTTGCTGCCGAAGGTCGAGCCCGCGCTGCGCGAGTGGGCAGCATTCTTCGCCGCTGGCGCGGCCAAGCGCGCCGCCGCTGAGGCCGGGCTACCACAGGCTGTGTCGGCCAGGGAGGCGGACGACTTGCTAAGGGACGCGGGGACCTTCGTGTCGCTGGCGGAAGGGGCACTCGGCATCAGCGCCGGGCAGCAGCTGCTGCCGTTGCCCAATGCGGGCTAAGCGGCGTTCGGGCATTCGCCGATACGCGCAGAAAGCCGACCCAGCATGACATCGCTGGGTCGGCTTTCGCGTTTGTCAGTACGCGTCGATTGCCCCGCGAGCTTCGGAATCGAGAATGCCCCAGCTGATCAGCTCCTCGGTCAGGTCGGCCGGGGTCTTGTCGTAGATGACAGCAAGGGACCTGAGGTCTTCCTGCCGGATGGACAGCACCCGGCCGTTGTAATCGCCGCGCTGGCTCTGAATCGTCGCAACATAGCGGGAGAGCGGGCCGGTCTTGTCCTTGGGAAGCTGGGCCATCCGTTCCAGGTCGATGACGAGCTTCGGGGCGGGCGTCATGATCGTCGGCAGCACATCGCCGGGCAGCAGCTCAGAAACCGGCACGCCGTAGAACTCGGCAAGCTCGGCGAGCTTCTGGACCGTCACGGACCGGTCGCCGCGCTCGTAAGAGCCAACGACAACTGCCTTCCACCGGCCGCGGGACTTCTCCTCCACGCCGTGGAGCGACAGTCCCTGCTGGGTCCGGATGGCGCGCAACCGCGCGCCGAGGGTCTTGGCGTAATCCGATGCCATAGTTACGGCCCCCTGGCCTGGTGATAGCTGAAAGTAACGGTTACGGACAGTGACGGTAAGCCCCGCAGAGCGCAAGGTCAAGCCGATTAGCAAAAAGCGGATGAACCTGCGCGCGTCACCGCAAGCCAGTGTAGTCAGGCCAGAGTTACCGCGCGGGCGCAGAAATCCCGATACCGCCGGCGATCTAGCGCGGCGCGCCCGTCGGCGAGCCCGCTTGCCGGTTCGCGCCCACCCGCTCAAATGTAGCAGATTGTGACACATATCACTGATAACTAATAGTTGTAGAGTGTTGACATTCTGTAGCGCTGCCGCCGGCCGGCTGTTCGCCGCGGCTGCGATCAAGCCGCTCCAGGCTCTGCGCCGCGGCCCGGGCAGCAGGCCCTGGCCGCCACGCCGGCAAGGTCCCGCCGGGTCGCATGCTGCGGCTGGTACGGTTGTGCAGACAGACGTCCTTTAAGCCCCGTCCAGAGAGGCGGGAAAGGGGGTCCTTTTGATGCATGCGCTCCATGCAGGTGCCCGGCAGCAAGCTGGTCCTGCTGCG
>JASHUG010000396.1 GCA_030040155.1 Streptosporangiaceae bacterium | reverse complement strand
GGGCTTGACGTGCGGTAATAACCGCTGGTCATGGCGCTGGCTCACCCCGCGCAGCGGGCTGTCTTCGACCGCATCGTGGAGTTGATCGAGCGGCTGCGGGCCTTGGAGCAGCCTGCCGACTTCTACGAGTTTCAGCCTGTGCTCTTCGGTTTGCTCTATCAGGTCGAGGAACGCCGAGGGCAATGCTCCCGGATGATCAAGCGGCTGCAGCGCGGTCGAGGGGCTCCGCAGGACGCTCCACTGCCGCCGAACAGCGGGGATCCGTCCCAAAAGGCGAGCTGGGAGCTGGAAGCCTACGTCTACGAACGGCTGGCCAGGCAGCTGCGAACGGTCGGCGACGGATTCGCCTGGCGCTGCTTCGGTTACAACCGGCAGGTCATTCAGACGCTCTCCCGGAACGACTTCGCCGGGCCGATGTACGGCAAGGTCGGTCTGCCCTACGAGCTCGGGACGATCCAGCATTTGTGGGAGTCCGACGGCCACTTTGCCCTGCACCATGACCTGACCAACTGCCTGCGGATAGCCGACCTGACCGAGTTCGCCAGCGATGGTGGCGCGCTACTCCGAGAGATCAAGCGCAAGCCACATACCGAGAGGGCGCAGATGAACCGCGCCCAGACCGCGATCGACGCCCTGATGCACGGCGCCGACCTCCCAGGAGGGCGGCGCGCGGAACAGCCCACCAACTGATCGAGCCTGAGCCACGCTCAAGTATTCGAGGAGCCCGCCGCGGCTACGTCCCCGCTAGTCCCCGGCCATCACGGTAAATGTGAATCCAGCGCTCGTCGGACGGCGTAGCGGAATGTCGCACCTGATCCGGCGCAGCACCTCGTTCCTGCTGACGCCGAGCCCCTTCGCGATGAGCCGTTCCGGGCGCACCGGGACAGGATCCTTGAAGACGACCTCCACCTGGACCGGCCACGCCTCGACGCTCCATACCGACGGGATGTCCAGCCGCCATGCCCCCGTCCAGTCCAGGGTGAAGCGGTTGCGCCGGGCGAGCCACGGATCCAGCAGCCTGGCGGCCACCAGATCCGGATCGTTGACGTGATAGCCGTGGAGCTCGGCCGGATCGAAGGATCTGACCGGTGCTCGCTCGTGCACGGTGAGCTTGCTCGTCCGATCGCAGGACACGCAGCGGACTAGCAGCCACACGTCCAGCAGCTTGCCGTTGGCGTTGACACGGAGCCTGCCCTCTCCGGCGGTGGCCGACTCCGAGCGGCAGTCCACGCACCGCAGCGACACCAGAGGCAGCCTGGTCCGGCGAACTACCCAGGGCAGCACGGTATGAGGTTGTGAAGACATGAGCTCTCTAGACCTGACACGAGGCCGGTTACGCGCGGCCTCAGACGCTGCATGACCGGGCGCACACGGGCAGGCCGGCAGAGCCGACGAGAGGGTCGGCTACAGGTGAGCGGAAGAAGGTGTCAGGTCTACAGAGCAGGCATGGTTACGCCGTTGTCCTCTGTCCTCACTGGACGGGTCGCAGCCAACCTACGGGAGCGCGGAAGGAAGGCTCAAACGGTTTTCCGACCCGAAACGCAGGGCTGCCGCGACTGCTCAGCGGCGAAGGCGACGGCGCTTGGCGCCCGACGGGCCGCAGCGCTGCTCAGGCCTGCCGGCGGGGCGTTACAGCCCGGCACATCTGGCCCGACAGCTCAGCGCCGGGTGGCTGCTGATCAGTGCGCATGATCATCCGAAGGGCCGTCACCGGGCTTGACGTGCGGTAATAACCGCAGGTCATGGCGCTGGTGCGGATCTTGAAACGGTCCGTGGACTCGAGTTTCTGACGGTCGGCCGTTTGCCCGTTATTCCTGGTTGATTCCCGTCAGTTCCCGATAGCGTGCTGAGTTGGTGCTGTGCCCTAACCGCTAGGGTGGCATCGCTCATAGGCCGGGAGGCCTGCAAGGGCGAGGGATTCCACGGCCTGCAGTACTGGCTCCGATGCCGGCAACGACCGCGCTGGAACTACAGCCGCAGCCCGAGATCTTGTCCGGTGTGGGCACGTGATGCGATTTAGACGAGTGCTTCCCTAGGGTCCGTGGCGGCCCCTTCCTACCAGGCGGGGCCCGCGGAAAGGCCTGGCCGAGCCAGCTGGACATCGCGCACAGTTCTGCGTCACGCCCTGGCTAAGGCATGCTGCCCGCGCGGCGCCTTTGGTCGGTTTAGTGAAGCCCGAGTGATACGCGTGCGGTCCTGAGCTCGCGGGTTGGCGTCAGGAACGAAGGGTGCGCAGGCCGGTGCGGATTTCGCTGACCAGAATCTCGGGCTGTTCCAAGGCGGCGAAATGCCCGCCCTTGTCGGCCTCGCTGTAGTGGATCAGATTGCTGTAGGTGTCTTCGATCCAGCATCGTGGTAGGCGTGGGATGTCCTTCGGGAAGACGGTCACCGCGACCGGAAGCGTCAGCTTCGGGCCGGCGAAAGTGGCCGATTTGTTCTCCCAGTAGATGCGGCCGGACGACGCTGCGCTGTTGGTGAGCCAGTAGAGGGATATCGCGTCGAGCATGTCGTCCCTGCTGAGGGCGTCTTCGGCGAGCCCGTGGTTGTCGGTCTTGGACTGGAACTTGTCGTAGATCCAGGCTGCCTGACCAGCGGGAGAGTCCGACAGGGCGAATCCGACAGTCTCCGGCTTCGTGCCCTGAAGGTGGTTCGCCCCGCCGAGATCGCCGGTGTAGAGGGCGAGCGTCTGCACGGCGTAGCGCTGTTCGGGTGACAAGGTGTCGGGTATCTGGGCTGGAAAGGCGTACTGGGTGTTCAGATGAATTCCGAGAAGCCCCTCAGGTTGCATGGCCCCGAGGGCGGTGCTGACGACGGCACCCCAATCGCCGCCTTGCGCGGCCCATCTGGCGTAGCCGAGGCGCCTCATCAGCTCCACCCACGCGCTTGCGATGCGCGATACAGTCCACCCGGTCTGCGTGGGCTTCTGGGAGAACCCGAACCCGGGGAGCGACGGGACGACGACGTCGAATGAATCAGCGGCGTCCGCTCCGAACGACACCGGATCGGTCAGCGGGCCGATCAGCTTCAGGAACTCGACGATCGAGCCCGGCCATCCGTGCGTGAGTATCAGCGGCATCGCGTTGGGATTCTTGGACCTGACGTGGATGAAATGGATGTCCAGCCCATCCATCTCGGTCAGGAATTGGGGGAAGCGATTGAGATCGGACTCGAAGCGCCGCCAGTCGTAGCCGCGCTCCCAGTACTCGACCAGAGATCTAGCGTTCTCTACGCGAACCCCCTGCGACCAGTCGCCCACCGTTTCCGGATCCGGCCATCGAGTTTTGGCCAGTCGCTGCTTCACGTCGTCGATCTCCGAGTCGGAGATCGAGACGGTGAACGGGCGGATGAGGGCCGAGGCCGGCGGTGGCGGTGCGGTCATTGCCCTCTCTCTTTCTCCTGAGCCTCAAGCACAGCGCAAGTCTCCGTTGCACACTGCTGTGCAGTCTACTTCGTTGCACACTGATGTGCAATGATGGGGGTCGTGCCCACCGAGTCCTCCCGCGTGCGCTCGATGAACGAGACACGCGAACGCATCCTCGACGTCGCCCTCGATGTGCTGGGAGAGAACCCCGACGCCGGAATGGGTGACATCGCCTCCGCGGCCGGCGTCGTCCGTCGCACGGTCTATGGTTATTTCCCCTCGCGCCTCGACCTGGTTCAGACCCTCGCGGAACAGGCCGTCACCGAGGTGACAGCCGTGCTCACTCAAGTCAGCGCCGGCGACGCAGCAGCCGACGCGACGTGGGTCGAATTCATCGCCCGCCTCTGGCCGGTGGCGCACCGGTACCGAGTGCTGTTGGCGCTGCGCCGTGGCGAGTACGGCGAGGCGATCCACGGCCTGCTCGGGCCAGTCGATGAGCTCCTCGCCGACCTCGTGAAACGGGGCCAGGACAGCGGCGTGTTCGCACAGCACGTGCCAGCGGGCATTCTGAGCCAGGTTGCCTACGGCGTCGTGTTCGCCATCGCGGACAGCGACCTGTCGAACGGGACCCCAGGCGCCCGAGCAGCGACGATCACGAGCCTTCTGATGCTTGGAGTTCCCGAGACGCGCGCGATGGCCCTCGTGGGCGACCAGCCCTGACCCGATCATGGTAGAGTTATGGTATGCGTGCAACCATAGATCAGGCAGGGCGTTTGGTTATCCCTAAGGCACTGCGTGACATCGTGGGCCTGGTGCCCGGCGAGGTCGAGGTGTCCGCTGACGGAGCTGGCCTGCACATAGAGCCCATAGCTGACGACCTGCTGGACGACGAAGACGGGCTCCTCGTCATCCCGGCGACCGACGTCATGGTCAGCGACGAGCTGGTAAGGACGTTGCGGGATGCCGACCAGCGATGACCAGCCAGATCTCCTGATTGACACAAGTGTCGCCGTCGCGCTCGCGGCCGCCGGGCACGAACACCATCGGGCCACCAGGAAGGCGATCGGCCGGCGCCGCTGCGGCCTCAGCGGTCACGCGGCATTCGAGACTTTCTCTGTACTGACTCGGCTGCCGCCGCCGAACCGCCGCACGCCGGCCGCCGTTGCGCGGCTGCTCGCGCACAACTTCCCGGACTCCCGGTTTCTCAGCTCCGATGGAGCCAGGCGGCTCCACGGGAGGCTGGCCTCCCTGGGCATCGCCGGCGGCGCGGTTTACGACGCCCTCGTCGGAGCCACCGCAGCCGAGCACGCCATCACACTCGCCACCCGGGATCGCCGCGCCGCCGACACCTATCGCGCGCTCGATGTCGACTTCGAACTGATCGATTAACAGGCGTCTGCTCGCCGAGCCCTGGACCAGGAGCTAGACATTGGCAGTCTCACGCGATTGGTTCCTGTGCTGAGTTGGTCCTGACAAGCTGACAGGGCGTCCGGCTGCGGAAACTGCGCGTACCTCGATGAGCTTCACGATTTTCGAGGGCACGTCGGAGATCCAGCGCAGGATCATCGGAAGGGCCGTCACCGGGCTTGAGGTGGGTAATAACCGCAGGTCATGGCGCTGGCGCGGATCTTGGATGGGCCTGTGAACTCGGGTTTGGGCGATGGCCGTTTGCCCGTTATTCCTGGTCGGTTCCCGTCAGTTCCCGATTTCGCGCTGAGTTGGTGCTGACCCGCTAACCGTGAAGGTGTCATTTCACCGGCGGGAAAGCGTGCCCTCAGGCAGCTGCCAGCAGGCTCCCAGCTGCATCCTTCAGCCGGCCGACATCGATAACCCGCTCCACGGGCAGATCCTGACGGTCCGCTACGGCGGCATACCCGAAAGCGCATCTGAGGGATGAGCACGAAAAAGGCGAGCGCCGGGCTGTTCATGGTGGTTGACGGGCTGAGCTTGCGGTCGGACCTAGTCCGGGCATGCCGACGGGGTAGTGGAAGCCCGGTTGGATCGTGCCGTCGATGGCGGCAAGGACGAGTTCGGCGACAGCGTCGGGCGGCGGGGCGGCTGCGACGCTGTCACGGAAGAACTGCCAGATCGAGTTGGACAGGGGTTTATAGGGGTCAGTGTCGTCGAGCGGGCAGATGGTGTCCTTGTCCATGATGGCGGTGCTGAAGAAGCCGGGTTCGATGCAGTAGGTGCTTATCCCGAATGGCGTGCATTCGGCGGCGAGCGAGTCGGTGAATGCACAGAGGGCGTGCTTGGAAGCGGCGTAGGCCGGCTGGGTAGGCACAGGGGCGAGCCGTCCTGCGAC
>JASHUG010000395.1 GCA_030040155.1 Streptosporangiaceae bacterium | reverse complement strand
TCCCCGGCGCGGTCTGCGGCCGGGTGCCCGGCGCGGTCTGCGGCCTCGCCGGCCGCGTGCCCGGCGCGGTGTCCGGCCTCGCCGGACTGGCCGGCCTGGTCTCCGGCATAGCCGGCATCGTGCCGGGAAGAGCAGGCATGGCGGCCGGGACCGTCGGAGCGGTCGCCGGCATCGTCGAAGGGGCGAGGTTCTGCGTGACGTACGCGGCCACCCGGCTCAACTCACCGGTCATGGAGTCAAGGCGGGCCCGAAGTTCCGTCGCCTCCCGCTCCATGGCCTCGCGCATCGCGGCCGCCTGGCCGGTCGCCTCCTGCGTTATCGAACCCGCGCGGCTTGTCGCTTCCTGCGTTATCGCGTCGGCCCGATCAGTCGCCTGCCGGGTTATCGCGGCCGCATCGCGTTCCGCAGCCTCGCGTACAGCGGCGGCATAATCCTGCGCCTCTCGCGTGATCTGGGCCGCCCGGCCGTCGGTCGGCGCGACACGGTCGAACTCTCGGTCCTGGCCGTGGTGGATTTCGAGAACCTGGCCGCTCGCCCGAAGCGAGTCCCTGGTCGAGGAGCGGAAGTCCTTGAAACGCCCGGTCTCAGGTCGGGGGCCGGGTTCATAGGGGCCGGTGTCGCGGCGATAGTCGTCTGTTTCCTGCCAGCCCCGTCCGGTTTGCCGCCGGTAGCCGACGGTCTCGCGCCGGTACTCGGTAGTTTCCTGCCAGCCGGACCCAGCGTGACGCTGGTAGCCGTTGACCTCGCGGGGAGCGGGGCCGGGCTGGCGGTAGAAGTCGGTCGGCGGCGCACCCGCACCGTAATCCACGGCGGACGCGTCGTCAGGGACAGCGTGAAGCCGACGGTTGCGGTGGCCGTTACCAGCGCCAGGTGCCTGAGACGGGTTCCAGGTCCTTGCCGACCCTCCCGGCCGCCGTTGCGGCAACTCAGGATCCCGAGCGGCCGGCATGGGCGCCGACGGATGGTCGGCCGGGAACTGCATCCAGGGCACGGGCGCCGACAGCTGGTCGGCGGGCAACTGGATCCGCGGTACCGGCGCCGACGGATGATCGGGGTGCAGCGCCGGCGGCGGTCCCCAATCTTGCCAGTCCTGCCACTCCTGCCACGGCTGTCCGCCAGGGTCTGCCCAGTCAGCTTCGGCCCCAGCGTCGTCGTAGCCGCCCGCTACTGGGTAACCGTTGCCCGCGGGCCCCACCCTCGAGTGCTCGCCGGGGGGCCACGCGGTCGCAACAGCCTGGCCATACCCAACTGCCTGGGGCAAGTAGTCGCCCGTGTTCACACGAGCTGACGGCAGCAACGGTTCAATTTCAGACCTCCGGTGCTTGGGCACCACGTGGCCTCCGAGAGTTAGCGCGCCAAGCCGGACTGGTCTCGGCGCGAGGCTGGAGATCGAACAAACTCCCTACCCGCCTCAAGCTAGAACCTCAGGCTGCGTTCCGCACAGGGACGAAAATCTCTGAGGGGACGAAAAACCCTTGGGGGGGTCTAGCCGTTGACGGCGCTGCCAGGAGATACGCCAGGTCAAGACCGGATGGGTCGACGACCTGCTCCCGGCGTGATCGGCGGCGGCGGCTCCGTCGCTGTGACTGTGGTCAAGGCGCGCGCACTATGTGCCGACGCCGACCCATTACGAACGCGAGTGCCATCGCTTGGACTTGAGTAAGGCGGCGCGGGGAACCCGCGCAGTCCGCAGTGCCCGCACGCACTGAGGACTGGCAGAAGGTCCGCAGTTCCCCGCGGACCACTGTCGCACTGGCCGAGGGTCACCAGCCGCCGCTGCTGCTACTAGACGACGAGGAGGAAGACGCGGCGGGCGCTGGCTTCGAGCTCGACTTGAGGTCCGAGCCTGATGGGGTTACCGCCCACCAAACACCGCCAGAGAGGTCGAGGCCGTTGCCACTGACCTGGCCTGGTGCTGTATCTCCCGAGTATGTGTAGAGCGGATGGCCGTCATAGGTTGCCTGCGTCTGGCCGTTCGCGCGCTTGATCGTGCCGAATCCCTTCGGCAGCGACGCGCCGGCCGCAGCAACGGGCTTGCCTATGACCGGCGGCCAGTACGTGGCGCATGAGCCGTTGCAGTTCGACTTCGTGGCCGTGTCCAAGGCGAACCAGTACAGGGTCTGCCCAGCAGAATCGGTCAGCACGGTGCCCATGCTCGTGTGCATCGTCTTGATCGTGACGTTTGCTGCCGTCGTGTTGGCCTGACTCGTGTTGGCCTGATTTGTTACGGGCGCGCCCGTATTGCTCGACGTAGGATCCGTCGAGTTCCCGCAGGCTGCGAGTACGACCGCCGCGGCTGCGAGACTAGGGATTATCAACCATCGGTTGTGCATTGCATCGTCTCCGTTCGTATGAACTGGAACTTCGACATTCCGTTACGGCACACGTCAGGCCGTGAGTCGTTCACGACAACCTCGCTGACGCATGCGTAGGGGCGGGGCTGTGGCTGTCCGCGGCCACGTCCTCTGGCTCCGGAGCCGTCCGATCCTGCCCATCAGGCATCGAGGGACGGGGTTCGCAATCGGCACAGCGCGCCAGGTGAGCGTCGACGGCCCTTCGGTCAGCGACCGCGATGGCGCCAAGGACGTAGACCCCGACCTCAAGGCGAATCTCCGCGCACGTCCCAGTGCAGGTCATGGCCTCCGGCCTATGAGCGGGTGCATTGCCTCAGCCAGTCGGCTGCTGTCGCCGGCGATCCTCGCCGCAACCTCATACCGGTCGGCTGCGCGCCCGTGCAGAGGGCCTGGCCAGCCCGGGTTCGTGCACCACACCATGAGCGGGATCCCGCGCTGCGGGTTCCTACTTGGATGGCGCACAACCCGGTGACCGACCAAGGCTGCCTCCAGGTTTGAAGGAACACACTGAGACCTGGCGCGGGTCTCAGTGCAGGCAAGGCTCAGCAAGTTCCTCACCCTGCGGCAGACTAGGGCGGCTCAGCCCGGCCCGGATATGACCAATAACCCTCGGGGGACGGCAAACCCCCGGGGGACTCCATCACCGGGCGGCACAGCTAACGACTACTGCGCAGGCCCATCCGCGCAGGCTCATCGAAAGCGGACGGCCAACGCGCCTGACGTGCGGAAACGGGTTAGGGCGTTAACCGTGGCAGGTGCGCCGGGCCTTCTGTGCGGTACTGCGCCTGCCCGGCCGGTGAGCCTCCGGGTCGCAGGTCCCCCAAGGGGTATTCGTCGGTGTCCCGGTGTTGACCGGCGGCACTAGTTTTGCCGACGGCGAAGTAATCACTCAAATCTTCCCGAGAAATCATGACATGGCCTCGGGTGCACACCCCGAATAGGAGTATTACGTGACCTACATCGTCACCGGAGCCTGCATCGACCTACTCGACAAGACCTGCGTCGGGGAGTGCCCGGTCGACTGCATCTATGAGGGCGAGCGGATGATGTATATCCACCCCGACGAGTGCGTCGACTGCGGGGCGTGCGAGCCAGTCTGTCCGGTAGACGCGATCTACTTCCAGGACGACATCCCTCCGCAGCTGGGACCGTACTACAGGGCGAACGTGGAGTTCTTCACTTACCTTGGCTCGCCAGGCGGTGCATCCAGCGTCGGCAAGATCCATTCAGACCACCCGCTGGTGGCAGCCCAGCCGCCACAGCCCGCCAGGTTCTGACGCGTCCAACTACGCTGACGCTCGCAGCGCGCTCCTCACGGCTGCCGGGGTGCGATCCCGGTTCGGCGCTACCACCGCGAAGAGGCGCAATGAGCGCCTGAATGGGTTCGGTGCGGTTCCAGTACTGGCACGGCGTGCGGTTGCCTCGACCACGGGCACGGCCATTGTCAGTGACCAGCGCCGCATCGTTGCCTGGTACGCAGCTTTCGCGGCGTTCGCTGCCGTCGTATTCGCCGCGTCCGGCCAGCCGGTTCAGTGGATCTGGGCAGTCTGGGCCGTGGGCGGTTACGGCCTCGCAGCAGTCACCGCCGGGCTGTGGCGTTCGCGAGGCACTGAGGCCGCGTTGTTTATCGCTCTAACCGGCGCGCTAGCAGCCCCGCTGGCCTGGCAAGTGACGTTCGGCGCCAAGATGTCCAAGGCCGATGAGGGCTCGCTCAAGGTCGTGGCCAATTCCGCGGTCTTGCTGCTGCGCCACGGCTCCCCGTACCTGCCGGCAGACCAGATCTCGCACGTATTGCAGTACAACCCGTACGAGCCTGCGATGGCACTCTTCGGCCTGCCCGCCGCGGCCGGCCTGCACGGCGCGGTCGGTAACCCCAGGCTCTGGATGGGCATCACCGCGGCCGCGGTCCTCGTCGCTGCTTTCCGGCTAACAAAGCCGGGACACGCGCTGCGCAGCACGGCGTTTGCCTTCAGCTCGCCGGTGCTCGCCCTGCCATTGACTGATGGGCTCACCGACGTGCCTGTGGTGGCTTTGCTCATCCTGACGCTCGCGTGCACCGCGGCGTCATCGCGAAGGCGAATACTGCTGACGGCGGCCATCGCCCTTGGCGGCGCATGCGCCATCAAGGCCACCGCCTGGCCCGCCCTGCCGATCATCGCCGCGATGCTCGCGGTCAGGGATGGCCTCCAGGCAGCAACGAGATTCGTCATAACAGCCGGAATCACCACGGCGCTGCTGGTCGCGGCCACGGCACCGGCCTCGCTGACGGCGCCCGCAGCACTCTTCCAGAACACCGTGCTGTTCCCGCTCGGCATGACCAAGTACCAGACCGAAGCGGCCAGCCCGTTGCCAGGGCACCTGCTGGCCGTCATCGGACCTGCGGGCCACTGGGCCGCGGTCGGCCTCTTCTGCGCTGCCAGTCTGGCGGCGGGGGCAGCACTGGTCATCAAGCCTCCGGCGGACGCCAAGGCAGCGGCGCGGCGGCTGGCAGTAGTTCTGGCCATGCTGTTCACGCTGGCTCCGGCGAGCCGGTGGGGATACTTCGTCTACCCCGCAGCGCTGCTCGCCTTCGTGGGCGGGAATGCCGAGGGGCGGCAGCGGCAAAAACAAGACATTGGCTCGCTTGCCAGCGTGATCCCGTCGCCGAGCGCACTCGCGCCGGGGACCATACCGGAGTTCCTGGTGCGGATCCCCGACGCGCGGGCAGAGGTCGAGGCGCGCAGCCGTTTCCTGGCCGTAATAGGACGCCCGCAGGTGCTGGAACTCGTGCCGGCGGCCAGTGCGGCTGGATCCAGCGCGGCGGTAAGCGACGGTTAGGCGGGGGCTCCTAGGGGGTCCGCGTCCCCCGAGGGGTTTTCGTCCCTACCGGGGATTGGTCGTGCGGTCTAGCTTCGCTGTCAGGCCAAGGTAATGGCGTTCAACCCTCCTCGGGGAGAGCACCGCTTCAACGCGCTGCTCTCCCCCAGGGCAATCGTGTTCAACTCTCGCTCTGCGCCGCAGTCGCCGGATATACAGACCGGCCGTTCGGTGCGTTATCGTGCTTGCATGTCTCCCGGCCAGGCGAGCGGCGCGCCCAGTGCGCGATCTGCGCCACGCCGCGGGCGGCCGGGGTACGACCTCGAATCGCTGCTTGCCGTTGCCGTCTCCGTGTTCAACGAGCGTGGCTACGACGGCACCAGCATGGAGGATCTGTCCCGGCGACTCGGCATCGCCAAGTCATCGATCTACCATCACGTCGATAGCAAGGAAGAGCTGCTGGCGCTCGCCCTGGACCGAGCTCTCGACGGCCTGTTCTCCGTCGCCGA
>JASHUG010000394.1 GCA_030040155.1 Streptosporangiaceae bacterium | reverse complement strand
CGAAGATCCCGGCCGCGGTCAGGCTGGCGTCGGTCCCGTGCTCGATGTCGGCGGCCTGAATGAGCTGCAGCTGCAGTAGCTGGCGGCGGTAGTCCCACTCGTAGATCGCCTTCGACTCATCGAGCCCCTCATAGCACTGCAGCCTGATCAGCGGCTTGCCGGTCATGAGCGCCACGCTCTTGGCCAGCTGGGTCTTGCCCGTGCCCGCTGGCCCCTCGATGAGGACCGGCTTGCCAAGCGCCGTGGCCAGGTGCACGACCGTGCCGGTGGCCGCGTCGGACAGGTAACCAGCGCCGCGCAGCCCTTCCCGCACATGGTCGATGGGAGAAGGAGATTCCGCCATAGGGCTAATAATCACCAACGGGCGATCATCCTCCAAGGGCGGGGTTCGTGCCGGGCGGGTACCCGCGGAATAGCCGTCGGCGGACATTTGTTAGACTGACGAACTATAAGTGTGCCGTATCAAAGGGGTTACGGATGGTCAACCCAGCCGACGTGGCGGCGGAGGTACAAGAGGACGCGGCGGTCAGCGCGGTGCTGACTGTGCTGCGGATCTCGCGCGTCCTCGAGCGAATCGATGCCGGGGTAAGCCCGCAGCAGTACCGCATTCTCAAGCTGATCGGGCAGGGCGGCGAAAGGTCCGCGCGGCTGGCCGAGAAACTCGCGGTCGCCCGGCCGACGCTAACCTCAACCGCGGACAGCCTGGTTGCCGCGGGTCTTGCCGTCCGCGAGGCCGAGCCCGGTGACCGCCGGGTCGTCCGCCTGCGCCTGACTCCGGCCGGACAGGCCGCTGTCGCCCGCGCGGACGAGGCCTACGCCCAGTGGTTTGAGAGCCTGCTCGAGCACACCGGCAGGCGGGCGGACATCCTGGCCGACCTGCAGTTGCTTGATGAGTCAATGAGCGAGCGGCGGCGGGCGCGACTCTCGGCCGAGGCTGAGGCGCAGCCTCAGGCGCCGGCCCAGGTTGGTGCGGCGATCAACAGCATCGCAGGGCAGCAGTGAGGCCGGGCAGAAACAAGCGCAACCCAACCGACCCGCAGGTGCCAGGCGCCCAGGGCTCAGCTGCGGCCGCGACGGCCTCGCCCGCCCCGGCGCCGCGTGGCTCCGGCTACGGTGAGGGCTGGCTGCGGCGGCTCCTCGGCTACTGCTGGGGGCACAGGCGGCTGAGTATCGTCGCCTTCGGCGCCTCGCTCGCGGGCACGGTGGTGACCGTCTCCATCCCGCTCATCCAGCGCGACATCATCGACGACGCGATCCTCACCCACAAGCAGCCGATCTGGCCCGGTGCCGCGCTGCTGGTCATCGCGGCGGTGCTGAGCTTCGTGGCGGTCTACCTGCGCCGGTACCGGGGCGGCCAGCTGTCGCTCGAGGTGCAGCATGACCTGCGGACCGACCTGTTCGGCTCGCTGACGAAGCTGGACGGTGCCCGCCAGGACCAGCTGCAAACCGGCCAGATCGTGGCCAGGTCCATCACTGACCTGAACATGATCCAGAGCCTGCTGCAGATGAGCCCCATGCTGATGGGAAACGTGCTGCTGTTCTTCCTGTCGCTCGCGGTGATGCTCTGGCTCTCGCCGATGCTCGCGCTGATCTCGCTTGCCGTAGGACCGGCCCTGCTGGCGCTTTCGATCGCCTCCCGGCGGCGGCTGTTCCCGGCTAGCTGGGATGCGCAGCAGCAGACCGGCACGGTCGCGGGCGTGGTCGAGGGGGCCGTGACGGGCGTCCGCGTGGTCAAGGGATTCGGCCAGGAAGAGCAGGAAATCGAGCGGCTCGAGGGCGTCAGCCGGGCGCTGTACGCGGCCAGGGTGCGAACCTACAGGATGATGGCGAGGTTCAGCCCGGCGCTCGGTGCGATCCCCGCGCTTGGCCAGGTCGGAGTCCTAGCTCTCGGCGGCTGGCTGGCGATCAAGGGCGAGATCACGCTCGGCACCTTCCTCGCGTTCTCTTCCTACCTCGCGCAGCTGGTGAACCCGGTCCGCGCGCTCACGAACTTGATCACGATCGGCCAGGAAGTACGGGCCAGCGTAATCCGGGTTTACGAGGTCATCGACTCCCGGCCGGTCATCACCGAGAAGCCGGACGCGCTCACCCTGCCCAGGGGCAATCACGACGTCGAACTCGACGACGTCCACTTCGGCTACGTCCCGTCCCAGCCCGTGCTGCGCGGGCTGTCCCTGCGCGTACGGCCGGGCGAAACGCTGGCCGTTGTCGGCACCTCGGGCTCGGGCAAGTCAACGATCTCGCTGCTGCTCCCCCGCTTCTACGACGTGCGCTCGGGTGCGGTCCGAGTCGGCGGTTACGACGTCAGGGACCTGACCCTTGACTCGCTCCGGGCTTCGATTGGCCTGGTCCTGGAGGAGAGCTTCCTGTTCTCCGACTCGGTCCGCAACAACATCGCTTATGGCCGGCCGGACGCAACAATGGACCAGATCCAGGCCGCCGCCCGTGCCGCCGAGGCCGAGGGGTTCATCCTCGGGCTGCCGGACGGCTACGACACCGTGGTCGGCGAGCAGGGGCTCACCCTGTCCGGCGGGCAGCGCCAGCGCGTCGCCCTGGCCAGGGCGCTGATCACCGATCCGGCCATCCTCGTGCTCGACGACGCCACGTCGGCAATCGACGCCAGGGTCGAGGCCCAGATCCACGCCACCCTGCGCAAGGTGATGGCGGGGCGCACGACGCTGCTGATCGCCCACCGCCGGTCCACGCTGGAGCTGGCCGACCAGATCGCCGTCCTCGACGAAGGACAGCTGGTCGACCAGGGCACGCACGAGGAACTGATGTCACGCTCCCCGGAGTACCGGCTGCTGCTGGCCGGGCCGGGTGACGATGCGGAAGGCGTGGACGCCGGCGAGCTGGATTACTACCGGAACGCCGCCTCGTCCCGCGCGGCCGCCTGCAAGGCCGCGCCGGGTCCGGGCGAGATCACCCCGAGCCTGTGGCCAGCCGATGCCCGTGGCGCGGAGGCCGGCCCGAGGGAT
>JASHUG010000393.1 GCA_030040155.1 Streptosporangiaceae bacterium | reverse complement strand
GGCCGACAATCTTTTATACAACCCAGTTCCCGGTTTGAAAGCCATTGGGAAGGTCATGCCGCAACTGACGCGTCGGCAGCCGCCGGGACCTGCGGCCATCGCCTCGACGGCACCACCAGCCCGGCCAGCACGCAGATGAGAAGCAGCAGGGCCGACAGCGCGAACGTGTCGGTGAAGCCCGTGAGCCGCGGGAGGGCGTGCGTCGTGTGGTCCACGACCAGAGTCGCCGCCACCTGGCCGCCGACGGCGCCGCCTAGCGTCCTGACCACCGTGTTCATGCCGCTGGCGACGCCTGTCTGGTCCGTGGGTACCGCCTGCACGATGAGGTTGCCGAGGGCGGCGAAGGCCAGGCCGATCCCGATCCCGAGCAGGGCCGAGCAGATCAGCATGTCATCGGGGCGGCTGGCGAGCACGAGCCAGCCGCACGCGACCGCGCTGATGGCGCTGCCGGCGATCAGCGCGAACCGGGAACTGAACCGCCGCTCGACCCGGCCGGCGACCGAGCCCAGCAGGCCCATGCCGAGCGCGCACGGCAGCAAGTACAGGCCGCCCGCCACCACCGATGAGCCGTAGCCGAACCCGGTATTCCTGGGCAACTGGGCGAACTGCGGCAGCAGCAGGAACGCGGAGTACATGCCCGCGCCGAGCAGGAACGCGGCGAGGTTGGTGGCCCAGACGCCGCGCTCGGCCATGAGGGACATGTCAATCAGCGGGTGCGCGCTCCGGAACTCGGCTGTTATCCAGACCGCGCAGACGGCCAGGCCTCCGGCCAGGACCGACAGCGTCTTCGCGCTCCCCCATCCCCACACGGTCGTCTGCGCGATCGCGATGAGGACCGCGCACATGCCGGTGCTCATCAGCGAAGCGGAGAGCCAGTTCACCCGGCCGGCGGCGCGGATCTGCGACTCGGGGATGAATCGCCAGGTGCAGGCCGCCGCCACCAACATGGGTATCAGCGGCACCCAGAACAGCCAGTGCCAGCTCAGGTGCTCTGCGATCAGACCGCCGATGACCAGGCCGCCGCCACCACCCACGCCGAGGATCGACGACATCAGCCCGATGCTGCCGGGTATCTTCTCGGGCGGGAACTCGTCGCGCATGATCGAGAAGGCAAGCGGGAAGATGCCGCCCGCCACGCCCTGGACGACCCGGCCGGCGATCACCACCGGGAGTGAAGTGGCAACGGCGGCCAGCAGGGTGCCAGCCGACAGGACCAGAAGTGTCCATACCAGCATCCGGCGTTTCCCGTAGAGGTCACCAAGCTTGCCGATGATCGCGGTGCCAACCGACGCTGACAGCAGAAAGCCGGTGAGCAGCCAGGTCACGCCGGTCTCGCTCGTATGCAGGCCGCGCTGGATCACCGGCAGGGCCGGGATCACCGCCGAGCTCAGTACGGCGTACGCCAGTGCGCCCAGCGACAGCACACCGACGATTACGTCGGGCCTGGCGCGAGGCCGGGTCGGCGGGGAGTGACGAGCATCCGGCGGCATGCGGCAACTGTACGTCGGCCCGGTGTCAGCCGGGCGCCGGCAAAAGCCGGAGGGAGTCCAGGTCGATGGCGTGCCGCGCGTGCCGGTTGGCCATCGCGGCGAACATCTCGTCGCCGCGCTCGGTCTGCTGCACGAACATGGCCGCGATGATGTCCATGACGATGCCGCTGAAGGCATACCGGCGGTAGTCATTCCAGCAGTCGTTCCAGCTCAGCCGCACTCCCCTGCCGGTCAGCTCGGCGTGATAACGGCGGACAAGGTCCTCCTCATGCCGCTGCCGGTCCGGTACCTGCAGGCTGGAGGCCAGGAAGTACGACAGGTCGGACAGGCCGGCGCTGAAGCCGCACGTTTGCCAGTCGAGCACGACCGGCCGGACGCGACCGAACAGCAGGTTGTCCGCGCGGAAGTCACCGTGGACGATCGTCCGCGGACCGTCCCTGGCCGCCAGGTAGCCGTCCGTCCGAGGCAGGAAGTCCTCGATCAGCGGCAGGGTTTCCGGCTCGAGCCGCGTTCCGTAGCGGTCACGGAAGCCCGGGTACATGCCCGTGACCGCGGCGGTCATGAGCTGCGCGCCCTCCGGGCTCGAGCGGTTGAGCCATGGCAGTCCGGCCAGTGCCTGGCTGCCCCATCCGGCCGCGTGCAGCGCGGCAAGCTCGTCGATCGCGCTAGCAGCCTGGTCAGGGGTGATGCCGGCGAGCTGGTCACCGGGGCAGGCAGGCGCGAGATCCTCGAGCAACACGACGTACTCGTCTGGCCCGGCGTCGTACCCCGCGTAGTAGCAGGCGGCGAGGGCCACCGGCAGGCCGGCGGCGAGCTGGCCGTAGAAGCTGGCCTCGATCTCGTAGGTACGGAAGACCCTGGCCGCGTTGCGGCTGGCCGGATCGGCGGCCGGCACCTTCGCGACGAGTGTCTCGGGAAGGTCAACGGGACGGTCATAGGTGAGCCGCAG
Source organism: Streptosporangiaceae bacterium (assembly GCA_030040155.1). Classification (GTDB taxonomy): domain Bacteria; phylum Actinomycetota; class Actinomycetes; order Streptosporangiales; family Streptosporangiaceae; genus JAJYUU01. The sequence continues at coordinate 25,205 of JASHUG010000393.1, read as the reverse complement.
CCGGCAGCTGTCCGACACCTGGCCGGTGCCGACTGGCGTGGTCTGCACCGCTGTCACCTGGGCGCCGCGCAGGCGGGTGGCGAGCGCGCCGGTCAGGAATTCGGGTGTCAGTTCCTGCTCGCCTGACACGGCGCCGCGTGTCACGGCCCTGGCTCATCCGGGTCGGCCAGGTAGGACCAGCCGTGGTCGGCCCACCCCGGCGGCTGATTCCATTCGGTCCACCCGTACCCGGTCCGCCCGTCGTCGGCCGTGAACCGGCACATCGCCCGCGGGAAGTGCGAGGTCCGGCCGTCGGGCGAGGTCATCACGACGGGCGCGAACGCCAGCGGGACGACCGTCATCGGCGCCACGGCCAGGCGCAGCCGGGATTGCACGGGGAAGTCGTCGTCGCCGAACTCGGTGTGGGCGGAGAACCCGTTCAGATGGCTCAGCTGGCCCGCCGTAGTGGTGGCGAACGACGGCCACGGGATCGCGAACCCGATGTTGGCCTGCATGCCGTGAAATGACGTGCCGTCTTCGAGCCGGCCAGACGTCCATAGCCAGGAGACCCGCCACCAGTCGCGCTCGCCCCAGCTGTGGTCCCGCTCGCCCCAGCCCGCGATGCCGATCTCCCGCCCGTCCAGCCGGACCGTGCCCTCAACCCGGCAGGGGATCTCGTACCTGGGGAGGTCTTTGTACGGGTACACGCCGCCGGCGGTGGTCCACGCCAGGTCGAGGCCGAGCCCAACGGGCCTCGCCGCCGCGAGCTTGCCGTAGGCGGCCGCGGGGTCCGGCAGTTCGCTGGCCGACGCGTCCAGGGACAGGCTGGCCATGGCGAATGGCTCCGTGATCGACTGGCTGGCCGTATAGCTGGCGGTCGCCACATCGGTCGTTCCTGGTGCCGGCAGCGGTGCGGCATTGTCGGCAAGCAGGACCGTCGGCCGTCCTGGTTGCACTACGCAGGCCCAGTACCAGGCGCGCTGCCAGTTCGGGTACAGCCCGAGCCGGACGTAGCCGCCGATCGACCCGTCGGGCGCCGCGAAGTCGAAGTAGTACGACTCGTTCCAGAGCTGCTCCTGGCCGGGAACGTGCAGCCCCTCGTCCGCCGCCCCAGGCTGCCAGGTGCCGTGATCTACGATCTTCACCATCAGGCAGCCTCTCATTGCGAGGATTTGCGGGTGTTTCCGTGGAGGATGGCACATTCTGCGGCCGGGCGTCCAGGCCGCTTATCCGGGCGCCACAGTCGGGACGAGAGGCGGCCTGAATCCGTGCCGGAGGTGGAGTGATGCAGGTAGATGCCGGAGCGGGGATAGCCGCAGATCCGTTGCAGATCGAAGCGGCGGCACTGGCCGCGGAGGCAGCCGGGTACGACGGATTCGGCGTCCCCGAGACGCGGCACGACGCGTTCACGTCGCTCGCCCTGGCCGCCCGGGCAACATCCACGATCATGCTGAACTCCGGCATCGCCGTAGCCTTCGCCCGGAACCCGATGAGCACGGCGGTGCTGGCCAACGACATCCAGCTGATCTCTGGCGGCCGCTTCCAGCTCGGGCTCGGATCCCAGGTGCGCCCGCACATCGAACGCCGGTTCTCCATGCCATGGAGTCATCCGGCTGCGCGGATGGAGGAGTTCATCGCCGCGATCCGCGCTATCTGGCAGTCGTGGGCTAGCGGCGAGCGACTGGCGTTCCGCGGGCAGTTCTACCACCACACGCTGATGACGGACTTCTTTAACCCGGGCCCGAATCCGCACGGGAACCCGCCGGTGCTGCTCGCGGCGGTCGGGGAGCTCATGACAAAGGTGGCTGGCCGGGCCGCCGACGGCATGTTGTGCCACAGTTTCACTACAGAGACCTACCTGCGGGAACGAACGCTGCCCGCCTTGCTCGAAGCCCGCGGCAGCCTCGACGGCTTCGAGCTGAGCCTGCCGGTGTTCGTCGTGCTGGGCGAAGATCCGCAGGCCCGGTCGGCTGCCGAGGCCGGCGTGCGCGCGCAGATCGCGTTCTACGGGTCGACGCCGTCCTACCGGCCGGTGCTGGAACTGCACGGGTGGGGCGGCCTGGCCGATGAGCTGAACGCGCTATCCCGTCGGCAGGCCTGGGCCGAGATGGGCACGCTGATCAGCGATGATGTACTCGACGCATTCGCGGTCGCGGGGAGTCCCGCCGAAGTAGCAGCGGCGCTGCAGGCTCGTTTCGGCGACGTGATCACGAGGATCTCGCTCTATGTGCCGTACCGGCCCGACCCCGAGGCCATCGCAGCAGTCGCCGCCGCGTTGCGCGCGTACGCCAGCTGAGCAGCTTTCAGTACACCCGAACGCGCGTCGGGATGATGAGGATCGCAGACGAGTACTCCGCATCAAACTGCTCAGTTGTCATGCCGATGCTCGCGATCCCATCGCGGTACTTCTCCAGGTAGGCCGAATCCTGGCGGGTCGGCTCGTGCGACTCGCTGACCTCGGCGCGGCCCTCGAACGTGGCGATCGCGCCGCCTTCGTCGTCGCTGTTGAGATGGACTGACACCAGGGGGTTAGCCCGTACATTGCGGATCTTCCACGAGCGCGGCTGCGCGTATATCAGGAACTTGTCGTCGTCCCACAAGAACCACACCGGCGATGACTGCGGCTGGCCATCGCCAGTCACCGTAGTTATCCAGGCGATGCTCTCATCCTGGAGCCGGCTGGCCAGAGCCGCTGACTGTTCGTCGGTCAGGTTCAGCATGGCGCCAGTCTAGAGATAGCGCTCAGGTCGCCGCGTCGTATGGCTCGGCGTGACCGCCGAGCCCGTTTTGTCCGGCTGATTCGGCCCGTCTCGCCCGCATACGGAGAGTTGAGCGGGCTCGCGGGGTCCGGGCGGCCGGTAGCATCTAAGCCATGCTCCTTCTGCTGATATGGCTGGCAATCGGCGGCCTGATCATCGGCGGCCTGGGGCGCCTGCTCGTGCCCGGCCCGAACCCGATCGGCTTGATCCGGACGGCATTGGTCGGCCTGGCTGGGTCGTTCCTGGGCGGACTGGTCGCTCGTTATGCCATCGGCCTGCACTACCGCTACTCGCTGCTGGCAGGATTCGTCCTCTCGGTGATCTTCGCGGCCATCATCGTGGCCGCGATCGACCGCCGTCCCTCGAGGCGATAGGCCGCCGTCCAGCGTGAACCCAGTACCTCAGCTGCTGCGGGGCGCACGGGTCGCCTGAGCGGCCCAGGGCCGTAGAGTGGTACCTGGCGATGGGGCCCGTCGAGGAAACCGCCACCGATGGCTGATGGCTCCTGTTGATCGCTCTTGCGGCGACGATGGGAGCAGCCGATGCGAGATCAGACTCCTCCCGTGCTGGCCGAGCCAACGCAGGCGAACCCGGAATTCACCAGCCTCCTGTGGCCGACGCTGACAACCTCCGTACGTGCGGGCGAGCCTCAGGACGATCCGTCAGCTGAGGTCTTCGTGCGGGACCTTAACGTGAGCCAGATCGTCGAGGCTGTCGCCAGCGAGCGGGAGGAAAGCGATCTTATCGCCAGACTCCTGTATCACCAGGCCGGAGATGTCCAGACCGTCGAGTACCGGCATGAGGTGTTCCGGGACCTCGAAGACGCCGCGCTCTTCGAAGCAGCTGGTCAGTTCAGTGAACGGATGCGCCAGGTTCGCCTCCACCTAGCCCAGCTGACCAAGATGTCGTCGCGTCAGCAGCGTGAAGGCTGGTTTCTCGACGCCGCGGCGATCTACTGCGATGCGGTGCGAGCATTCACGAAAGACCTGACGGCCCGGCCGATTGCCTCCACCGGCCTGCTGTCGTTCCGCGGCTACCTGACCGCCTACCTCAACTCGGACGGATTCACGGTGCTGGCCACGGACACCGCCAGCCGCAAGGCCGACCTCGCCCAGGTCATGTACCAGGTGCGGATCAGGGGCCCGCGCGTCGATGTCAGCCGGTATGAGGGCGAGCCTGACTACAGCGCCGAGATCGAGAAGACGTTCGAGCGCTTCCAGCAGGGCGCCGCCAAGGACTACCGGGTCCAGTACCGGACCTGGCCCGGCATGACTCATGTCGGCGCGCAGATCGCGGAACTAGTTGCCAGGCTCTTCCCCGCCGAGTTCTCTGCGCTAGCGAGCTATCACAGGCAGCATGCGGCATTCTGCGACCCGGTGATCAGCCAGTTCAACCGCGAGCTCCAGTTCTACCTGGCCTATCTCGATTACATCAGGCCGCTGCGCTCGGCCGGCCTCCGCTTCTGCTACCCCGAGGTCACGCCGGCAGCGAGGGAAGTCTTCGCGCGCGACACCTTCGACCTGGCGCTGGCGGCAAAACTGGTCCCCGCCGGCCAGACCGTGGTGACCAACGAGTTCCGGCTGGCCGGCCCCGAGCGCGTCATCGTCGTAACGGGGCCGAACCAGGGCGGCAAGACGACCTTCGCCCGCACCTTCGGCCAGCTGCATCACCTGGCCAGTACCGGCTGCCCCGTCCCCGGCAGCGCGGCCCGCCTGTCCGGGTACGACCAGATCTTCACCCACTTCGAGCGTGAGGAGGACATCGCCAACCTCACCGGAAAGCTGGAAGACGACCTCATCCGGATCCAGAAGGCGCTCCTCGCCGCGACGCCGCAGAGCATCGTGATCATGAACGAGATCTTCACGTCCACCACGCTGAGTGATGCCAGGTTCCTGGGCGAGAAGGTGCTGGCGAAGGTCATCGAGCTTGACCTGCTGTGCGTGTACGTCACGTTCGTCGATGAGCTGGCATCACAGGACCCGTCCGTGGTCAGCATGGCCAGCACGATCGTGCCAGGCAACCCGGCCGAGCGTACCTACAAGGTGGTGCGCAAGCCCGCGGACGGACTGGCCTACGCACTGGCCATCGCCGACAAGAACCGCGTCACCTACAAGCAGCTGAAGGACAGGCTGACATCGTGAAGGCCCACCTGCTCTTCGCGGAGGCGGACTTCAATTTCGGAGCCGATCTGCCGCCCCATAGCGCCGACCTGATCCAGGACCTGGAACTGCGAACGCTGCTGGACGCGATGGCCGCCGGCGATGAGTTCCTGTTCGACGTCTCGGCCAGGGTGCTGCTCGCCAGCCTCACGGACCCAGACGACATCCGCTTCCGGCAGGACATCCTTGCCGACTCCATCGCGGAGCCGCAGGTCATCCGCGAGATGTACCGGGTCGCCACGGCCGCGCTCCAGGACAAGCGCAAGGTCTGGGGCTTCTTCTCGTCTCAGCAGCCGACCTCCGTCCTGTCGGCTGCGGTCGGCCAGCTCGAAGTGCTGATCGTAAGGCTCAGGGAGCTACGCCAGATCGCCGACGAACACGCGGCCAAGTTCGCTTCGGAAGGACTGACGACGCTGCTGCACACGCTGCAGCTGGAGCTGGACGACGAGTACTTCGAGACGCTCAGCCACCATCTCAGGCAGCTGCGCTTCCGCAACGGCGAGCTCCTCAGCGCGCAGCTGGACCGGGACAACAGCGGAATCAACTACGTCCTGCGCTCAGGAAGCTCGCGGCGAGGCTGGAAGGAGCGCGTCGGGATCGAGCCGCGCTCTGTCTATTCCTTTTCCATTCACCCGCGGGACGAGGCGGGCGCGCATGCGCTGCAGGACATCTCCAATCGCGGCATCAACCTGGTCGCCAACGCGACCGCCCAGTCGGCCGACCACGTGTCCAGTTATTTCACCATGCTCCGGGCCGAACTCGGCTTCTACGTCAGCTGCCTGAACCTGCACGACCAGCTGACGGCCAGGGACCAGCCGACAACGTTCCCGTACCCGGCACCCTGGGGCAGCCAACCGGAGTTCTCCTGCACCGATCTGCGCGACGCCAGCCTCGCCCTCCGGGCGGATCGTGTGGTCGGAAACGACGTCGACGCCGACGGCAAGAAGCTGGTGATCATCACCGGCGCGAACTCCGGCGGGAAGTCGACGTTCCTGCGCAGCGCCGGCTTGGCCCAGCTGATGCTGCAGTGCGGCATGTTCGTGACCGCGAGCGCGTTGCGCGCCAGTGTCTGCCGGCAGGTCTTCACCCACTTCATCCGCGAAGAAGACGCCGAGATGATCAGCGGGCGCCTGGATGAAGAGCTCAAGCGGATGAGCGCCATCGCCGACGATCTCGGCCCGCAGTGCCTCATCCTGTTCAACGAGTCGTTCGCGGCGACAAACGAGCGCGAGGGATCAGAGATCGGCCGCCAGGTCGTCAGCGCACTGCTAGAAGCCGATATCAGGGTCTACTTTGTCACCCACCAGTTCGACTTCGCCGACAGCTTCCACCGCCAGCAGCTCGGCTCGACCCTGTTCCTGCGGGCGCCACGGCAGGCCGACGGGCAACGCACGTTCAAGCTCGTCGTGGCCGAGCCGCTCCCGACGAGCTACGGGCGGGACATCTACGAGCGCATCGGCGGGTGGCTCGGCGAGCAGCCGGCCGGGCCAACGCCGCCGCAGCGGCGGTGAAGGACAGCACATGCCAGCATCGGCGTCGCGGCCACTCCGCCAGCCCGAACGATTCGGACGTCTGTGGTGGCTTCCTGGCCGGGGTGAGGGCAATGGCCTCGATGACACGGGCTGGGCTCCGCTCGCGGTCGGCGACGTCGGCATCATCCGGGCGCTGGTCGCCGAACTCGCAGCCGCGAAGGTGCCGGCGTTCGCCGCGCCGGTCACCGGCCGCCCGTCCCGGCGCCGCGGTCGCCCGGCCGCGGATCGCTATCAGCTCTGGGTTGGCACGAGCCGGTACAGCCGCGCCGAGGACATCCTGCGCGTCAAGCTGCCGGCGTTGCTGAGGACCGCAGGCCAGTAAGCGTTACAGCGCGGCGATCAGGTATGCGACCAGCACGGCCACGAACACATACAACAAGTACAGGTTCACGTCGCCGGACTGCAGTGGCCGGACGAAGTCGGCGAGCCACTCCACCGCCGCCACCACTGGCGCGTACAGATACCGCTCGAACACGGGTGTGGCCTGCGACTCATAGTGCACGGGTCCGGACCGGCCGGCCGGATCATCGGAGGCGCGCTGCACCGATACCGATGGCCGGTAGAGCGCGTCGAAGGTGACCCTGGTCGGCGCCGAGAAGGTCATCGCTGAGTACTGCATGCGCGGCCTGAACGCGAGCATCCCGCCGTCCCAGACCGGCACCACGGTCGAGCCGGCCCGCGGCCGACCGGCCACGTAGATGAGAACGGGCACGATCAGAACCGCGAGCAAGAACACCGTGAGGTAGGTCGGCGAGAAGCCGGAGAAGTTCGTGTGTGCCGGGATCACGGTCAGCTTTCCCGGCAGCAAGATCGGCCGCAGCGCCACCCCGGTTGCGGTGCGGATGGCGCTGGCCAGCCCCACGAGCACGACGGGCGCGCCGACGGCCAGCGCGACGCACGCGATCGCCAGCAGGGCCGGCCCTGCGACCGGCTGGCCCGCCTCGGTCGCCACTGCGGCCTGCCGGGTACGGGGCATGCCGAGGTAGGGGATCCCGTAACCGCGAACGAACGCGTAGATCGCCAGGCCTCCGGTGAGGCCGAGCGTGGCGGCGGCGACCACGATCAGGATGGCTACCAGGTCGCTGTGGGTACGGAAACCCTGGAACAGGCCCTGGAAGATCAGCCACTCGCTGACGAATCCGTTCAGCGGCGGCAGCGCGGCGATGCCCAGCGTCCCGACGAACGCGATCACTCCGGACCGCGGCATGGCTCGCGCCAGCCCGCCGAGCCGGTCCATGTCCCTGGTCCCGGTCGCGTGTTCGGTCACGCCTGCCTCCAGGAAAAGCAGCGTCTTATAGCAGCCGTGGTTGAGCACGTGGTAGAGCCCGGCCAGCAGCAGAAACGCCCACAGCGCGCGCTGACCGTAAGCAAGGAAGGTCATCGCGGCGCCGAACGCGGTCACGATGATGCCGATGTTCTCGATCGTCGAGAACGCCAGGAAACGCTTGATGTCCCGCTCCGCCATCGCGTACAAGATCCCGATGGCGGCGGTCAGCGCGCCCAGCCCCATCGTGACGATCCCACGCCAGGCCGGGCCGTCGGGCAGGAGCCGGAACGCGAAGAGCGCGATTCCATAGACACCGAGCTTCACGATCAGGCCCGACAAGAACGCCGACCCGTCGGCCGGCGCGACCGGGTGCGCGGCCGGCAGCCAGACGTGCAGCGGGACCAGGCCAGCCTTGAATCCGAAGCCGGCCAGCGCGAGCAGGTATGCGGTGTCGCGCCAGTCGCCGGGCACGAGGTGCGCCCGAGCGGCGATCACGTCGAGCGAGAGGGATCCGGTCTTGGCGGCGAGAATCACGAACGCGGCCACGATCAGCACGAACCCGGTCTCGGACAGCGCCAGGAACCAGAAAGCCCCGGCGGCCACCTCGCTGCTGCGCGGCCGGTACAGGATCAGCAGATAGCACAGCAGCGCCATCGACTCCCACGCGACGAGGAACGTCGTCACGCCGGCGGCTGCGAGCACCGCGATGCTGGCAATCAGCGCGAGATTGTAGGCGCCAAGGTACAGGTTCGTGGCCGCTGAGGGTTCCGGGCGGGAACGAGGCAGGTACAGGCCGATCGCCACCGCCACGATGCCGAGCAACATGGCGAACACGCCGGCCAGGCTCGTCGCCTGCAGCTGCAGAGATCCGACCACGGACGATCCGCCAGGCGAGACCACCCTGGAGTCGCCGGTCAGCAGCGCGGCGATCCCGCCAGCAAGGACGAGCGCGCCGCCGAGGGACGACAGGGCGCAACTGCAGCGCATCGCGGCACCAGCGGTGGCGGACCAGCAGCCGGCGATCGCCGCGGCTGCCCACGCCGCCACCGCGACCCCGAACAATAGGAGCGCGGTCATGACGTGCCGCCGACGGTGAAGCTGAGACCCGCTACCCTCTCGGCGAGCCGGTCCACCGCCACCAGCAGCCCGTGCAGCAGTGCCAGCGGGCTGGGCGGGCAGCCGGGAATCCACACGTCGACCGGGAGCACCTCGCCGGCCGATCCGTAACAGAAGGCATCAGGCTGGTACACCCCGCCCAGCGCACAGGCGCCGGTGGCCACGACGATCTTGGGCGCAGGCATCGCGTCGTATGTCTTGCCTGCCGCCGCAGCGAAAGCCCTGAGCATCGGCCCGGTGACCAGCAGGAGGTCGGCATGCCGCGGCGCCGGGGTGAAGAAGAATCCCAGGCGGTGCAGGTCATAGTGCGGCGCCGCGAGCAGCCGGATCTCCTGCTCGCACGCCGCGCAGGAGCCGGTATCCAGCGTCCTGACGTGCAGGCTACGGCCGAACTGGCTGGCAATGCGGCGGCGCAGCTCCGCCGCGGCCGCTGCGTCCCCCGCACGCCTCTGGGGCGCCTCCAGGCGGTGCCTTCCCTCGTCGCTCGTTCCGTGTTTCCCGCTCGCCGCCTGGGCCGCCTCAAGATGGTGCCTTCCCTCGTCGCTCGTTCCTCGCTCCTCAGTCCAGGCACCACCGCGGCCCATCGGCTCGCTCATGCGCTTGCCTCGCTGTCGGCGAGCAGCGGGATCCGCTTGATCAGGGCCTGCCTCGCCGCAGTGGCCAGCTCGAACTCGCCGCTGGCCGCCATGGCGTTCGGCGCGCGCTCGCGGCATCGCCCGCAGGCCGTGCACGCGCCGACATCGAACATGAGGACATCGCCGATTCTGGTGAGCGCCCGGCTCGGGCAGATCTGTACCAGCGCGTCGGCCGCCACCCCGGTCAGCGACCCTGGCCGGAACGCCGGCGGACCTGGCAGATCTCGTGCGGACGGATCCGGTTTGGCGGGATACCGAGTCGTGACCACGCCCCGGCGCAGGCCCCGGATGAACCACTGCGGCATTGCTGGCGGCTCCCTTCTCATCACTCCGCGCTAGCGCGCTGTCCCGGCGACGGTCAGCCAGAAACTGGCCTCGATGATCGGAATGTCGGTGAACACGTTCTGGGACCGGCAGGCGTCGTCGAACCCGCGCCAGTTCCTCACGGCGGCGGGCCGCAGCCGGGCCCGGCTGATCCGGCCGGCCGCATCCAGCTCGACCCAGGCCAGGGACTCGCCACGAGACGACTCGCTCCAGCCAAGGCCGGACCGGGGCCCGCCGTTCTTCGCGGCAGTGCCGACCGGCATGCCCGTTGCGTCCGCGGCGAGCGTCTCGATCAGCCGGACGGACTCGGCCGCCTCCGCCAGCATCACGCGCATGCGCGCCAGCGCATCACCAGCGGTCTGGGTGGCGACAACGGGAGCGAGCGCCGCGTAAGCGCCGGAGGGATGGTCGGCGCGGGCGTCGGCGGCGATGCCGCTTGCCCGCGCGACCGGCCCGACCAGGCCGAGGCGACGTGCCTCCTCCAGGGTCACGGTGCCGGTGGCCTCGAGTCGGTCGAGGAGCGAGTTCGTGGACAGCAGGGCGTCGCCTGCCCGCCGCAACTCGCCATATGCGGCTGGCAGGCCCGCGCGCAGCCGGCCGAGGTCTGGAGCGGTGCGCGCGCCGCCGATCTCGACGACCCCGAACAGGTACCGGTGCCCGAGAACCGCGGCGTTGAGCCGCAACAGCTGCTCAAGCGCGATCTCGGCGGCGGCCCGGCCCACGGCGAGCCCGCAGGCCTGGCAGAGGGCGGCGATGGCCGCCGCGTGGTTGTACAGCCGCTCCAGTTCGAGCGCGATCGCCCTGGTGAGCAGGGCCTCCGGCGCAGGCTCCAGGCCCAGCGCTGCCTCCGCGGCGGCGGCGAAGGCACAGCTGTTGCCGATGGCGCCGAGCCCCTCCACGCGCTCGATGTGAAACAACGCCTGGCGCGGAGTCTGACCCTGCGCGCGCCACTCCACGCCGCGATGCTTGTGCCAGGTGAACAGGTACAGGTCGACGAGTTCCTCGCCGCTGGTCACCAGTCCGTAGTACAGCGACTCGACGCCGACCTGGCGTACCGGACCGAACGGGAACTCGAATGCCTGCCCGCCGACGAGATGCGGAGCGTGTACGTCCCGCGGAGGCTCGGCCGGGGCATGGCCGAGCGTCGGCAGCTTGATGTCGGGCTGCGGCGGCATCGCCACCCGGTTCAGCGGCTTGCCGCCGGCCGGCCTGATGCCGAACTGCTCGTAGATCTCGCACTCCTCAGCGAATGCCGCGGGCGCGATGTCCGACAACGCCGGGTACCGCGGTCCCTCGACCTCGGTCTCAGTGACCAGGTACAGCTGGTCGCGGTCGAGCGCCCACACCACTCGCAGGATCACCGGGTCGGCGCCGGTCGCGAACAGGTCGGCGAGCCGCGCGCCCGGATGCTGGGCCAGTTCGGCCGTCACCACATCCAGTTCCGCCGCAGCTACCTCGGTAACTGCGACCGGGCCGGCCGCGTTGCCCGCACGCGTCACGACCGCGGGCAGCAGGCCCGCGGTAGCGGGTTTCAGCGTTGTCATCGCAGCACCGAGATCGAGTGCGTGATCACGGTGGTCAGCCCGGCCGGTATCCACAGGCCGAGTACAAGAAGGGCAGCCAGGCCGACGGTCACAGGGGCTACGGCCGTCAGGCTGGCTGCCCGGCCCTGGTACGGGCTGGCGCGGCCCGAGGCCGCCAGCCTGGAGGCCGGCTCGCCGGTCGCCATTCCCGTGGTGGTTCTGGCGAACGCGATGAACGCGACCGCCAGCAGGAGCAGGAGCAGCAGCGGCAGGGCGGGGCTGGCACCCGCGAATCCGGCCCTGACGATGGTGAGCTCCGACAAGAACAGCCCGAACGGCGGCGACCCCAGCACGGCGAACGATCCGAGCAGCAGCGCCCCGCCGGTCACCGGCACAACGGCCAGCAGGCCGCGCACGCCTGCTGCCTCCCTGGTGCCGGAGCGCTGGACGATGTCGCCGCTGGACAAGAACAGTACGGCCTTGGCGATCGCGTGATTGAGCGTGTGCAGGAGTGCCCCGTACAGGCCGAGCACGCCACCGAAGCCGAGCGCTACCGCGATGATGCCCATGTGCTCCACCGAGGAGTAGGCGAACAGCCGCTTGAAGTTCCCCCGGCGGACCATGAAGAGCACGCCGATGATCACGGACAGAAAGCCGAAGACCAGCAGCACGACGCGCGGGAACTCGGGGCCGAGGCCGGCCTTCGCGATCGCGAGGAACCGGATGATCGCGTACATGCCGGTGTTCAGCAGCGCGGCGGAGAGCATCGCACTGGCCGGACTTGGCGCCTCCGCGTGCGCGTCCGGCAGCCAGGTATGCATCGGCGCGAGGCCGACCTTCGTTCCGTAACCGACGACCGCGAGCAGGAACGCCAGCCGCAGGCTCGCCGGCGCCAGCGCGTGGGCGTGCGCAAACAGGAACGGCCAGGTGAGCCGCAGGTCAGGCGCAAGGTGCAGGGCACTGGCCGAATAGAACAGGAACAGCGTGCCCGCCAGGGCTATCGTCACCCCGAGCGAGCTAATGATGACGTACTTCCACGCGGCCTCCAGCGAACTGGCCTTGCCCTCCAGGCCGACGAGCGCCGCGCTGGCGAGAGTGCTGGCTTCGATAAGTACGAACAGCAGGCCGAGGTTGCCGGTCTCCAGCGAGCCGAGCATCAGGGCGGCGAACAGGCCGAAGAAGATGAAGTACAGGCGAACCTGGAAACGCGTGAGCCGGCCGGCCGCCTCCTCGGCCGACAGGTAGCCGATCGACCCGACCGCGGCCAGCAGCGTCACCGCCGAGACTGTGAGCAGGAAGAAGCAGCTGAGCGAGTCCACGTACAGATAGCCGGCGAGACCGCGCACTGGCGCGCGGTGCAGTTGCGCGACCAGCAGCCAGACGGCGGCGGCCAGCGTCACGCTCGCGCCCGCCGCGCCAGCCCACCCGGCATGCCGCCCGCGCGCTCCGCCCGCCGCTGTCACGGTGCCGGCCAGCGGGCCCGCGATGATGATGTACGCCAGGACTGTCATCCCTGTAGCTCCCTCAGCTCAGACGCGCTCGCGCTCGCGAGCTGGCGGGTCAGGCCGGAGACGAACACAAGCATGATCAGCACGCCGGCCACGATGTCGAGGAAGATGCCGGCCTCGACGATGAACGGGAAGGTGGCGACCAGCGTGATCGCGCCGAGGAACACACCGTTCTCCACGATGAGCCAGCCGATCAACTGGGCGACCGTGTGCCGGCGGACCACCATGGCCAGGGCGCCCAGCAGGATCACCGCGGTCGAGAGCGGCACGACTGCCGCCGCCACCAGGCCATGCGGCAAGAGCTGCGGCCTGGTCACCAGGTAGGCGAACGCGGTCAGGCCGCCGCCGGCGATCAGCGAGGTTGACAGGCCGGTCGACAGCGCGGCGTCGCGCTTAAGGTCGAGCCGGCGGATCAGCAACCGTCGCGCGGCAACCGGGATCGCGATGCCCTTGATCATCAGCGTGGCCGCGGCGAGTATCCACAGCTCCGTGCGGCCAAACGCGTAGGCGGCAACGCCGGCCGCAAATGACAGCACGACCGACTGCGCGCCGTAGTAAGCGACGTACCGGTTGAAGAGCTTCGAGCCCAGGCACGCAAACGCGAGCAGCAGGATTACCACGCCGGCCAGGTCAAGCAGGACGCCGGCGATGCTGGTCGCGGACAGGCTGGTCGTATCGGCACCGGGCACGGCTCAGGCTCCGATCACGTAGGACGTCGCCACGCCGACCAGGGCCAGCAGGAAGGCGGCGCCGAGGAATTCGGCGATCCGGAAGAAGCGGAGTTTGGCGAACGACGTGTCGATCACGACGATCGCCAGCCCGCACAGTGCCAGCTTTCCGGCCAGCGCCGGGATTGCGAGCACCGCGCTCGCGAGATCGGCGCCGTTGCCGAGCCCCCATGGGAGGACGAAGACGTTCATGAAGATCGAGGACAGCAGGAAGAACTTCATCCAGCTGCCCCACTTCATCAGCGCGTAGCCACGGCCCGAGTACTCCAGCACGCGGCTCTCCTCGATCATGGAGATCTCGGTCGATCCGCCCTGACTATCGATCGGGATCCGGCCGTTCTCGACCAGCACGATCATGAAGAAGGCGAGCAGGCCGAGCAGGTGGGTAGGAAGCACCAGCGCATAGGGCGAGGCGGCTATCGCGTGGTTCATCAGGTACGGGTTGTCGGATGCAGACACCGCGCCCACGGTAAAGAACACGAGGATCAGGGCTGGCTCGGCCATGCTGCCGATCCAGCTGGCCCGGCTGGCACCAAGTCCGCCGTAGGGACTCGCCGTGTCCAGGCCAGCCAGCGAGGTCATGAAGCTGGCCAGCGCGAGCACGAATGCCCCGCCAATCAGGTCGGCGAGGAACGCCAACGGCAGCGGGGTGTTAGTGATGACCGGGACGATGACCGACACCGTCAGGTAACAGGCGAACGTGACGAACGGCGTGATCGCAAACACCCACGAGGCCTGGTCGCTGGTGGCACTGCCCTTGCGCAGGAGCTTGGCCAGGTCCCGGTAGGGCTGCAGGACGCTCGGACCGCGCTTGGACTCGACGATCGCCTGCGCACGGGCTAGCACGCCCGCGTACAGCGGCGCGGCCAGCAGCACGACCAGGCTTTGCAGGACCTGGGCGAGGACAGCAGACAGCAAAAGACCTCCACCTGGGCGGGTAATCCGTGCAGGTAGAGGCCATCAGCCGGGGCTAAGCCGACGTTACGCGAGCCTCATCGCGCGATCATCTTCAGGATACACAGCGCTAGGTCAGCGCGGAAGTCGCTATGTCCGGCAGGTCGGTTGCGACGCGCCTGGCCGTCACCGTCTTGAGCGTGATCAGCCCGCCGGCGGCTAGTTGCTCCACGGTGGGCAAGAACGCGCGCACCCTGTCGGCCTCGTCGGTGACCTCGATCAGCACCGGTTCACGGCCGGTGAGGGTAGCCAGCCCAGGTCGGCCCACGTTCCCCGAGGCGCCGAAGCCCTGCAGACCGCGTATCGCCGTCGCCCCACGCAGACCAGCCCGGCGTGCCCGGTCGATGATCTCGTGATGGAGCGGACGGCCCGCATACGTGTCACCCGCACGGACGAATATTGACAGCTGCAGCTCGGCTTGCCACACCACCCGGCATCCCGGATGCGTCGCCGATTGCTTCCTCACCGGCTGCTCAACAGCAACACGGGCACCGAGCAGCCCTGCACGGCCTGGTCGGCTACCTGGCCAAGGCGCGACTTGCGGCGCCGCCCGTCGCCGTGGCGACCGAGTACGAGGACGTCAAATCCGTGCTCGGCCGCGTACCGGGTCACGACCTGTGCCGGTGTGTCGTGATCGGCATAGACGACCTGGGCGCTCATCCGCACCGCGCTGCCCGCCGGGAGTTCGCGGCGCAACTCCCCGAACACGGTCTCGGCCACTTGCGCCAGGTTCCGGCCCTCGCCATCCTGCTCCCCGTCGCCGTCCCCGTCGGCTCGCGAGGCGCGGCGGATGACCGATAGGGCGACTACGTGTCCCCCGTCGCGAGCGACGATCGCCGCAGCCGCCCTGATCGCGTCAGCCGCGTCCGGCGAGCCGTCGAAGCCTGCGAGGACACGACGGAATGGCCCGATGGCCCTCACTCGAGCCATCCCCGAGTATTGAATGTCGCCCGACAGCCGCTCACCTGTGGCCTCCAGACTCCCGGCAACCAAGGGACTGCGCAGAGGCCATCAGCGATTTTCTTCGCGGTTACGGCGAGCCTCATCACCTGTGACTATTGTCACGGCCTCGTCGCTACCTCACAAGGACCTTGTGCAAGGGGCGTGAGTCAACGAGCGGACTGAGGCATGTCCTTGACCGGCAATGCCATCGTTGCCACACTGCTGCGTGGCGATGGGGCTCGCCCGGAGCGCGGCAGCCGCCGCTGACAGTCCCTGCACCAGTCCGTAGTCAGGGTGATGCATGTCCAGGGTCAGCGAAGACGAGGTTCTGCTCCTGTGGCGGGCGCTGCGCGGGTTCCGGTCCGGTCGCCGTCCAGCGTGCTCCGCGCGCGGTCATCCGCCGGCCAGCCCGTGCCCGCTGCATGACCGCTGTCCGCGATGGCACGGCCAGCCAGACGACTGGCTAGCCAGCCTGGAGGAGACCACTGACCAGACCGATGGCAGGCGGTCACTATGGCCGTGCAGCAGGCTGCTTGAGCTGCTCTCGCCAGACCTGACAAGGATCGGTCCGTGAGGCCGAGACGGCCGGGCGGCTAACGTGCCGGCCGCAACTCCGGTCCCCCGCGGCCCGTCGGTCCTTACCCTCTACAGCGCCTCCGACCTGCTGACCGCACCGGGGTGCCCGGTGTGCCGGTATGCCGCGGAAGCCAGCGATCGCTACCTCGGCTGGTTCGCGCTGGAGGGCCATGCGCAGCCGGGACTGCTCGCAACACTGGGCAGATCGCTGGGAACGTGCGCCGCGCACAGCCGTCGGCTCATTGGCCAGCCGGGCGCCGCGGTCCGGCTTACCGTCGTTTACCGGTACGTGGTGACGGCGGTACGAGAGCGGCTGGCGGGCGGCATCGCTTCAGTCGCGGCGTGCCCGGCTTGCGAACATGACAACGCGGCCGCCGGGCGGGCGCTCGAGACACTGCTGGACGGGCTCGACGACAGTTCGGCCGCGGAACGCTGCCGCGATCTCGGCGGTGTATGCATCCCGCATCTGGCCGTTGCCTCCGGACGCGCGCACCGCCGGGTCATCGCGTGGCTCAGCGAAACGATGCGTGAGACCCTGGCCGACGCCGGGCCTGGCCAGATTGGGTGGCTGGCCGGTACCGAACAGGATGCACAGGCCAGGACCGCACTACGGGCATCGATTCCGGCCGCCGGCAGTCAGGTAGCGACGGCGTGCGGCCCATGCCTGGCGGCTGTGGTTGCAGAACGCGACAGCCTTGCCCGGCTCCCGATTCGCGTCAGGGAAAGTCCGGATGACCGGGCCGCGGCGGTACTGTGCCCCGGACATCTTGCCGACGCGGCGGCGCTGGCAGCGCCCACGCGAGGGCTGCGGGACCTGCTGACGGGACAAGCGGCGGCCACGATGGCACGAACTCGCCCCAGTATCGGCTCGATCCGCGGGCGCCCCGCCTGGCGTAGGCCGGACCGGGGTACGGGCTGCCCCGTATGCCGCGCGCGCCGCGAAGCGGAGCGCGAGGCACTCGTCCGAGCATCCAGAGTGCTGCGGGAGCCGCCGGCGCATGAGCGCCGAAGCAGGCCGCTTTGCGCGCGCCACTGCATTGTATTGCGAGGGGTCGACGAGCGGGCGGCCGTGGTCGCGGCTCTTGGGGCGGCGGCGACTGCGGGCCTGCTCGCGGCCGAGTTGGCCGAGGAATTTGAACGCACCACGTGGGCTCGCCGCGCAGGTGCCCCGGCGACGGAGCCCACTGCCTGGCGCGCCGCGGCGGCCTTCCTGGACGGATCCGTCTTCGGCGCCAGCCCGCCGAGCTAGCAGGTGAGTCAGTCCTAAGCTCATAGTGAACACTAGGTCGCGCCTGACCTATGCTGGCAGCAGTTGCGAGCTAGTCGGTGGTGGATCCCGCCGAAGCCTGAGCACCGCGCTGTGCCCGAGCTTGATTGCCTTGTGGCCGATGGGTCCTGTGTCCTTGGAACAGGAGGATCACGGCCGTGGCTTCAGTAGCTCCGATGCTCAGCGACGACGTCGAGGCGTGCGCTAACCGGATGGCAGCCGGCCGGACAGGTCGCTCTTCGTTCGGGCTGCCACGCGGTGGCCCGCGGTGACCCGGCAGTACCTCATCGGAGAGCTGTCGGTCCGGCTCGAGCAATTGCAGGCCGTCGCCACGAGCGGCACCGTTAAAGACGTCGCGTGCCTCAGGTACGAGGTCGAAGGCGGACCGGTGACCGCCCTCGCGCCGGCAGCTGAGCGAGCCATCGCGCTGGCCGACAGCCTGTGCTGGGAGTCCCTGGCTGCAGGCGACACGCCGACGTTCTGCCGGCAAGCCGCGGTGTCCGCCGAATTGCGCTTGTTCGGCGTCTGCGCCCGGCTGCTCGACGACGAATGATCCGGCAGCCAAACAATCTCCGCCCGCAAACGACCGCCAGCAATTCGCTGACCCGTCCTGCCTGACCCGGCGATGCGAGCGGAACGCTTCCGCCCGGATAGGCTGTGGGCCAACGGCGGAGGGGCTCGCCGTCAGATTCGCGGATCAGCCGCCAACGGTCCCTGCTTTCCCGGCAGGAGGCCGACGGCATGACCACGAATCACCGTGCCAGTTGCCTGCATGCGGTCTCGGCGACGGCCATGCCCTGCGGCGCGCAGTCGTCGGGCAGTGACCTCGCGGAACTGGTCAGCCACCTGTACCTATGCGAGGGACTGTCCACCTACCGCATTGGTGCTGTGACCGGAATGAACCGGCAGCGGATCAGCCGGATGCTGGCCAGGGCGGGCGTCCCGGTGAAGCCGAGGGGCGCGGGCAGGCGGCGGTCGGCTGACCAAGGCCAGGCTGCGCTCGACGAGATCATCCAGCAGCTGTACGCCGACTGCGGCCTCAGTTCCGGGGACATCTCGGTGATCACCGGGATCCCGCAGCGCACAGTGCGCGACCGGCTGCGCGGGCGCGGCGTCCAGATGCGCACGAGGGGGCGACTGAACCGGGAGGACCGTGTTGCAGTGCCCGCTGACGCGCTCATCCGCCTGTATGTCAGCGGTGGTCTGTCCGCCACGGATACAGGCAGGCTGCTGGGCGTATCCGGGCAGATCGTGCTGCGCGCCGCGCACGACGAGGGCCTGCCCGTCCGCGTCGGAGGGCCGGAGCCCAGCCAAGGGCCGCGTGAAATCGAGCTAGTCGAGGCCCTGTACGCCGATCCTCTCGTCGACCAGGCACTGGCGCGCCACAGCGTCGCGCGCAAAGCCGCGGGCGGTCCGATCTGGGAGCGGTTCCCTGCCCCGGTCGCGGTAAGCGCGGAGTTGGCTCAGGAACTTTACGTGGGTTGCGGTCTCAGCGTGCGGCACATCGAATTGCTGACCGGGCAGCCCGCGCAGACCGTATTGAGGCTGCTTGAGGCTCAGGGAATCACGCGCAGGCCCGCGGGCGGCCGGTCGCCGTTCATGCGGCGGTGGAGGGCCGGGCTGCTTCCAGCTCCTGGCCCTGACCCGTTCTAGTAAGCAACACTGAGGCGATCGCAGGCAGGCGGCACGCAAGTGCGGGCCGCGCGCACCCTATCGCCCTACGCGAACCCGGATTTATGATCAGAAGCGGATACGGCGGAGGGGCTCGCCGCCAATTGCGATCGTCGCCAACGGTCCCTGCCAAGGCAGGACAGGAGGCTGCGCGCCCCATGTTCGACCGTGATTCTCGCGCGGCCGCTATCTTCCCCGACGGCACCGCAAGACCACTGACCCTCGGCAGGCCCCGCCCCCCACCTGAGCGGTATTCGGCACGTCACGAGCCTGTCCCGCGCGGAAGACCATGCCCCAGGGGAATCATCACCCTTGAAACACGCCCGCTGGTCGGGCTGGCTCGGCGCGTAGGGCAGTTCGCCCGGCGAAGGAGATGATGACTTGCCCGGACGTCAGCCCAGGGAGCCGACCCAGGCAGGCGCTCAGCCTGAGAGGTCGGGCCCCAGGCACCGTCTTGCCGGCGCCTCGCCGGCCCTGAAGTTCGTGTTGCTCGTCGGCGTCATGAGCTTCTTCGCCGACTTCACCTACGAGGGCTCCCGGTCCGTGATCGGCCCGTATCTCGGCACGCTCGGCGCTGGAGCGTTGGCGATCGCCGTGATCAGCGGCCTGGGCGAGTTCCTCGGATACGGGCTACGGCTGTTCTCCGGCCGCGGCGCGGACCGGACCGGCCGGTACTGGCCAATCACTATCGGCGGCTACGTGGTGCAGATGGCAGCTGTGCCATTGCTGGCTCTGGCCGGCAACTGGGAAGTCGCGGCGCTGCTGATCATCGCGGAGCGAGTAGGCAAGGCTATCCGCAACCCGCCCCGCGATGCGATGCTGTCGCACGCGGCGAAGGAGATGGGCTACGGCTGGGGCTTCGGTGTGCACGAGGCGCTGGATCAGTTCGGCGCGATGTTCGGTCCCCTGCTTGTCGCGCTCGTGCTTGCGCTCAGCAATAGCGACTACAAGCTGGCGTTTGCCGCGCTCGCGGCCCCCGCGGCGATCACGCTGACGCTGGTGCTGGTCGCCCGCCGGTTTTTTCCGCGGCCGCAAGACTTGTCTGCGGGCCCGGCCGAGGTCACAGGGTCAGGGCTGCCGCGCGTGTTCTGGATCTACCTCGCCGGGGCTGCGCTAGTGGCAGCGGGTCTGGCCGACTTCCCGCTGATCGCCTTCCATTTCCAGCAGGCCCGCACTGTAGCAGCGCCCATCGTGCCGGTGTTCTACGCGGTCGCGATGGCCGTTAGCGGCACCGGCTCGCTGATCTTCGGCAAGCTCTATGACCGGGCTGGCATCGGCGTGCTGATCCCCCTGACCCTCGCTGGCGCGGCATATGCGCCGCTGGTCTTCCTCGGCGGCGTCTGGCCGGCGGTGTTCGGGGTGGCGCTATGGGGTTTGAGCATGGGCGTCCAGGAATCGATCATCCCTGCCGCGGTCGCGCCGATGGTCTCACCGGCGCGGCGCGCGTCCGCTTACGGGCTGTTCACTGGCGCCTACGGCACCGCATGGGTGGCGGGCAGCGTGGTGATTGGGTTGCTGTTCGACGTCTCGCTAGGCGCTGTGACGGCGTTCGCGGTAGCGGTACAGCTTGCGGCGCTGCCGGTTTTGATGGCCGTGCGCCGAGGCATAGCGCGCCCGCGACGCGGGGACGGCCAGGCAGAGGGGCAGCCGGGCTGACGATGGGCCAGATGAACGATCTGAGCGGTTTTCAAGAGCGGCGGCTCGAACTGGCGGACGTGATCCGCGCCGCGCTGCCGATAGCACGCGCCTACGGCGACGAGCAACGCGAGCAGGAGATCAGGACGCTGCTGACCCGGCTGGCTGCCGGACGCTTCCGGCTCGCCGTGATCGGGCAGTTCAGCCGCGGCAAGACGACGCTGATGAATGCGCTCCTTGGCGCGGCATATCTTCCGATGGGCGCGCTCCCGATGACATCGGTGATCACCACCGTACGATACGGAACCCAAGCTCGCGCCCTGGTCCGCAGCCGCGCGACCGCCTTGCCGATCGAGGTACCGGTTGCGGAAGTTGCCCGGTTCGTGGCCCAGGCGAGTGCCGACCGTGCCCGGATGCAGGTCGCCACCGTGGACGTGGAAGTCCCGGCCGAACTCCTACGGCTGGGATTCGAGTTCGTCGACACTCCGGGTGTGGGGTCTGCGGTGGCCGCGAACACCGCCGCCACGTTGCGTTACCTGCCGCAGGCTGACGCCATCGTCTTCGTCACCGGGTTCGACTCGGCACTGACCCGCGCTGAGGCAGATTTCCTGCGCAGTGCGGCCGGGCAGGCCGGCAAGCTTTTCGTCGTCATGAACAAGCGCGATCTGGTCACCGACGCCGACGCAGCGGCGGTGACTGGGTACGTGCAGCGCTGGACGCGCGACAACCTGCCCACCCCGCCGCCCGCGTTCGGGGTTTCCGCGCTGCTCGCGCTCAACGGGGCAGTGAGCGGGGACATGCGGCAGGTTACTGACAGCGGGATCGAGACGCTACGCCAGGAGCTAACCCGGTTCCTGACCGCTGAGCAGGGCCAGGTCGCCCTCGGCAACGTCGCGGACGCGGCGGCCGAGATTGTGGCGCGACAGCAGCGAGACCTGCAGACGTGGGAGCTTGCCCGCGCCGGCAACGGGCATGAGGACGTGCTGGCCGGATTCGGGTCGCGCGTGACTGAACTCAACGATCAGCTGACCGCCGTGGCCGAGCGGATCACGGGCGCGGCGGAAGCCGAAGCGACTTCCTTTGTTGCCGATGCGTTGCCCGCCGGAGGTGCCCGGCTCACCGAACTGCTGACGCCCGCCGCAGCTGGGCCAGACGGCGCGGCCGGACCCGCTGACGATCCGGTACCAAGCGCGCTCGAGGCCCTGCGCCTGGCCGGATGGCAGGCTGCGGGTGACTGGTTCGAGCAGCGCGCGGCCGAGCTGCGCGAGACCCTGGTCGAAGCGACGGCTGACGATATTGGCATTCTCCTGGACCTGGCGCGCTCCCCGCGAGAGCTCGGCGCCGTCAAACTAGGCCAGTCGGCGCTGGCTGGCGCACCGGCAGGCTGGGCCGGTCAGGACGTGCCGCAGCTCGCCGTCGCTAAGGTCGACTGGATCGTGCCAGACCCGCTGCCCGGGCGCAAGCGGCACCGCGACCGCGCCAGCGCCGCCGACGCGGCAAGCCGCGCCATCTGCGCTGCCATCGGTGACGCGGTGGCGGACTTCTGCGGGCGCGCCGGGGCTGCTCTTCGGTACGCCGCCGCAGACTGGGGACGGCGGCTCGGAGAGCAGGCCCAGCGCCTGGCCTCCGCCGAGGCTGCCCAATTCCAGCGCTATCTGTCAGCTCCGCCGCGCGACGGCGACCTTGCCGTCCTGGCTGATCTCGCCCGACGGCTCGCCGGCTTCCGCGAATCGCTGGCCAGCTGGAACCCGGACGGCAGTGGCACCGCGGCCGGCCTGGACGCCGAGCCGCAGACCCCAGCTGTCGGCGGAACATGCCTGATATGCGCCCGCCTGGAGGCGACGCAGACTGATTATCTGATCCGTCGGCAGTTCCTGCTCGCCTCCAGTGAAGCCGACCAGGCCCGGCATGCCGATGCCGGCGGGTTCTGTGAGCTGCACACCTGGCAGTACAGCCACCTGGCCTCCCCCGTTGGCATCTCCGCCGGCAATGCCCGGCTGACCAGCCACCTGGCTGGCGCGCTGCGCGACGCCGATGCGTGCAGCCGTGATCCCGGTGAGCTAGCCCGCCACGTCGCGGCCATAGCACGCGAGCGAACCTGCCCCGCCTGCGCGCTGCTGGCTGAAACCGAGCGCGAGACAGCCGACGAGCTTGCCGCGAGTCCAGAATGCATGCCGCCACGGCTGTGCCTGCGTCACCTGGCCCTAGTCCTGGAGGCATGCCCGCCACTGCCCAGTGGCCGCGCCATGACCAGCGCGCTGACGGCTGCACTTCAGCGGGCAGCAGAGAATATGCGGGCTTATGCCCTCAAGCGGGAAGCACTGCGTCGCGGCCTGATCACCGCCGAGGAAGCCAGCGCCTACGCCGATTCCCTCCGGCTGCTGGCCGGCCTGCCGTCCCTCGCCCGGCCCTCGCAGCCCGAGTAGGACCGCGCCTGATTGCGGCTCGGCATCGCTTCACTGACCAGCGCGCAACTGGTCCTCGACCCACTCTCGGAAACCCGGATGCAATCTCAACGTCGGCATCTCAGCGAGCGTGAACCACCCGGTCGCGTCCGTCTGGCTGGCCGTGTACGCGGCAAACATCTCATCCACGTCGGCGCGCACGATGTGGAAGTGCCACCCGCCGCTGCAGTCCTGCACGTCGACGCCCGTGACCCGGTACGGCGGCAGGGGCCAGATCTCCTCGGAGGCCTCACGCCTCGCCGCTGCTTCAACCGACTCGCCATCGTGGATCGCGCCGCCTGGTATGCCGTACGTGCCGCCCTCGTCGACCCACCTCGACCGCTCGGTAAGCAGGTAGACGGGCTCGCCTCGTTCCGGTGCGTACCGGAGCAGCAGCCCAGCGCCGCCGTTCGCACCCCAGTGGATGTGCCCCCGGCTGCAAAAAGTCCAGCGGTCCGCGCTCGCCGTCATGATCGGCGTGGCATCCGCGCGTCAACCATCCGGGAGCAGCCGGCCGCACACGCCGAACAGGCGCAGCTCGGCCGAGATACCTGCCTGCCTGCAAAAGGCAGCGACGTCACCGCGTGCGAGCGAGCGCCAGCACAGGGCATCAGCCAGCTCTATCGCCTCTACCGCAGCCGGGCCGAGGCCGTGTGTTCCCCCGTTCTCTACCTCTTGACGCAGTCGGGCCACATCCCCTGCTTCGCCGTCCGCCGCGACCGACTCGAGCTGCTCGAGCCGGACCGACAACTCCCCGATCAGGTACTGCCTGGTCATGTTCTCGCCCCCAGTAGCTGACCCGGCTTGATGTCAGCCGCTCCCGACCGCGCCGGTTGACGCGGCCTCACCCGCGCACGGGCCGCTGCGGGCCAGCCGCCGCATGTTGACCAGGCGTCGCCGGCTCTTCGCCTGGAAACGATCGCGCGGAACACGATGTCGACTGTGCGCGGACCTCCATCAGGTCCAAGCACCTCAAGCAGGACGGCCACGCTCGTGGGCCTGCGTCCAGGCCAGCCTCTTTCCAGTACCTTCCCCCGCGCGCACGCCGGCATGCTCTTGCCGGAGCGCGGAGTGCCGCCGGGCAAGACCCCGTCATCTTCTGCGCTACGGATGCGCTCGTGCCTGGCTGCCGGGCTGACCCCTCCTGCGGCCCGAGGTAATCTTGGAAAAGAGGCGGAGGGGCTCGCCGCAAACGCGCCAAGGCCAACGGTCCCTACCTGGTGGTCAGGGGTGCGTGCGGCATGAACCAGATTCTTGCTCTCAATCGTGCGCGGAAGTCGTTCGGCGACAAGGTCATTCTCGACGACGTGACGCTGGCGTTCTTGCCGGGTGCCAAGATCGGCGTGCTGGGGCCGAATGGCACGGGTAAGTCGACGCTGCTGCGGATGATGGCCGGTACGGAGTTTCCCTCGAACGGCGAGGCCCGGCTGATGCCCGGATTTAGCGTGGGCATCCTTGATCAGGAACCGCAGCTGGACGACTCCAAGACGGTCCTCGGGAACGTCGAGGAGGGCGTGGCCGAGACCAAGGCGCTGCTGGACCGTTACAACCAGATCGCCGAGCAGATGGCGACCGATTACTCCGACGAGCTGCTGGCGGAGATGGGCCAGCTGCAGGAGCAGCTGGATCACACGGACGCCTGGGATCTGGAGAGCCAGCTGGACCAGGCGATGGACGCGTTGCGCTGCCCGCCGCCCGAGGCCGAGGTGAGCGTGTTGTCGGGCGGTGAGCGGCGCCGGGTGGCGTTGTGCCGGCTGTTGCTGTCGCAGCCCGACCTGCTGCTGCTGGATGAGCCGACCAACCACCTGGACGCTGAGAGCGTCCAGTGGCTGGAGCAGCACCTGGAGAAGTATCCGGGGACGGTGGTGGCCGTGACGCACGACCGGTACTTCCTGGACAACGTCGCGGGCTGGATCCTGGAGCTGGACCGGGGCCGGGCCTACCCGTATGAGGGCAACTACTCGACCTATCTGGAGACCAAGGCGGCCTGGCTCAAGATCGAGGGCCAGAAGGACGCCAAGCGGCGCAAGCGGCTGGAGGACGAGCTGGACTGGGTGCGGTCCAGTCCGCGAGCGCGGCAGGCCAAGAGCCGGGCCCGGCTGCAGCGCTATGAGGAGATGGCGGCCGAGGCCGACAAGAACAGGAAGCTGGACTTCGAGGAGATCCAGATCCCGCCCGGTCCGCGG
>JASHUG010000392.1 GCA_030040155.1 Streptosporangiaceae bacterium | reverse complement strand
CTGGTCGCCTCGACCGGCGAGATCTACGGCAAGAACACAACCGTGGGCCTGAAGGAGGACGATGATCGGGTCATCGGCTCTCCGTTGGGGTCACGCTGGGCCTACGCCGAGGCGAAAGCGATCGACGAGAGCCTCGTCGACAGCTTCGTGCGGGAGCGCGGCCTGCGCGCGGTGATCGTCCGTCTCTTCAACATCGTCGGGCCGCGGCAAAGCGGCAGGTACGGCATGGTGGTCCCGCGCTTCGTCCGGCAGGCGCTGACCGGTCGGCCACTGACGGTGTTCGGCACCGGCGAACAGATCCGTTGCTTCTGCCACGTGCTAGATGTCGTCCCAGCTCTCGTCCGGCTCGTCCAGTCGGATCAGGCGAGTGGCCTGGCCGTCAACCTTGGCAGTTCGCGGCAGGTGTCGATCGCGCAGCTGGCGCGGATGGTGATCGCCGCGACTGGCGCATCGAGCGGCATCGAGCGCAGTTCTTACCTGGATGTCTACGGCTCGGGTGATGAGGACATGCAGGCGCGGGTGCCTGACTGCACCCTGGCCGGGCAACTCGTTGGCTTCAGCGCCACGACACCCCTGGCCGAGATTATCCAGAGCGTCATCACCGACCAGTGGGCTCGCATCGCCACCGCCGCGAGCGTAGGGGCCTAGCGGGCAAAGTCATGAATTCCGGTACGCCCTGGCCGAGTGCACGAGCAGTTGGCAGCCATCTGCCCGCTTCATACCGGAACGTACTCGTGCAAACGGATGAGGTCGCCGTCGGCCCAGCCCGGCAAGGTGGGGGGATGAGTCCCATCCGGTTGCTGCTTGCCGACGATCACTTGATGATCACCGAGGTGCTGGCGTCCCGGCTCGCTGCGTCGGCGGACATCTGGGTCGCCGGGCGCTGCGCCGCCACGGACCCAAATCTGGCCGCGATCATCACTAGCGTCCGGCCGGACGTGATCGCGATCGAGACCGAGCCGTTCGGGGCGACGATCGGCACCGCCCTCGAGCGCATCGCCACGGCCGCACCGCAGGCGCGGGTAGTGGTGCTCAGCGCCGACCGCAATGTCGCGCACGCGGTCGCGGCGGCCAGGGCCGGGGCGGTCGCATGGGTGGCCAAGGAGCAGGATGCGGCTGAGTTTGAGTCGATCGTGCGCGGGGTGGTGCGCGGTTGTTCGTGGTTTCCGCCAGACATGCTGGGTGAGATCATGCGGGACCTTCGGGCCGAAGCGAGTCGCTCGCATGGCGGGAATCCGCTGCGAGCGCTCAGCGCGCGGGAGCGCGAGGTCCTGCAGGTGATGATGACAGGCAGCCAGGGCAAGCAGATCGCCCGTGAACTGCACATCTCGGCCGACACCGTCCGGACTCATGCCCAGAACATTTACGCCAAGCTCGACGTGCACAGCCGACTCGAAGCGGTCACGGTCGCACGGTCGGCGGGCCTGCAGCCGACGGGGGACACTACGGAATCCGCGCCATATCACCGCCCTGACTGCTGCTTACATCGCCGAAAACCGCGCCTGGGTCGGTAAATCGCACCCAAGTCGTGGTCGCAGCAACGTGACCCGCTAGGCTCAACGGACAGCCAACGCGCTCCGGCATCCGCTAGGTGAGGTAGCTGCGGATATGCCGGTTTCCTGCGTTCCGCGTGGCGTGCGGACTCGGCAAATCCGCAGCAATCTCCGGGCACCCTCGCTCCGAATGCACCGCGTTACCTCGTAGCTGCCAGAGCCACACGTCCTGGGGACTGCCTGGGGAGGGCGGGCGTCAGGGCGATCCGTGATGGAAGGGGAAAGATGACAGCAGTGTCTGGCGACCGGACCCCCACGCTTCCTCAGCAGCGAGCACTCGAACTATCCCGCGATATCAGAGGGCTGCTGCACGATCTCGGGCACCAGCTGATGACTCTGTCCCTGCTGGCCGAATCCGTTCGAGCCGACGAAGCCATCCCCGGCAAGTCCCGGCGGCGGATCGAGCTGGTCAAGCAGGAGAGCTTCCGCGCCATGGACATGATCACCGATCACCTTGCGGCCGAAGGCCCATCCCCTGCGGTCGCTGACCCCGACCTGCTGGACGTCCGCGAGCTGGCTGGCCAGGCCGCGCAGCTAGCCGAGCTGGCCTACGAGGCGAAGGTCGAGCTACTGCCGGGGCGGCCCGCAGTCGTCCGCATCAGTGCGACCGCAGCCTGGCGCGTCCTGTTCAACCTGGTGGATAACGCGGCCAGGTCGGCAGGACCGGCAGGACACGTGCAGATTGGGGTGCGGCAGGACCGCGGCACCGTCATTGACGTTCTCGACGACGGTCCGGGAATTGGCCAGGCGACCAGCGGCATGGCCGGCCTGGGCCTGTCGGTCGTGCGGCAGCTCGTCGGGGCGGTCGGAGGGCGGCTGGAAGTCAGTGACCGCGCCGATGGCCGCGGAACGCGGGCACGGGTGGTCTTCTGCGCGGAACGCGACTGCGCGGCGGGCCAGGGCGGGCCGGATGCTGGCGCTGATCCCCTGTGACGAACGTGGTCATTGGTGACGATCATGCCGTGTTCCTCGACGCGCTCCGCACCGTGCTCGCCGCGCCGGGTCGTGCGGTCGCCACGGCAACGACGGTTGAGGACACCGTCGACGCGGTTCGCAGGCACCAGCCCGACATATGCCTGATTGACCATCACTTTCGGGAAGATGGCGATGGCGACTCCTGCGATGGCATCGGCGCGATCCCCCAGCTGACCGCGGCGTGCGCGCGCACGAAGGTGCTGATCTTGTCGGCCGACGGCGACAGCGGCGCGATTTTGCAGGGCATGCGCGCGGGTGCGGCAGGCTTCGTGCATAAGACGCGCGGCGTCTCGGTGCTGCAGCGGACGATCGAGCGGGTCCTGCAGGGCGAGGTCGTGGTCGAGGCGCCGGCCGGAGGCGGCAGTGCGCCGCCTCTCGCCCGGCAGCGGGATGCGCTACGGCTGGCCGCTCATCTGACGTCCAGGGAGTGGCAGTGTCTTGAGCTGCTTGTCGACGGCCAGGACACCGCTGCCATCGTCGCCTCGCTCGGCGTTTCGGCGGCGACGGTCAGGACCCATGTCCAGTCGCTACTGAGCAAGCTCGGTGTGCACTCCAGGCTGGAGGCTGCGGCTTTTGCTGTCCGGCACGGCCTGCTTGACGAAACCGTCAGGCGCGGGGGACAGGCCACGAGCCACGGCGGCCAGCCGGCCGCGCGGACTGGCCCGACAACCCCGCCGGGTTGGGTCCGCGGCCGCCACTAGACTTCGGTGGCATGTCCAGGCCCCGCGTGTTCTCCGGCATCCAGCCGACCGCAGACTCATTCCACATTGGCAATTACCTGGGTGCCCTGCGTCAGTGGGTCGCGCTCCAGGAGACTCACGACACCGTGTACTGCGTCGTGGACCTGCACGCGATCACTGTCCCGCAGCAGCCGGCCGACCTGCGCCGCAGGACCAGAGTTGCCGCGGCTCAGCTATTCGCCGCGGGGCTGGACCCCGACCGGTCGATCGTGTTCGTGCAGAGCCACGTCCCTGAGCACGCCGAGCTGGCCTGGGTGCTCTCGTGCATCACCGGCTTCGGCGAGGCCAGCCGAATGGTGCAGTTCAAGGACAAATCGGCCAAGAGCGGTGCCGAGGCCGCCAGCGTGGGCCTGTTCACGTACCCGATCCTTCAGGCGGCTGACATCCTGCTCTACGACACCGACCAGGTGCCGGTCGGAGAAGATCAGCGCCAGCACCTCGAGCTCACCAGAGACCTCGCGCAGCGGTTCAACCACCGGTTCGGACAGACCTTCGTCGTGCCCGGGCCCTACATCCTGCCCGACGTCGCGAAGATCACCGACCTGCAGGACCCGTCGATCAAGATGAGCAAGTCCGCCTCCGCGCCGCAGGGCATTATCGACGTGCTCGAGGATCCAGGCTCGGTGCGCCGGAAGATCATGCGTGCGGTCACCGATACCGATGGCGAGGTTCGTGCGGACGAGGAAGCCAAGCCGGGCGTGACCAACTTGCTGCGGATCTACTCGGCGTTGGCCGGCGTGCCCGTCGCCGAACTTGAGACGCGGTACGCCGGAGCCGGATACGGCACGTTCAAGAAGGAACTCGCCGAGATCGTGGTCGACGCGCTCGCGCCGGTGCGGGAGCGGACCGAGAAGCTGCTCGCGAACGAGACCGAGCTCGACCGGATGCTCGCAACCGGAGCTGCGAAAGCACACGCGCTCGCCGGGCCGACTTTCGCCAGGGTTCGGGATAAGGTCGGATTTCTCCCGGCCAGCTAGCCGCGTCAGGATTAGAGTTTCGCGGGGAACGCCTCGTTCCCTGCCGTGGCGTGTGTATTGAACCGATTGCCGGGTAGCTGTGCGCGCGCAGGCTTCACTTCCCCCAACGCCTGCGCTGGGAGCTGTCGAGAATGACTGGAACGCTACGCATCCCGCGCAGCAAGGGCGCGCTCAGCGGCGTACTGCTCGTACTGCTCGGCATCTGGGGTGCGCTGATCCCCTTCGTCGGTCCGTACTTTCACTATGCGTACACACCGGACCGGACCTGGGACTACACGTCAGGGCGGCTATGGCTGGAGATACTGCCCGGCCTCGCCGCCATCATCGGCGGTGTGCTCATGCTGATCAGCAGGTTCCGGCCCGTGGCGGTGCTCGGGACGTGGCTGGCGGCGGCCGGGGGGGCCTGGTTTGCGCTCGGCGGGCTGCTGGCCCGCAAGTGGACGACGATCCCGAGCGTCGGCACGCCGGTCGGCGGGACCGGGCACATGGTGCTCGAGCAGGTTGGTTTCTTCATCGGCCTCGGCGTCGTGATCGTGTTCGCCGCCGCGGCGGCAATGGGCAGGCTGTCCGTGGTTGCCGCCCGCGACCTCGCGGCCGCCAGCGCACCCGAGCCAGTCCCGGCAAGGTCCGTCCCGGCGCAGGCCAGGCCGGGCGGCGGACTGTCCAGCCTGCCGCGTCGGTTGCGGCTGTCGGCACCGGTGGTCAGGTCCAAGCGGAGCGCCGCCGGGAGTTCCAGCGCGGACGAGACCGAGTCCGCGCGAGCCGGGACCAGCGCGAGCTAAGCGCGCCGGCATGCCGGGCGGCACGGCTGTCGGCTGGCGGTGCCGCCCGGGCGGATAACTGGCGGTGCCGCGCGGCTGCCAGCCTGCGGCGACCAATGACCAGGGCGCCACCGGCCAGGGCGGCTGCGAGGAGAATGCCCCCGGCAATGGCGTAGACGGGCTGGCTGCCCGAGCCGGACGTCTGAGCGGCGAGGCTCGCTGGCACCGATCTGGCGCCCTTGCCGTGATGAGCAGCGGTAACCGTGGCCAGCGGCGGGACGAGCACGCCAACCGGCTTGACCTTGCCGTTCATCGCAAATCCCCAGTTCAGCAGCTTGACCGCGGAGGTTATCTCCTGCAGTGCGGTGCAGTGCATGATCGTTACGATCAGCGTCACGCCGTGCCGTCTGGCCAGGCCGATGTAGGTCGCTTCTGAGCTGATCGTCCAGCCGATCTTGCCGCCGATCCCGCCCGGATACTGAGTGAGCAGCCAGTTCTGGTTGTTCAGCGTCTCCCAGTCATGCGGTTTGATCTCGAACGGCGCGCTGAGTGTCTCGTCGTACTTCATGAACGCGGGTATGGCCAGGGCCTGCCGCGCGATCAGCGCCTCATCGTAGGCCGACTCGACCTGGCCGGCCGCAGGCAGCCCGTTGGGCTGCTTGGCGACCACGTCGTAGGCCTGAAGGTGATGAGCTTCGGCATTGATCAGCGCCATTCCCTTGCTGAATGAGCCGGTCGCCTGAGTGAGGGCGACCGCGGCGTCATTCGCCGAGATGGTCAGCAGCGCCGTGAACAGGTCGGAGACCTTGTACTTGCGGCCGGCAATGAGCCCGGCGTCATTGGGCTCGGTATCGGCGGCCTGCTGGCTCGCCAGCACCATGGCGTTCGGGTTGAGCCGGGGGATCAGCGTGATCGCGGTCAGCACCTTCATCGTGCTGGCCGGCCCGAACTTGCCGTGCGGATCGTCGGCCGCCAGCACCTGGCCAGTGTTGGCGTTGGCAATCACATACGCCGATGCGGGAATAGACGGCACCGCTGGCGATGACGTGCTCGGATAGTTCACAACGATGCCGTGGCTGGCCATGAGCGGCCCGCCGACCTCGGTGGTGGAAACCGGCGTGGCCGCGCGCCGCGCGGCCGTCGTCCGGCCTTGCACGTCCGAACCTGCACGGGCGGGCCTGGTTGAGCCTGCGCTGGCGGCGGCCGATCGCGCCGCCAGTGCCGCCGAAGCAGGAGCCGCGGTGAGGCAGGTCGCCGCCGACGCGGCGGCAAGTCCCGCCATTAGCCGTGTTCTGGGCCTCATGAAGTCTCACAATCTCTGCCGTGCTCACCCGCGGGCGCCGTTTACTGCGTGGCTGCCCGCAGGCAGGAGTGCAGCCTAATGTGGAATCTGCAGTGGTCAGGTCACGCGCTGTGACTTTCCCCACCTAGGCCGCTACTTGCGCACGCCATAATCTGGTTCTATGAGCCGCATATCGGAGTCAGGTACGCCGATCGAAGGTGTTTACGGGCCCAAGGACGTGCAAAACCTTGACCCGGTCCGGGACCTCGGCGAGCCCGGGGCCTTCCCCTTCACCAGGGGCGTTTATCCGACGATGTACGTGACCCGGCCCTGGACGATGCGGCAGTACGCGGGATTCTCGACCGCGGTCGAATCGAACCGGCGGTACCACCAGCTCATCGACGCGGGCACCACCGGCCTCTCGGTGGCCTTCGACTTGCCGACCCAGATGGGCTTTGACTCCGATGCCCCGCAGGCTCGCGGAGAGGTGGGCAAGGTCGGGGTGGCCATCGACTCGCTCGAAGACATGCGGCTGCTGCTGCAGGGGATCCCGCTGGGCAAGGTCTCTACCTCGATGACGATTAACGCGCCCGCTGCTCTGCTGCTCGTGCTCTATCAGCTGGTCGCTGAGGAACAGGGAGTTAGCTCAACCGAGATCTCGGGCACGATACAGAACGACATCCTGAAGGAATACATCGCGCGCGGCACGTACATCTATCCGCCGCAGCCATCATTGCGCCTGGTCGCCGACACCTTCGCTTACTGCCGGGCCGAGATTCCGCGCTGGAATACGATCTCGATTTCCGGATATCACATGGCCGAGGCCGGAGCGTCGCCGGTCCAGGAGATCGCGTTCACGCTGGCGAATGCTTGCGAATACGTGCGCACCGCAATCAGCTCAGGACTGGCCGTGGATGAGTTCGCGCCGCGCCTGTCGTTCTTCTTCGTGGCCCGCACGACGCTCCTCGAGGAGGTGGCCAAGTTCCGCGCGGCCCGGCGCATCTGGGCGCACGTCATGCGGGACGAATTCGGCGCGCGGGACCCGAAGTCGCAGATGCTGCGGTTCCACACCCAGACCGCCGGCGTCCAGCTGACGGCACAGCAGCCGGAAGTGAACCTCACTCGGGTGACGCTGCAAGCACTGGCGGCGGTCCTCGGCGGCACGCAGTCGCTGCACACCAATTCGTATGACGAGGCGATCGGCCTGCCCAGCCAGAAGGCGGCGACGCTGGCAGTACGGACCCAGCAAGTGCTGGCGAACGAGACTGACCTGACGGCGACCGTGGACCCGCTGGCGGGTTCTTATGCCATCGAGTCCCTGACCGATGACGTGGAAGCGGGAGCACGCGAACTCATGGCAAAGGTCGCCGACCTGGGCGGTGCCGTCGCGGCGATCGAGCGGGGCTTCCAGAAAGCCGAGATCGAGCGCTCTGCCTATCGCATCGCTCGTGAGATCGATTCCGGTGAGCGCAAGGTGGTCGGCGTTAACGCCTACACCAGCTCCGACGATGAGCCTTACGAGCCGCTGCGGGTCGATCCCGCCATCGAGCACGAGCAGGCGGCACGACTGGCCGAGTTGCGCGACCGGCGCGATAACGCGGAAGTCGCCCGCAGGCTGACCGAGGTAAAGCAGGTAGCGCAGGGCGATGGCAATTTGCTGTACCCGCTGCGCGAGGCGCTACGCTCGATGGCTACTGTTGGTGAAGTCTGTGACGCGCTGCGCGAAGTCTGGGGTGTCTACGAGCCAGCTGACGTCTACTAAGGGGGGAGCTCGACAATCGCGCAACGTCAGCGAATCGGCTAACGGAGCGGTACGATGCTGGCCAGTAGATAGCAGATCTCGTCAGCGAGCGGCGGGAAAGCGTAAGGCGCAGTCAGCGCGGTAATGGCTTGTCAGCAGTTGAGTCGCTTGCGAGCAGGCCAGGCATTGGTGATCGCGCGAGGTTTTTCCGGTCCAAAAGCCGGTACCTGGCGTGAGTGCGATCACGGTCAGCCTGCCATAATCCCGGCGCCCGGTGGCGCCGGTGCAGTTCTGGAGCGGGCGCGTTTGGGGACCGGGCCGGGGAACGAATGTCTTGAGCGGCGTTCGCCCTGGGCACGGCAAGGCTTGCGAGCGGACTGGAGTGAGTTCGAGGACCACATGGACACCCTGCTAGGCGCCCCATCGATTCTGGGCAACGGGCCGGCCGGCGCCGCTGCCTGCGTGCGCTCGGCTGCTGGCCTGCTCGGCGGGCCAGTGCGGGTGAGCGCCGACACGTATTCCGTTGCCGACGGGGAGGCAGCGCATGGCCGAGCATGACCTTGACGGGGAGCTTGACGCGTTCCTAGCGGCTCATGAGGCCCAGCTCGTCGACTTCCGGCGCGACCTCCACGCTCACCCGGAGACCGGCTATCACGAGTACCGGACAACGCGACGAGTCGCGCTCCGCCTTGAAGCGGCCGGGCTGCGGCCCTCTATCCTGCCCAAGGGCACCGGCCTGATCGTGGACATCGGCGCCGGAGCCGCGGACGAGCCGGTCGTGGCCTTGCGCGCGGACATCGACGCGCTGCCCATCGAAGACGAGAAGGATGTCCCCTACCGGTCCACCAACCGTGGTGCCTGCCACGCCTGCGGCCATGATGTGCACACCTCGATCCTGCTCGGCACCGGCCTGTTCCTTGCCCGCAGCGCCGCCGCCGGAGCGCTGCCGGGAAAGGTCCGGCTGATCTTCCAGCCAGCGGAAGAGGTGCCAGGCGGTGCAGTCGACGTGCTCGCGGCCGGCGGGATCGCCTCGGTGGACAAGATCTTCGCCGTGCACTGCGACCCGCGGCTGGACGTGGGCAAGATCGGTACCAGGACCGGAGCCATCACCGCGGCGTGCGACAAGATCACGGTGAAGGTCACCGGCCCTGGCGGGCACACCGCGCGGCCGCATCTGACGGCCGACCTGGTTTTCGCCCTCGGCAAGATCATTACCGAGCTGCCGGCCGCGCTGTCACGGCGGATCGACCCGCGCTCAAGCCTCAGCCTGGTCTGGGGCAGGGTCAGCGCCGGGTCCGCCGCGAACGCGATCCCCGACGACGGCGTCGTCGAAGGCACCATCCGCTGCCTGGACGACACCGCATGGCACGAGGCGCCGGAGATGGTGAAGGCGCTGCTCGAGTCGGTGGCAACCTCGTACGGCGTGGTGCCAGAGATCATTTACCAGCGGAACGTGCCGCCCACCGTCAACGACGCGCTCTGCACCGCGATGTTCGAGGCGGCCGCCGACCGGGTGCTCGGCCCCGACTCCGTGACCGCGGCTGCCCAGAGCCTGGGCGGCGAGGATTTCGCCTGGTACCTGGAGTCCATTCCGGGCGCGCTGGCCAGGCTCGGAACGCGGACGCCCGGCTCCGCCGTCGACTTCGATATTCACCAGGCGGTGTTCGATGTCGACGAGCGAGTCATCGGCGTCGGAGTCCGGCTGATGGCGGCAACCGCGCTGACGGCCATGGCGGGCGGCGCCGTTGCCCCGGACACAGCGGTACCCGGCGTCACGGAGGCGCGGGACCGAGTCGCCGATGCCGTCTTAGCCTGAGTGCATCTCACCGGCCGGCCAGCACGCCCACCGGCGTCGCCTCAACCGGCGCGATGTCGATTAAGTGGCCAGGCTCGCTCGCGCCGCAGTAGCCCAGGATCGGATTGAGCGGCAGGGTCAGGACAAGCGGCTCACGCTGACCGGGAGGGGTCACCTCGGCCCGAGCAGCGCTGATCCGGGTGAAACTGATGCAGGTGTTCTTGTTCACGGCCGAATAGGCATAGCCACGAGGAACCAACCGCACCAGGGCCGGTGCGGCGCTGGTGAGCATCTGGTCCCCGCCCCTCCGGTAAGCGAACGAGAGCCGCCGCGTGCCGTCATACAAGGCGATGCCCGGGTAGCCACGCAGGTAGCAGTCCGCCGCCGAGATGTTGCGGAACACGAGCACGAGCGTGTTCTGCTCTGTCGCCTCGGAGACTCGCGGACCCGCTGTGAGCTGCAGCTGCGAAGTGCGGCAGGCCGGTCCGTTGCGATCTTGCGCGCGCGATGCCACCTGGCTGGCCGACGGTATGCCCGTTCGCGGCGCCGAGGTGCCGCACGCCGCGATCAAGACCGCGGCTATCGCTATTGCCGGAGCCGGTCGGTAAGCCCTGTTACCCATGGCTTGTAGACGTTCTTTCCGCCAGCGGGGTTATATCTGGCTGCGTGCAAGCCCGTGCAGCAGCTGGCTGGCCGACAAATCTGGCAAATCGGCGCGCGATCGCGTGGCTGGGGGCCGTTGGTGCCGTCCTGCCGGCACCCACGGCGCCCAGCCATCGCCGCTGCGATGATTTGTCCCTTATTAGGTAGGCGCATCGCCCGGCCCGGTACGCATACAGTAGAAGCGCAAGGCGGCGTCAGCGGGTGCCCTGACCCGCGGAGGCCGTTGAGCGTGCCGCCCGTGAGGAGGTCCTAAGCCCGCCGTACTCCGACGGCCCGAGATGCCGCCCGTGGGGCGGATATGAGCGCCGTCCGCCCGACGGCCCCGAATATGCCGCCCGTGGGGCGGATATGAGCGCCGTCCGCCCGACGGTCCCGAGTATGCCGCCCGCGGGGCGGCCCTGAGCCCGCCGTCCGCCTGACGGCCTGAGTCCAGCCGACTGGAGCGCGCACCCCGTGTCCTCATCTGAGCCCGATCCGTCGCACGGCGCGCCTGTGCGGCGCGAAGCAAGTTCTCTGCCCGACTCCACGGCCGCGGGGGCGGCGGCCTCCCAGCCTTTCGGGTCGGCCCAGCCGGCCGGTCAGGCCAGGCCTGCCTTCGCGGGCGGGTCGATGGCATCTGGCCAGTCGGTCGGAAGCTCGCAGCCTGGGTACGGAACGCCGGCCGCAGCAGCCGGCCCGCGACCGCTATGGAAGGCCAAGCAAGGCGGCGTGGTTGTGTTCCGCCACTCCACCCCGCTGGTGCTCTGGTGGATATGGGTCGCCTTCGCCGTGGCCAATTTCATCGACGTCTCCATCGTCGATCCCGGCATAACGGTCCTGAAGGTCGCCGTCGGACTGCTCGCGGTCACGGGCATCGCCTATGCCACCACGTTGCACTCGCGGGTCGAGTCCGATGACCAGGGCGTTACCGTCTTCAACCCGCTGCGGAGGCACCGGGCTCCGTGGGGTGCGGTCGAAGGCATCTTCCTCGGCGACTCGGTCGAGTTCGTCTGTCATCGGCAAGCGCCGAAGAAGACCAAGACGATCTACAGCTGGGCGCTCTACTCAAGTCGGCGGTCGCGGGCGCGCAGTCAGATGCAGCGCAGCTTCTTCAGCATCCGCCGGGTCGAGGTAAGCTCCCGTGCGCCATCGGAGGCGGCCGAGTTGGCCAGGACGGCCTCGGCTCAGCTGATGGCCGCCGAGCTCGGCAGGCTGGCCGTGCGTGCTCGGGAGAGCGGGGTTCCGAGCGCGGTCCTGACGAGCCGGTGGTCCTGGACGCAGCTGGCGGCGATAGTCATCCCGGTCGCGGCGCTGATCATCGTCCTGCAGCTGCACTGAGGCCGAAGCCATCACACCCGGCACTCGGCCGGTGATTCGTCGCCGAGCAGCCACCGGGCGCCTTGACCGTTGCGAGCCGCCCAGTCGTCGGGGTTGTAGAGCGCGCACTTGCGCAGGGAGAGGCAACCGCAGCCGATGCAGCTGTCGAGTGTGTCCGACATGCGCCGCAGCTCGGCGATCCTCGCGTCGATCGTGGCCTGCCACGTCCGCGCGGCCCGGCTCCACTCCTTCTTGGTCGGAGCGCGGTCGGCGGGCAGCAGGTCCAGGCTCGCCTGAATCTCGCGCAACTCGAGGCCGAGCTGGCGGCCTGCACGGATGAAGGCGACCCGGCGCAGCATGTGCCGCGCGTAACGACGCTGATTGCCTGCTGTCCGGCTGGCGCTGATCAGGCCGAGGCTCTCGTAGAACCGCAGAGCCGAGGGTGCCGCTCCGCTGCGAGCCGAAAGTTCCGAGATCGTCAGGACGGCGGTGCGGGCGGAAGCGGCCATGCTTTCAGCTTATTGCTTTTCGTTCTTGACTTAGAGTGCACTTAAAGTTGCAGCCTTAGTGCCATGACGAACGCAACAGTCAACGCGAGACTCTCCTTCGCCGACCTGCCGGGTCTCATGGCGGCG
The DNA here is from genome assembly GCA_030040155.1 of Streptosporangiaceae bacterium. Taxonomy (GTDB): domain Bacteria; phylum Actinomycetota; class Actinomycetes; order Streptosporangiales; family Streptosporangiaceae; genus JAJYUU01. Next base: position 22,810 of record JASHUG010000392.1, on the reverse strand, counting down.
ATGAGCGGCGACGAGAAGCATGACCATTCCGCGGCATCCACCCTTGACGTTCTGTGGGTGCTCTACGACCGGGTGCTTCGGGTCAGCCCGGACACCGCCGAGGACGACGACCGTGATCGTTTCCTGCTGTCCAAGGGCCACTCACCCAAGGCCTACTACGCAGTTCTGGCGGCCAAGGGCCTCATCGACCTGAACGAGTTGCCGCAGTTCGGCACGTTCGACTCGATTCTTGGACACCACCCGGACCGGAACCTGATCAGGGGCGTGGAGATTTCTAGCGGCTCGCTCGGGCACGGGCTGCCGATTGGCGTGGGTGTCGCCCTCGGACTGCGGGCCCGCGGCCAGGAGAACGCCCGCGTCTTCGTGCTCATCGGAGACGGGGAGCTGGACGAGGGCTCCAACCACGAGGCGATCGTTTTTGCCGGGGCGATCGGGCTGGACCGCCTGACCGTCATCGTCGTGGACAACTCAAGCTCGTCGTACGGGTGGTCCGGCGGAGCCGAAACGCGATTCAGCCGCGAGGGCTGGTCGGCCGCGCGCGTCGGCGGCCGCGACCACGAGGCGCTGGCAGCCGCGCTTACGGCGCCGCACCCAGGCAAGCCCCGCGTGGTTGTTGCCGTCATCGAGCCGGGGAACTGAGGGACATCAGCAATGGACACGATGCGTGAGCGATTTGAGCGGGTAACCACGGAGTTGCTGGACAGGAACCCGAGCCTGGCCGTGGTGACGGCTGACATAGGGGCGAGCGCGTTCGGCCCCGCCCGAGAGCGGCATCCGGAACGGGTGATCAACCTTGGCATCCGCGAGCAGTTGCTGATCGGGGTTACCAGCGGGCTCGCGCTGGCCGGCCTGCGGCCGGTGGCACACACGTTCGCTCCGTTCTTGGTGGAGCGGCCGTTCGAGCAGATCAAGCTCGACATCGTGCATCAGGGCGTCGGCGCAGTGCTCGTCAGTGCCGGCGGATCGTACGACTACCCGTTCTACGGTCGCACGCACCTGGCGCCCGGAGATGTCGCGCTGCTTGACACGCTGCCCGGCTGGACCGTGCACGTTCCCGGTCACCCTGATGAGGCGGAGTTGCTTCTTCGCGACGCGATCGCCGCATCCGGCCAGGTCTACGTCCGGCTGTCGCTTCTGGCGAACGCAAGCCCGATCCAGGTCCGGCCCGGCGAGTTCACGGTGCTGCGCACGGGCGAGACCGGGACAGTCATTGCCGTTGGCCCGGTGGCCGATGCCGTGCTGACTGCGACAGCACACCTCGACGTGACCGTGCTCTACGCGGCCACGATCAGGCCGTTTGACGCGGCGACGCTGCAGGCCACCCTGCGCAAGCCCGACGTCGTCGTGGTGGAGCCCTACCTGGCGGGCACGTCCGTGTCGTTCGTGGCGCAGGCGCTGAGGGACATTCCGCATCGGGTGATCGGGCTCGGCGTCGGCCGGGAGGAATTGCGCAAGTACGGTAGCGCGGCCGAGCACGAGGCGGCGCACGGCCTGGACGCAGCCAGCCTGCGGGCCAGTATCGGGAGCTTCCTGGCCACGACGCCGGCTGCGGTGGGCGTCCCGGAATGAGTCAGTCGGTGCTGGGGATCGCGGCGAGTCCGGAACACGGCGGCGACGAGCAGCAATCCGTTCCCTGCGGCTAGCCGCCGACTGAGCTGCACGGCCGAGCGCGCAGGCCGGCTACGTAGTCGGCCGGCGCCCCCGCGGTCTCAGCGGCATCGGCCAGGATGCCCAGGTAACGGGCAGACGGCAGCCCGCCTTCATAGTCGTTGAGCACGTACAGCCAGGCCAGCACGTCGCCGTCCAGCGTGGCGACGCGCACCTTCGACTTGCGGTAATAACCGAGCGTCGCGCCGTCCCAGCGGTCGAGTTCTGCCTCGTCGGCGTCGGATACCTCGTAGAGCGACACGAATACCTGGTGACCTGCCGCTTCCACGACGGTCGCGAGCGCGCCCTCCCAGCCGAGGTCTTCGCCGCCAAACGTCAGGCGCCAGCCCTGCAGCCATCCGGTGCCGCGCTGCGGCGAATGCGGGCAGCGCTGCGCCATCTGCGCCGGGTCCATATTGCTGCCATAGGCCGCGTAGATTGCCACGGTGTCCAAGCGTACGAGCATCGCGGCGCCGCGTGCTGGCGATCACCGGTGAGTCCCGCCCGCGGTGCTACAGCCCTGGCTGAACCCCAGGTCACGGCCTCGGTCATCGGACCCTGGGCCATTGCAGTGGTCGCCATGCGCCAGAATGAGAAAACGTGAGCCAGCCACACGCGAGGATCGCGATCATCGGGGGCGGGCCTGGGGGATATGAGGCCGCCCTGGTCGCCGCGCAGCTTGGCGCTGAGGTAACGGTGGTCGAACGAGACGGTCTTGGCGGCGCCTGCGTGCTCACCGACTGTGTGCCGTCGAAGACCCTGATCGCCACCTCCGGCATGATGGCGGGCCTGGCCGGCTCGGCCGGGCTCGGCATTCGGTTCGGTGCGGCCGGGAACGTGCCAGTCCAGGTGGATGCACCCCGTTTGTACGCGAGAGTTCAATCACTTGCCAGGGCGCAGTCGGCCGACGTAGCGGCGCGGCTGTCAGCCGAGGGCGTCAAGGTGATCGCGGGGACGGGGAGGCTGATCGCGCCGGGCATCGTCGCGACCGGTGACGCCGAGATCAAGGCGGACGCGGTCCTGATAGCCACCGGCGCTATGCCCAGGTCGCTGCCGGGAGCCGAGCCAGATGGCAGGCGGATCCTGACCTGGCGGCAGCTGTACGAGCTGACCGAACTGCCCAGGGAACTCGTCGTGGTCGGCTCGGGCGTGACCGGAGCGGAGTTCGCCAGCGCCTACCAGGCGCTCGGCTCGCAAGTGACGCTGGTCTCATCCAGGGACCGCGTGCTCCCGCACGAAGACGCCGACGCCGCAGTCCTGATGGAGGACGTGTTCCGGCGTAACGGGATGACCGTACTCGGCCGGTCTCGCGCGACCGGAGTCCGCACGACCGGTGACGGCGTGGCGGTGACGCTGCAGGACGGCCGGACGGTGCGCGGTACGCACTGCCTGCTGACCGTCGGCATGTCACCGAACACGACCGGGCTTGGCCTGGCCGAGGCCGGGGTCAGGGTGGACGAACGCGGGTTCGTTCAGGTCGACAAGGTGTCCAGGACGTCGGCGCCTGGCGTGTACGCGGCCGGCGATTGCACCGGCGTGCTCATGCTGGCCTCGGTCGCCGCGATGCAGGGCCGGATCGCCATGTGGCATACGCTCGGCGAAGCCGTCAAGCCACTGCGGCTCAGCCACGTGGCCGCCACCATCTTCACCGAGCCGGAGATTGCCACGGTCGGAGTGTCGGAGAAGGCGATTGACTCCGGCCAGGTGCCCGACGCGGTCATCGTCAAGCTGCCCCTCGCGACCAACGCACGGGCCAAGATGCAAGGCTTCCGCGACGGCTTCGTCAAGCTCTTCGCCCGGCGCAGCAGCGGCATGGTGCTCGGCGGCGTCGTGGTCGCGCCGCGGGCCAGCGAGCTGATCCTCGCGATTTCGCTGGCGGTGGAGCGGTCGCTAACGGTGGACCACGTAGCGCAGACGTTTGCGGTGTACCCGTCGCTCTCTGGCAGCCTGACCGAGGCGGCCCGCAGGCTCATGCAGCCGGCTGAGACGGCGGCCGACTGACGCCCGCGCAGGTAGGCGCCCAGGTTACGTATGACTGAGTCGATATTGACGTAAATGCCGGCGCAGTCTTAGCGTGATATCGCCAGGGGACGTCTACTTATTGTACGGGGACGTAATGACGGATAACTTTCCTGCGCATTTCGGGGCCGTCGGCGATACCGGCATGACCGGGGTCGCAGCCTCACCCGAGGTGCTGGCGGAGTACCGGTTGCCGCGGCAGTACCGGCGGCCATTCTTGTCCCGCTTCATCGTCGCCGGCGTGTTCACCGGCCTGTTTGCCTTCGCAGCGGCGGAAGGGGCAAATCCGGGATTCCTGGCGGTCGGCGGCCTGGTCGGCATCGGCGCGGTCTACAACGGCGCCATGTATATCTGGCGGGCCCGGTTCCGCACGCGCGTGACCGCGCAGGGCATCGAGATCCATGGCTACTTCAATCACTTCGTGCCATGGCGTGACGTCAAGGCCGTGCATGAGGAGGGCTACGGCGACTCCCAGCCGCTCGATGCAGGGTATGACGTTCGATCGGCATGGTCGGGCCTCGGGTCGCGGTCCAGCCCTTACCGGCGGGGAGGCGGCGCAATGGGCAGCACCACCGGCCGGCGGGCCAGGCTCGGTGTCATCCGGATAGCCAGGTATCGCGGCAAGGGCGTGATGCTCCGGGCGCCGCTGGTGACGGCGTGGGCGCCCGACCCGCAGTTTTCCGACAAGCTCAGGCAGATACAGACGCTGTCCGCCCAGTACGGGACCAGGCCGATCGACAGCTACCCGCCGCTGCCGTAGCTAGTGCGTCGGGTGGCCCAGGTCCGGATCGTCGGGGACTTCCAGGCCGTGCTGGCGAAGCCTGCTCGCCCTGATGTCGTCCGCGTAGGCGGCGACGGTGAACACGCTGCCGGACAGGATCAGCGCCACCATCGCGACCGCCAGCCACGGGGAGGCAGGTATCAGCGTCAGCAGTACCACCGCGACAACCGCGCAGATCGGCAGGATCACCGCCAGATGGCGAATTATGGTCCGGCCGCGCCACCCGGCATCGGTCAGCTCGTGGCGGACCCAGTCGAGGTTTTCCTGGGGCAACCGGAAGCCGACGGCGAACTGCAGCCACCGTCCGATGCCGGGATCACCGGCCAGCCTGGCCATTACTTGAGCTGGCAGATGACTGCGCCCGCCGGCACCGTCTGGCCGACCTGAACGCTCAGCCCGCTGACGGTACCCGCCTTATGTGCGGTGAGAGGCTGCTCCATCTTCATGGCCTCCAGCACCACGATTGTGTCGCCCGCATTGACCTGCTCGCCGTCGGCCGAAACGATCTTGACGATGGTGCCCTGCATAGGGCTGACTAGCTCGTCGCCGGTCGCGGACCCTCCAGCCGTGCCGCGGCGGCTTGACCTGGCCCGCCCGGCCGCGCGCAGCCCGGCCACGCCGCCCTGGCCGGGCACGCCGCCCTGGCCGGGCACGCCGAAGCCCGCCGGCATGGTGACCTCGAGTCGCTTGCCGCCGACCTCGACCGTGATCCGCTCACGGTCGGCATCGCCGCCACCGGCATCGCCGGGCCCGGCTTGCACGGAGCCCGCGTAAGGCGGTATCTCGTTGGCGAACTCGGTCTCGATCCACCTCGTGTGCACCCGGAACGGCGCGTCGGTGAACGCCGGGTCGTCGACCACGGCGCGGTGAAACGGCAGCACGGTGGGCATGCCGTCGATCTCGAACTCGGCCAGCGCGCGTCGTGACCGTTCCAGCGCCTGCTCGCGGCTGGCGCCGGTCACGATCAGCTTGGCGATCAGCGAGTCGAATGCCTGCGGGACCGTTTGTCCAGCCGTGTAGCCGGCGTCAAGTCGCACGCCCGGTCCCGAGGGCTGCCGCCAGCCGGTGATCGTCCCCGGAGCGGGCAGGAAGTTACGGCCGGCGTCCTCGGCGTTGATGCGGAACTCGATGGAGTGCCCGCGCAGTTCCGGGTCGCCGTAGGTCAGCGGCTCGCCGTCGGCGATGCGGAACATCTCCCTGACCAGGTCAATGCCGCTCACCTCTTCGGTGACCGGATGCTCGACCTGCAGCCTGGTGTTGACCTCCAGGAAGGAGATGGTGCCGTCCTGCCCGATGAGGAACTCGCACGTGCCGGCACCGACGTAGCCGGCCGCCCGCAGGATGTCCGCCGAGGCGCTGCGCAACTGCTTGTCCTGCTCGGCGGTCAGGAACGGTGCCGGCGCCTCCTCGACCAGCTTCTGGTGGCGCCGCTGCAGCGAGCAGTCCCTCGTGGAGACGATCACGACGGTGCCGCGCATGTCGGCCAGGCACTGCGTCTCCACATGGCGCGGGCGGTCGAGGTAGCGCTCGACGAAGCACTCGCCGCGACCGAAGGCGGCGGTTGCCTCCCTGACCGCGGACTCAAACTGGGCGGGAATCTCCTCCATCGTCCTGGCCACCTTGAGGCCACGCCCACCACCGCCGAACGCGGCCTTGATCGCGATCGGCAGGCCATACTCGGCGGCGAACGCCTCGGCCTCCGCGGCCCCGCTGACCGGCCCGTCGCTGCCGGGCGCGAGCGGCGCGCCGACCTGCCTGGCGATATGCCGAGCCTCGACCTTGTCACCGAGAGCCTCGATCGCGGCGGGCGGCGGGCCGATCCAGATTAGGCCAGCGTCGATGACGGCCTGGGCGAAGACCGCGTTCTCGGCCAGAAATCCGTAGCCGGGGTGGACGGCATCAGCGCCGCTGTCGGCAGCCGCCTTGAGGATCTTGCCGATGTCCAGGTAGGTCTCGGCGGCGCTCTGCCCGCCAAGCGCGTAAGCCTCGTCAGCCATCGAGACGTGCAGCGCGTCCAGGTCGGCCTCGCCGTAGACAGCCACGCTGACCAGCCCGGCGTCCCGGCAGGCCCGTATTATCCGGACCGCGATCTCGCCGCGGTTGGCGATAAGGACCTTACGCACCTGCGCCCGCTCCCTTCGACTGTGAGGAGTCTAGGTGAAAGGGCACTAGTATGACCGCCCGGCTGGCTTGCTCCAGGCGCCGCCGTAGGCTCGCCCGGCTGGCCAGCAGAATCGCCCGATACCCGCCCCCGGAGCGCGCAGTGCCGGAAGCGGGTGCTGGCTTAAGTCAATGCGGCAGAGCGCTCGCTCGCCAGGCACCTGGGCCCGGCGTGAGGCGCGGACGCATCCGCCTCGCCTTGGCCGACCACTGCGAGCGCGCCGGTTGCGGTGCGGGCTCGCCGCCGACCTGGCCCGCCCGCGCCGCCAGCACCACGACCACGGCGGCGAGTTCGTCCGCCGTCGGCTCGCCGCGGATCACGCGCAGGACCGGGCGTTGCTCTGCGGCCGGAGCCGAGTGAGAATCAGCAGGCACTGGCGCTCTCAGCCTTTCGACTTGCCGACCCCGATGCCGAACTGGCGATGCACTCGAGCCCAGAATGCGTCGCGCAGCCACTCCCTGGCCTCCTGGTAGGCGCGCAGCGACAGGCCCAGTTCCTTCTCCGCGTCGACGAGCAGCTCCTTGTCGATCACGGGTGGCAAGATCGGTCCAGGCAGCAGGTCGCGGATGTTGTCCTCGCCGCGGGTCAGGATCCACTTCTGGGCCACGTGCTCGCCGGCCTCCTCTACCCGCTCCCGGTCCGGGCCCAGCCTGGCAACCGACAGGTGCGGGACGGGGATCGGCCTGGAGTACGGCCGGGACGCGTGCCGATCGCCGAAGACCTGAGCCGGTGACGGTGCGCCCTGGACCGTCTGGCTCGGAACGGGCTGGCCGGCGCGCGCCAGGCCGGCGGCATCGGGCGAGATCGGAGAGGTCGTCGTCTCCGGCGTGAGCTGCCGGGTGAAGAACGGCTCGACGAACGAGCGCTCCAGCACGTCGACGGTATCGGACTCCCAGACCAGCCGCTCTGCCTGGTTTGTTCCATACGGCGGCTCCACGCCCCACAGGTGGACTCGGACGCCGTAGGCCTGGGCAGCCTCGACCGCGGGCACCATGTCCTCGTCGCCGGCCACCAGGATCGCGTCCGTTATCGCCCGGTGCCGCGCGAGCGCCTCCATATCCGCCCTGATCTGGGCGTCTACCCCCTTCTGCTGACCTCTGGCGTTCAGGTTGCCGAGGCGCAGCTTCACCCATGGCATCTGGGCGATCACTCGCTGGTCGATCGTCGGGACTCGGTCGCGGGCGGCGTCGTACCAGTAAACGCGCAGCAGCTCGCCTCGGATCTGATCGTCGGCCTGCCTGCTGAGGGCCTGGATGAGCTTGTCCGCGTCGACCCGGTATTCGCGCCGGGAGGCCGCGCTGAACAGCAGCTCGCCGGCGGACGCGTAGATATACCCGACATCTACCATGATGGCGTATCGGGACAGCAGCGGCAAAGGCGAGCCGTTCTCGGTCATAGTACTGACGACTCTAATAGCAGTTAGGAGCGCTGAGGCGCCGAAACTGGTACCGGAGCGCGGTCAATCGGTCACGTTGGGCTGTTGCCCGCCTGGTCAGTGCTCTCGTGCCCGCCGAGTGCCCCGATCTTGTTCCCGCCGACTCCAGGCGCCAGTGCTCCGGCCCCCGATGCGTCGGCATCCGCTCCGGCCAGGTCCGGCGCGGCCGGCTCAACGGCAGCGTCCAGCCCGGTCTGCAGCGAGCCTTCGGCCGTGGTCTTCGGCAGCGTCCTGGCGAAGGCCAGCGCCGCCGTCAGGCAGACCACCGGAATCGTGGGAACCACGTATCTGAGCGAGAAGTTCGCGGTCAGCGGCGGGACGACCTGCATGGTCAGGGCGGCGACGAACGGAAAAAGTGCCGGCCCGCCCCAGCCGCGCAGCCGGGTGAAGCCGTCTCGCCGCCAGGCGACGACGATCCCGCCAAGGCCGATGAGCATCAGCACGGCCAGCATGGTGCCCCGCAGGTAGAACACCCGTTGGTAGTTGATCATGAAATCGGCGAACGGCTGAACCTCCCTGGTGTCGGCCGTGTGGCCGCCCGTGTAGTCCTTCTGCACCACGTGCAGCGCGGCGATCCCGGCCTGGATGATCGCCGGTGAGGTGCCAGCCAGCGAGTTCTGGGTCTGAGTGGCGTTGGAGAACTGGTACCTGGCCGCCATCGACGCGGTTGGCACGTTCGGCCGATTCCACGTGAAGGTCAGCAGCCAGCCTCGGAAAACGACGTCGGCAAAGCTCAGCGGCTGGGCCTCAATGGCCTTGATCGCGAACTTCTCCGCCAGGCCGTTCCGTGACGGGCTGAACCGGTTGGAACCCCCGGTCCCCACCTTGAGCAGCGGCGAGTTGCTTTCCCAGATGTAGAACGGGGCCGCCTGGCGGCTGGACGGCGGGCCGGACGGGCACAGCGGCCGCAGGTCTGCCGGCGGCTTGATGACTGAGCATTCCGCGAAGCTCATGGTGCGTGACCACAAGAAGATGCCGTCGCTGTCGTTGAACGCGGCCTGGTGGTAGCGGACGTCGAACCAGCCCAGGTACAAGGCCAGCGGGATAGCTCCGCCCACAGCTGTCGCGGCGACCCGGCGCCAGCCAAACCGGCGGACGATCATGTAGATCAGCAGCACGATCAGCAGCGGCAGGCCAACTGGCCAGAACGTCGAGGCGATCGCGAACAACGCGGCCGCCAACGGCAACGACCATCCCGGCCGCTGGTCGTCTGGCCACCACAGGACCAGCGTCACGGCAGCGACGCACAAGAATGTGAAGGCGGAGTCGGCCAGGATCTCCTGCTCCAGCTGGATGACGTAGACATCCAGCAGCACCGGCAGGGCCGCCAGCGTCGCCCCCCAGGCCGGGAGCCGGTAACGGTACCGGAGCAGGGCGTAGATCATCACGCTGATGGCCAGGCCCATCAGGTGCTGTACGCCAGTGACGACGGCGAAGCTGCGGAACGGCTCGAGGAACTTGAGCATGACTCCGTAGCCCGACTCCCTGGAGACTCCCGGCCACAAGTGCAGGCTGGAGTTCACGTAGGAAACCGAGTCGCCGCCAAACCAGATAGCGGGCGGGAAGCCGAGCATCGTGATCAGGCGCAGGATGAGGCCGATCGTGAAGGCACCGCTGAACAACCAGTTGCCGGTCACCCAGCCCAGAGCGCGGCGGATCTTCACGGCCGATATTTTGCCATGTGGACTGGACTGCTTTGTCCGCGTCCCCGCCGAGCTGACGCCGGTCATCGATTAGAGCGGGATGTTGCCGTGCTTGCGCGGCGGCAGCGTCTGCCGCTTGTTCCGGAGCGCGCGCAGGGCGCGGGTGACCTGGGACCTGGTCTCGGCCGGCCTGATGACGGCGTCGACGTATCCCCGCTCGGCCGCGACGTACGGGTTGAACAGCGTGTCCTCGTACTCGGTGATCCGCTGCCTGCGCAGGCCGGCCCGCTGCTGTGGGTCCTGCACCGCCGCCAGCTCCCTCCGGTACAAGATGTCCACGGCGCCGTCGGCGCCCATCACCGCGATCTGGGCCGTTGGCCAGGCCAGGTTGATGTCGCCGCCAAGGTGCTTGGAGCCCATGACGTCGTAAGCCCCGCCGTACGCCTTGCGCGTGATGACGGTGATCTTGGGCACCGTGGCCTCGGCGTAGGCGTAGATCAGCTTGGCACCGCGACGGATGATGCCGCCCCACTCCTGCCCGGTGCCGGGCAGGAATCCCGGCACGTCCACGAACGTCACCACCGGGATTCCGAAGGCGTCACAGGTCCTGACGAATCTGGCCGCCTTTTCCGAGGCGTCGATATCGAGAGTGCCCGCCGAGTGCATCGGCTGGTTGGCCACGACGCCGACCGCGGCGCCCTCGACCCGGCCGAACCCGACCACTATGTTCAGCGCGAAGCCAGCGTGGATCTCCAGGAACTCCTCGTCATCGAGCACGTGCTCGATGACCCGGTGAATGTCGTAAGGCTGGCGGGGCGAGTCCGGTATGAGCGTGTCCAGTTCCGCGTCGTAGTCCGTGATCTCGAGCCGGCCCGCCGGGTCGCCTGCGACCGGGAAGAGCGGCGGATCCTCCAGGTTGTTGGACGGCAGGTAGGACAGCAGGTCCCTGGCGAAGTCCAGGCAGTCCTGCTCATCGCTGGCCTGGTAGTGCGCCACGCCCGACTTGACATTGTGCGCGTGGGCGCCGCCAAGTTCCTCCTGGCTTACTTCCTCGCCGGTCACCGTCTTGATCACGTCCGGCCCGGTGATGAACATGTAAGAGGTCTTGTCGACCATCAGCGTGAAGTCGGTGATGGCCGGGGAGTACACCGCTCCTCCCGCGCACGGGCCCATGATCAGCGAAATCTGAGGGATGACTCCGGAGGAGATGACGTTCCGGTAGAAAATCTCGCCGTAAAGGCCGAGAGCAACGACGCCCTCCTGGATCCGCGCACCCCCACTGTCGTTGATGCCGATCACGGGACACCCGGTCTTCAGGGCGTGATCCATGACCTTAACGATCTTCTCGCCGAACACCTCGCCAAGTGAGCCACCGTTCACGGTGAAGTCCTGGCTGAACACGGCGACCGGCCGGCCGTCAATGGTCCCGTAGCCGGTAACCACGCCATCGCCGTACGGCCTGGTCGCAGCCATGCCGAAGTCGTGAGCGCGGTGCCTGGCCAGCTCGTCGAACTCGGCAAACGAGCCGGGGTCGAGGAGGGCGTCAACCCGCTCGCGGGCCGTCATCTTGCCCTTGGCGTGCTGGCGCTCGACCTGCCGCGCGGCCCCGGCGTGTATCGCCTCCTGACGCCGCAATTCGAGGTTGGCCAGCTTGCCGGCGGTCGTGTGCGGGTCGGGCTGGGCGGCGTCGCCGGCTGGCGGCAGCGGATCGGAGGCCATGGCGGACAGGTTAGGGCAGAACCGCTGCAGGAAGGGCACTGGGCAGGGCTAACCGGCGCGTGCGACCGCTCGGGCAGAGCTGGCTGACTACCGTACTGGCATGGACGATGCCGGCACCGACGAGGGCGACGGCGGCGAAGGCATGCTGCGGGCGCGCGAGCTACGCGAGCGGGTCCTGGCCGCAAGCAGGCTGTGGTCGGACGTCGCGGTGGTCGCGCAGACCGGTTCCACGAACGAGGACCTGATAATCGCCGCCAGAGATGGCGCCCCCGAGGGCATGGTCCTCGTCGCCGAGCGGCAGACCAAGGGCCGTGGACGCCTCGGGCGCAGCTGGCGGAGCGAGCCGGGATCGGCGCTGACGTTTTCTGTGCTGCTGCGACCGGCTGGCGTGCCGCAGTCGGCCAGGGGCTGGGTGCCGCTCCTGGCCGGCGTGGGCGTCACGGCCGGCATCCGCGCGCAGACCGGGCTGGACGTCAGTCTCAAGTGGCCGAACGACGTGCTCGCCGGGCTGCCGGGTCCCTGGGCTGCTCCGCGGGTCGGCAAGCTCGCCGGAATCCTGGCCGAACAGACGGGCGACGCGATCGTGGTCGGCACCGGGCTCAATGTCTCGGCCAGCCCGGATCATCTCCCGCAAGCCACGGCGACCTCGCTCGCGGAGCTCGGGGCGCCGAGTGTCGACCGCGGCGAGCTGCTCGCCGCGATCCTGCGCGAGGTCGAGCACTGGTACCTGCGATGGGCCGGGGGCGACTCGCCTGGCGACGCCGTTGCGTCGGGACTGCGTGCCGAGTACCTGCGCGGCTGCGCGACAATCGGCAGACAGGTGCGGGTCGAGTTGCCTGCCGGCACCGTCGTCTCCGGCCGGGCATGCGACATTGACGGAGCAGGCCGGCTGCTGGTCGCTGCGGACGGGGCGGTCGAGCCGGTGAGCGCCGGCGATGTCGTCCATGTCCGTTAGGACACTGCAACCTCACGAGACGACACGGGACTCGCCGTTTCGCGCGGCTGTCCCACCCATGGCGGATTACGTGTCACGATGGGGCCTATGGTCAGCGCGTCAGGCCTCTCTCAGGGAGAGTATTTCGTCCTGCGGGTCCATCAGCACTGGAAGACCATCCTGCGGCCGGTGCTGATACTGGCCCTGATCATTGTCGGCCTGCTGGCCGTGCTGCTGTACCTGCCTAAGCTGCCAGGGCCCGCGAGGCTCGGTGTCGGGGCGGCAGCACTCATCCTTGCGCTCGTGTTCGTCGCCGGGCCGCTGTTGCGCTGGCAGACGACCGTCTACGAGCTGACTAACCGGCGACTGCGGCTGCGCGCCGGCGTGATCAGCCGTAGGGGACGCGACTTTCCGCTCTCGCGAATCAGCGACGTGTCGTTTGCTCAGGGGCTGCTCGACCGCATGCTCGGCTGCGGCCGGCTCATCGTGGAATCTCCGGGGGAGCACGGGCAGTTGATACTCAACGAGATCCCGCACGTACAGCAGGTCCAGTCCACGATGTTCCAACTGGTCGAAGACGAGCAGCGGCGGCTCGCCAACCAGGACCAGTCGGGCACGTAAGGACCGCGCCGCCGATGCGGCTAGCCTGCCTAGCGTGAGCACGGCATACAGGAGCGTGGCCAGGTGAGTGACCTGCCCAGCCAGATATCGGTCCGCGAAGTAGGCCCGCGTGACGGCCTGCAGAACGAGGACCCGGTACCGACGCAGGCGAAAGTCGAGCTGATCAACACACTGTCCGGGACGGGGGTGAAGCGGATCGAGGCCGTGTCCTTCGTTCGCCCGGACGCCATCCCGCAGATGGCTGACGCCGACGAGGTCTGGCGCGGGATCGAGCGAGCCGGGTCCGTCCGCTATTCCGCGCTCGTCCCCAACCTCCGCGGCGCGGCGCGGGCCCTGGACAGCGGGCTCCCCGAAATCGAAGCGGTGGTCTCCGCCTCCGACACGCACAACCGCAAGAACGTCAATCGCGGTACCGAGGAGTCGCTGGACGACATCGCCGCGGTCATTGAGCTGGCACATGATCGCGGCTCGACGTGCCAGGTCATCGTCTCGACCGCCTGGGGTTGCCCCTACGAGGGCGATGTGCCAGTCGAGCGGGTGATCAGGGTCGCCGGCCGGGCGCTCGCCGACGGGGCAGACTGCATCTCCTTCGGCGACACGACCGGCATGGCCACGCCCGGCCGGGTGCGCACGCTGATCGGCGAGTTCCGATCGGCCTACCCCGATGCCAAGCTGAACCTGCACTTCCACAACACCCGAGGAACGGGGCTGGCAAACGTGCTGACCGCGCTCGAGCTTGGCGTCGACGACTTCGACGCCTCAGTCGGCGGTCTCGGCGGCTGCCCTTACGCACCCGGCGCCACCGGCAACATCGCGACCGAGGAACTCGTCCACATGGTCGAGGACATGGGCGTGACGACGGGCATCGATCTCGAGGCGATGATCGAAGCGGCCGCGGCAGCCGAGCGAATAATCGGCCGCCAATTGCCGTCGCAGGTGCTACGGGCCGGACCTCGTTCCCGCACAATCACGGCGTGATCTGAACGCGGTTACCGGCGGCACGCGCTCGCCACGCAGCCTCTTCTCGTGATGTTTGACCGGGTTTTTTCTGGTGACTTGGGGGCCCCAGGAGACAGTTTCGAAGAAACGGAGCTGGGGACCATGACCATCCGCCGGTTGCTGCTGATCATCTGGATCATTGTCGGGCTCGTCATTGCGTGGGACCACATCTACATCACGGTGAAGTACGTCGAGCTGCTCGTATCCGCGGTGCTTGCGGTGGTGCTGTGGCCACTGGTGCTGCTAGGGGTCAACCTGCGCATCCACTGACGACAGGCGCGGGCGGCTGGTCCACGATGCCAGCCGGACTCGGTACGCTCGCGACCGTGGACGATGTAGTCGAAGCAGCGGCGGCCGGGCACCCTGAGCTTGCCGACATCCGGGCCAGGATTGACCGCGGAGGCGCGGCCAGGTATCACGAACAGGCCGCCGCTCAGGGCAAGCTGTTTGCCAGGGAACGGATCGACCTGCTGGTCGACGCGGGCAGCTTCACCGAAAACGGCGCCTTTGCCAACGTGCTGGCCGACGGCCTGCCCGCTGATGGCGTGATCACCGGGACCGCCACCATCGGCGGCAGGTCGGTTGCGCTGATGGCGAATGACTCGACCGTCAAGGCCGGCTCCTGGGGGGCGCGCACGGTCGAGAAGATCATCCGGGTCATCGAGCAGGCCTATACGACCGGCGTGCCGATGATCTACCTGGTCGACTCCGCCGGGGCTCGCATAACCGACCAAGTACAGATGTTTCCTGGCCGGCGCGGCGCCGGAAAGATCTTCCACACGCAGGTGCGGGCGTCCGGGTCGATACCGCAGGTGTGCGCCCTCTTCGGGCCCTCTGCGGCGGGCGGTGCCTACATTCCGGCGTTCTGCGACTTCGTCGCCATGGTCGACGGGAACGCCTCCATGTACCTCGGCAGCCCGCGGATGGTCGAGATGGTGGTCGGCGAGCAGACCACCCTCGAGGAGATGGGCGGCGCCCGGATGCACTGCTCGGTGTCTGGCTGCGGGCACTACCTGGCCGCTACCGAGGCCGATGCCCTGACCGCCGTCCGCGACTACCTGTCCTACCTCCCGGAGAACTGGCAGCAGCCGCCGCCGGCGCAGCCAGCCCGCGAGCCGAAGCCGGCCGACCTGCGGGCGATGGTGCCGGTCAGCGAGCGACAGGCCTTTGACATGCGGCGATACGTGCGCGGCATTGTGGACGAGGACTCGTTCTTCGAAATCCACGCGCTCTGGGCGCGCGAACTCGTGATCGGCTTCGCGCGACTGGACGGCCAGGCGATCGGTGTCGTGGCCAACAATCCGATGTTCAAGGGCGGCGTCCTGTTCGTTGACTCCGCCGACAAGGGGACCAGGTTCATCCAGCTCTGCGACGCCTTCAATCTGCCCCTGCTCTTCCTGGCCGACGTGCCCGGCTTCATGGTCGGAACGGCGGTCGAGCGGCAAGGGATCATCAGGCACGGAGCCAAGATGATCAGCGCCGTGTCCGAGGCCACCGTGCCGAAGATCTGCGTGATCGTGCGCAAGGCCTACGGCGCCGGGCTCTACGCGATGGCAGGCCCCGGCTTCGAGCCAGACGCCACGCTGGCGCTGCCCACGGCCAAGATCGCGGTCATGGGCGCCGAGGCGGCGGTTAACGCCGTTTACTTCAATCGGCTGAATGCCATCGCCGATCCCGCCGAGCGCGAGGCCGAGACGAAGCGGCTGCGGGACGAGTATGAGGCCGACATCGACGTGCTGCGGCTTGCGGGCGAACTGGTCGTCGATGACGTAGTCGAGCCAGCGGACCTGCGCTCGCAGCTGATCCGCCGGTTCGCCGCGGCTCGAGGTAAGGACAGGGCCTTCTCTCGCCGACGGCACGGCGTCACGCCGGTCTGAGCCGCCCTCGCCGGCCTGGGCCGCCTCGCCGGCCTGGGCCGCCCTCGCACATTACCCCCCTTAGCCGGTTAAGTCCGCAGGTCAGGGCCTAGCTGATGGCAATAGGCCGGCCATCAGAGCGTGTATCTAGCCGGGAAAGGTTGCAACCCGCCATACCATCAGTGCATGACCAGCGTGCTGCTAGCCGAAGATGACCCGGCAATCTCCGAACCTCTCGCGCGGGCTCTGCGTCGCGAGGGCTACGACGTTGACGTCGCCGCCGACGGCCCAGAGACCCTGGAGGCCGCAAAACAAGGCGGGATCGACCTCATCGTGCTGGACATCGGGCTGCCCAGGCTTGACGGTCTCGAGGTGTGCCGCCGCATCCGGTCGTCTGGCCAGTCGGTGCCGGTGCTCATCCTGACCGCCCGAGCCGACGAGGTCGATACCGTGATCGGCCTGGACGCCGGCGCGGATGATTACGTCACCAAGCCGTTCCGGCTGGCAGAACTGCTGGCCAGGGTGCGGGCCCTGCTCCGCCGTGGCTCGTCGGAGACGAAGATCGTCCAGGGCGTCCGGGTAGACACCGATGCCCGCCGGGCCTGGCTCGGTGAGACCGAGATCGAGCTGACCTCTAAGGAGTTCGACCTGCTGGCGCTCATGGTGGCAGAGGCGGGCAAGGTCGTGACCCGCGAGCAGATCATGCGGCAGGTCTGGGACAGCAAGTGGTGGGGCTCGACCAAGACGCTCGACATGCACGTCTCCTGGCTACGCCGCAAGCTCGGTGACGACGCCCACAGCCCGCAGTACATCACGACAGTGCGCGGCGTCGGCTTCAGGTTCGAACGCGGCGACTAACCCGCGCCTCGGGCTGAAGGCGGCGTGCGCCCAGGAGCAGGAGTAAGGCAGTGCAGCGACGGTTGCTGATCTCCATGGTCGCGGTGGCCGTGGCGGCGGTGCTGGCGCTAGGTATTCCGCTGGCGTTCGTTCTGTCCCGCCTGTACGTGGACGAGGCGAATCAGCAGCTGCACCGGGATGCGCAGACCGTGGCCACGACCCTGCAGATCCATTTCAACTCCGGTTACGCGATCGGCGCCAGGCAGCAGGCTATGGCGTTGTCTGACCGGTACGTGGTGATCACCATGCTCCCCGGCGGCGGCACCATCGAACAGGGCGTAAAGCCGCCCAAGCATCACTCGATGACGGCGACGGTCACGACGGCCAACTTCAAGGTGACGGTGGAGGCCAACGACTCGTACGTGTCGGGAAACGTGGTCAGGGCGCTGCTGCTGATCGGCGGCGTCGCGATCGCCGCCGTCGGGGTGGCCGTCGCGCTCGGCCTGTATTACGCCCGGAGGCTATTGCGTCCGCTCTCGGAGCTGGCGGCCGCCGCCGACCGGCTCGGATCCGGGGACTCCAGCCCGCTCGGGCGGAGGTACGGCATCCAGGAACTCGACCGCGTCGCCGAGGGCCTGGACGGATCGGCGCAGCGGATCAACGAGCTGCTCTCCGCTGAGCGCGAGTTCTCCGTAGACGCCTCCCATCAACTCAGGACGCCGCTGACGGCGCTTTCGATGCGACTGGAAGAGATGGTGGCCGCCGCCGATTACCCCGACGTGGTCCGCGAGGAGGGCGCGGCCGCACTGGCTCAGACCGAGCGGCTCGCCGATGTTGTCGGCCAATTGCTTGGCCGGGCGCGCCGCTCGGCTACGGGGGCGCCAATGCTCGCCAGCGTCGATGAGATCGTCGGGCAGCAGGTGGTCGAGTGGGAACCGGCGTTCCGGCGGGTCACCCGGCGGCTGAACGTGATCGGCGAGAAGGGCCTGTTCGCGTTCGCGACGCCCGGTGGCGCCTCGCAGGTCATCGCCACCCTCCTGGACAACGCCCTCGTCCACGGGGCGGGCACGGTCACGATCCGGACGTCGCGCACCCGCCGGTCTGTGGTGGTCGAGGTCCGCGACGAGGGCACCGGCGTGCCGGCCGAGCTGGCGCCGCGGATCTTCGAGCGGAGCGTCAGCGGCTCGCCCGGCGGTACCGGGCTCGGCCTGGCGCTGGCCAGGACGATTGCCGCTGCCGACGGCGGCCAGGTGGTGCTGGTCAGGCCGCGGCCGGCGGTATTCGCCTTGTTCCTGCCCCATGCGACGGCAGATGCCGAGGCGCCCGCCGTGGCCGGGCCGGCCTAGGGGCGGTCCTGGCAGCGCCGGGAGGCTTCGCGAACCCGTAGGCTACAGCGGGTAATGGACACCAACAAGGCACAATCCGCTTCGGCCGCGGCCGACGGCTCCGCGGCGGTCGGCGGCTCCGGCTCCGTTGTGAGCGGCTCTGCAGCGACGGGCGGTGCCGCTGTCGGCAGCTCGGTTGTGGGCGAGTCCGCCGTTGGTGCATCCGCTCCGGCCGGCCGGCCGCCCATTGTCGGCATGATCGGTGCAGGCCAGCTAGCCCGGATGACCGCAGGCCCGGCAGCGGAGCTGGGCATCCACTTCAGAGTGCTCGCGGCCGCCGAGGACGAGAGCGCAGCACAGGTGACTGCCGACGTGGTCTTGGGCGATTACCGCTCGCCCGAGGACCTGGCCGCGTTCGCGGCCGGCTGCGATGTCGTTACCTTCGATCACGAGCACGTGCCGCGGTCGCTCATCGAGGCCATGGAGGTTTCAGGACACGCCGTCCGGCCGAGTTCTCGAGCGCTGCACTACACGCAGGACAAGCAGGCGATGCGCGAGCGGTTGGCTAGCCTCGGGTACCGGTGTCCGCGGTTCCAGGCCGTTGCCAGCCTGGACGACGTGACCGACTTCGCTCTCCTGACTGGCTGGCCAGTCGTGCTGAAGGCAGTGTCTGGCGGATATGACGGTCGCGGGGTCTGGATCTGCGGCGACCCGGAGGAGGCATCCGTCGTTCTCGGGCACGGGCTGCAACTACTCGCCGAGGAGTACGTGGCGTTCGAGCGGGAGCTCGCAATCCTGGTGGCCAGGTCACCGGCCGGCCAGGGCGCCGCGTATCCGGTCGTGCAGACAGTCCAACGGGACGGAATCTGCAGGGAGGTGCTGGCACCGGCGCCGTACCTGACCCCGGCCGGAGCCGCCGAAGCCCAGCGGCTCGGCCTTGACATCGCCGCTTCGCTCGGGGTGACGGGGCTACTGGCGGTGGAGCTGTTCGACACCGACGAGGGCCTGCTGGTCAACGAGCTGGCCATGCGGCCGCACAACAGTGGTCACTGGACCATCGAGGGCGCCGTCACCTCTCAGTTTGAGCAGCACCTCCGGGCCGTGCTGAACCTCCCGCTCGGCTCGCCGTCGCTCGCCGCGCGGTGCGCCGTAATGGTGAACGTGCTGGGCGGAGAAGATCCTGACCTGCGGTCAAGGCTGACGCACGTGATGGCAGCCGACCCCGGCGTCAAGGTGCACCTGTACGGCAAGTCGGTGCGGCCGGGGCGCAAGATCGGTCACGTCACGGCACTCGGCCGCGATCTGGAGCACACCGCTGATAGGGCCAGGCGCGCCGCGACCTACCTGGCGTGGGGTACCGAGGACACGGGGGAGCACTGATGGCCGACGACCAGCCGGTCGTGAGCGTCGTGATGGGCAGTGACTCGGACTGGCCGGTTATGCAGGCCGCGGTCGACGCGCTCCGGGAGTTCGGCGTGCCGTGGGAAGCCGACGTCGTTTCTGCGCACAGGATGCCTGCCGACATGATCAGATTCGGCCAGAGGGCGGCGGGCCGGGGGATCAGGGTCATCATCGCCGGTGCCGGTGGTGCTGCGCACCTGCCGGGGATGCTGGCTTCCGTTACCACACTTCCCGTTATCGGAGTGCCCGTGCCGCTGGCGCACCTGGACGGGCTGGACTCCCTGTTGTCGATCGTGCAGATGCCCGCTGGAATCCCGGTCGCCACGGTCTCTGTCGGCGGCGCCCGCAATGCCGGCCTCCTGGCCGTCAGGATCCTGGCCACGGGCGATGCCGCGCTATCCGAGCGGGTCGCGACATTTCTGGCCGAACTGCGCGCCAGCGCACAGGCCAAAGGCGAGGCCCTGAGGGCAAAGATTCAGACACCCAACGGGCCACCCGAGTCCCCTGGCGCGGAGCTCTAAGGCGGGAGAGCCGGTCACGCCGGCGCCGCTCGCTCGCAGATGCGGCCGCCAGGATGCGCGCCGAAGCCCCGCGCCCGAAGCACGCCGATCACCCAGGCACCCCAGAAGTAGCTGCGATCATCCGGATCGCCTTCCGCCGCGATCTGCAACGCAGCGCGTCCGAGCGGCCGGCAGGTTGAAGCGGCTTAGGAGTCGACCGACACGCATATCAGCGTCCAGGGCCTGCCGTCGCGCCGCGTCATCACGATAGTGGCGCTGCCATCACCCTGCAGGCCCAGGCGACGGTGAATCTGCCCCACGTCGCCGGCCAGCCCCCGGCGCCTGATGTCCGCAGTTCCGATGCCAAGTTCCCGCAGTCTGCGGGCGACTTGGCGCTCGTTCCATGGCATCGACTCCACGACCCGCAGCGTCCGGGCGAACGGCGTCGAGATTGCGGCGTCCGCCGCCAGGAAGGCGATCATGGGGTCGATCTTCCAGGCGCCTACCGACCGGGCCAGCTCTTCCACCAGGCCCGCCCTGGTCACAGCCGGGCTGGGGTCTAGAAGGAACGCGCCGGGGGCAGCAACCGGGACCGGCTCGCCCGGCTCGGCCGTCATGGTCTGGACGGCTGGCAGGATCGTGGCGCGGCGTCGCGATGTCGCCAAGGCTGGCGACCAGAGCAAAGCTTCCTTGAGGTTCCGTCCGGTAGTCACGAACTCGGTCTCCCAGCCGGCCGGGACAAGTTCGAGGGGCAGGCCGGGCGCGGCCTTGATGCAGACCGCGCCGACATGGTCGGCGAGCCCGAAACACCAGTCAAGCGGCGGCTGGCTGTCGCCCGCCCGGAAACGGCGGTCGCCCGCCCGGCGGGCCGGGTCGATAAAAACCGCCTCGACTTGAGCCCCGCGGCCAGCGGCGGTCGCGGGGAACGCGCCATGGCCTGCCAGCGCAAGATCGCGCACGTCGGCGCACACCGGCGTGACGTGGCGAGGTGAGTGGCCGAGGACCACGTTCCGCATGGCGAACTTAAGGGTCTGAAGGTCGGAGTCGACCGCGAGCACGTGCCCGGCGACGTCGGCCAAGGCGGTGAGGTTCCCGCCGATGCCGCAGCACAGGTCGGCGACCAGGCCGCAGCCGGCGAACCGGCGCGCGCTGTGCTCGGCGGTGAGGTCCGACGAAGCCTGTTCGAGACCGGCGCGCGTGAAGAACATCGCGTCTGCACGGCTGAACTTGGCCCGGCCGGCAATGCGCAGCGACTGCTGGGTAAGCGCGGCCGCGACCAGGTCGGCTGGGTAGCGCCCGCGCAGTTGCTCGGCCAGCCGCAGCGCCCGGTCCGGGCTGACCTCCGCCTCGCCAGCGAGCCTCTCGAGCAGCTCGTGGCCTGCGGGGGAGAGCAGATCGGCGGCCGGTTCCACGGCTTCATCATGCCTGCTCCTGCCGCTGCCATCCGCGCCTGCGTTGGTCCATTCACTAGGACGTCCTACTATCGAGGACATGAGCCATGACTTCCCAGATTTCGCCTTGTCGCCCGAGCACGAGGCGCTCCGCGAGTCGGTCCGCGCCCTGGCCGAGGAGAAGATCGCTCCGTATGCCGCCAAGGTCGACGAATCATCGCAATTCCCTCAGGAAGCTCATGATGCCCTGGTCAAGGCCGACCTGCACGCGGTCCACATTCCCGAGGAGTACGGCGGCTCCGGCGCGGACGCGCTCGCCACAGTGATCGTCATTGAGGAGGTCGCGCGAGCGTGTGCCTCGTCGTCGCTCATCCCTGCGGTGAACAAGCTCGGAACGGTGCCGCTGCTGCTCTCCGCGTCGGAAGAGGTCAAGCAGAAGTTCCTGCCACCGGTGGCCAGCGGTGCCGCGATGTTCTCCTACGCGCTTTCCGAGCCCGAGGCAGGCTCGGACGCCGCGGCCATGAAGACTAAGGCTGTTCGCGACGGCGACAGCTACGTGCTCAACGGCACCAAGCGCTGGATCACCAACGCCGGGATCTCCCGGTATTACACGGTCATGGCCGTCACCGACCCGTCGGCCGGTGCGAACGGCATCTCGGCGTTCGTGGTGGACTCCGAAGACGAGGGCTTCTCGTTTGGAGCGCCCGAGCACAAGCTGGGGATCAAGGGTTCGCCAACCCGCGAGCTGTATTTCGACAACTGCGTGATCCCGGCCGATCGCATCATCGGCGAGGAGGGCACGGGTTTCAAGACCGCGCTCGCGACCCTCGACCACACCCGGATCACGATCGCGGCGCAGGCGCTGGGCATCGCGCAGGGCGCGCTTGATTACGCCACGGGCTACGTCAAGGAGCGGAAGCAATTCGGCCAGGCGATCGCGGAGTTCCAGGGCATCCAGTTCATGGTCGCGGATATGGCCATGAAGATCGAGGCCGCCAGACAGCTTACCTATGCGGCCGCCGCACGATCTGAACGGGCGATGCACGGCGACCGTGCGCCCGACCTGACGTTCATCTCATCCGCCTGCAAGTGCTTCGCGTCGGACGTGGCGATGGAGGTCACCACCGATGCCGTCCAGTTGCTCGGCGGCTACGGTTACGTCACCGACTACCCGGTAGAGCGCATGATGCGGGATGCCAAGATCACCCAAATCTATGAGGGCACTAACCAGATTCAGCGCATGGTGATGGCACGGCAAGTGCTGAAGGGCTGACTCCGGCGCGACTTCGCGCTGTCTAGCACGTCTCACTGCGGACGATATCGAGGACGTCCCTGATCATCGCCGCTGATGCCGGGGCCGGACCGGGTTCGAGGCTCGCGCTGAACAGGCGGTCGAGGTGCTCGGTGTAGTACGCGACTCCCATTTCGTCTGGCAGCAGCCTCGCTAGCGGGTGCTCGGCAGGCACAGGGGCAGGCCGGACGGAGAGGTTGTAACCGCCGGGCGATTCGCTGGCCAGGCACAGCAGGATCAGCTGCTGCCC
>JASHUG010000391.1 GCA_030040155.1 Streptosporangiaceae bacterium | reverse complement strand
GACTTTCCGGCGCCGTTCGGCCCCAGGAATCCCGTCACGCGGCCCGGCTGGACCGTGAACGACAGGTGGTCGACCGCCACCTTGTCGCCGAATCGCTTGGTCAGGTCTTGGACTTCGATCATCAACGGTCCTCATCCGGCGAAGATTGGCAGTTGATCGCGGCGGGTCACAGTCAAGCTATCAAAGGCCGATTAGCGGGAGGCGCCCCGTTCCGGGGTAAGAAAGGTCTCAATCCTGGCACACCGGCACACGGTATCGATCATGAATGGGCCGGACCGGTACGCAACCGCTCGCCGACGTCCCGTACGCTGCTACGGAGTATGGCCGACAACACGCAGCTTGTGCCGCCAGGCGGCTCGGCTGGCTATTCCGCAGTTGCCGTGCAGCCAGGGCCCGAGCGGCCGGGCCGCGGGCTGCTCACGGCTGTCCTGCTGATCGTTGCCGGTGCCCTGCTCGGCCTCGTCGCCGGCTTGCTCTGGGGTGCCCTCGCACCCAGGGTCGTGTACCAGGTGTACACGCTGAAGCCGCCCACGGCCTACGCGGTGAACCCTGAGACCAACGCCTTCGTTGCCGCCGACGGCATCTACACGTTCATCGCGCTGGGCGGCGGTGCCCTGCTGGGTCTGGCTGGGTACCTGTTCGGAGTCCGCCGGTACGGGCTCATGCCGATGATCGGCACCGTGGCCGGGGCGGTGGCCGCGGCGTTCCTGGCGGCCTGGATGGGGAACGTGCAGACCGGCGGAAAGTCGTTCAATAACACCCTGTCGACCAGCAAGCCGGGCGCATTCCTGCGCGCGCCCATCCAGCTGGGCTCGCACGGCGCGCTGGCGTTCTGGCCGGTGGCGGCGGCCCTCGTCGCGGGCGGGCTGGAACTGCTCAGTTTCATGCGGGCCAGGCACCAGGGCCAGGGTCCGGCCGGGATCTATCTGCCGTCTCTTGGCCGGCACCGCCTTGCAACCTGGCCTCCGAGCTCACCGGGCGCACCCGGCCGGCCTGATCAGGGTGGTGCGACGGGTCCCGCAGGCCCGCCGCCGAGCCGATACGGCGTGCCGGAAGCCGACCCGCCCCCCGGGGTCGGCCGCCAGGGGGACTGACTCTGACTCCGAGTCAGCCGCTGTCGGCGGTCATGGCCGCGCCGACGATTCCGGCCTCGTTCTGCAAGGCCGCTGGCACCAGCCGTGCGTGCAGGCCGGTGAGCCTCGGCATGAACTTGTCGGACTTCCTGCTGACCCCGCCGCCGATGATGATCAGGTCAGGCCACAGCAGCGCCTCCATGTGCCGCAAGTAGTCGTCGAGGCGCTCTGCCCACGCATGCCAGTGCAGTTCCTCGACCTCCCTGGCATGCTCCGACGCGCGCTTCTCGGCTTCCTTGCCATGGATCTCGACGTGACCGAACTCGGTATTCGGCACCAGGACGCCGTCAATGAACAGGGCGCTGCCGATCCCGGTACCCAGCGTGAGCATGAGGACCGTGCCCCGCTCACCCTTTCCCGCGCCGAATTTCATCTCGGCGACTCCGGCGGCGTCGGCGTCGTTGAGCAACGTGACGTTCAGGCCGGTTGCCTGGCCGAAGGCTTCGACGCCATTTGTGCCGACCCAGCTCGGGTCCAGGTTGGCCGCGGTCCTGATGATGCCGCCGCTGATAACGCCGGGGAAGGTGACCCCGGCCTTGCCCGACCAGTCGCACGACTTGACCAGGTCGGCCACGATCGCCATCACGGCGTCCGGAGTAGCTGGACGCGGCGTTTCCTGTTTCTGCCGCTCCGAAAGCAGCTGACCGGTATCGGTATCTACCGAGGCCGCCTTGATGCCGCTGCCGCCGATGTCGATACCAAGCACGTGAGCCACGCTTGCCTCCATCAAATGAGCGACACCGGCCGGTGCCAGCAGGAGCCTCAGAAGCAAAGCGTAGGCCATCTCCCGGTAGTGGCCCGTTCGCCGACGAGCTCATCGTCGCGTCTGCGCACGCCCAGGGAAGTCCTTCCTGGTCACCGGGAGAGCTGCACCAGGCGGCACGTGGCGGCCGGGTTGACCGCGCCGTCTTTCCCGTCCGCGAACGGGCCGATCGACGGCCCATGGCCCGACGATGACGTGGCCCACGGGTACTCAGTCCACGACTCCGACTTCCCGGCCTCGATATCCACCGGCCGGCCGAGCTCCGTGGTCCGGGACCCTAGCTGCCGCCCGCCCGCGTAGAAGGCCACCTGAAAGCCCGCTACCCTCGCCGCCACCGCCGGCGAAGTATTCGCCAGATTCAGCTGATACGCCTCGGCGACGACGTCGCCGGGCGCGATGTCGCTGCCGGCCGCGAGTCCGCTGATCGCGTTGAACTCGTTCTGGGTCTTGTCGTAAATGCCGGTGACACAGGTCGCGGTGATGACGCCGGACACCACGGGTACCGGGACCACCGCAGCCGGCGTGGCCGTCGGTGCCGGCGAGGCTGTGACGCTGGCCGGGGCCTTGGCCGCAGCACCTGGCGGGGCGGGGGTATGTGCGCAGGCCGCCAGGCCGAGCGTGAGCAGGCCCGCAGCGCACGCGCCCGCGACTAAGGTCTTGTTCACCGTGGCGCCGCCCTCGTCTCGATCTGTCCAAGCCGATTGTCACAGAACCGCGGGCAGCAGCACGCCCGGGTTGAGCAGACCCAGCGGGTCAAAGGCCGCTTTGACCGAGCGCATGACGTCGATCTCGGCCTGGCTCCTGGAGAGCCCGAGCCATCGAGCCTTCGCGCGGCCCACGCCATGCTCCGAGCTAATGGACCCGCCCATGTTCGCTACCAGTGACAAAACCGCGGCGGTGACCCTCTCCCCGTCTTCGCCGGCTTGGAGGACGTTGACGTGCAGGTTCGCTTCTGCCAGATGACCGAAGATCACCAGAAGAGCCGCCGGGGCCGCGGCCGCAACTGCCTCAGGCAGCCGGTCGACCAGCTCAGCCAGCCGCGCCATGGGCACCGACACATCCAGCTTCACCGGAACGCCAAGTGCGCTGATGGCCTCCGTGTGTCCTTCGCGCAGTGCCCACAACTGGGCCCGGTCGGTCGCTGACGTGGCTACCGTGGCGTCGAGCACCTGCGGACACGCCTGCAGCGCGGCCAGCAGCTCGTCCACCGGATCCCTCTGCCCCGCGGCCTCGACGAGCACGTACGCTTCACCAGCGCCCTCAAGCGGGGGTCGCACCCCGAGGTGGCGGGCCACCAGCGCGACTCCCGCGGCGAAGCAGAGCTCGGCTGCGGCCAGGCTCGGCAGCACCGTCTGCAGCCCGGCGAGCAAGTCGACGGCTTCGGCGCTGCCCGCAACTGCGACAAAGGCGACCGCGCGCCTGCGCTCGGACGGGACCAGCCGCAGCCTGACTCTGGTCAGGACGGCCAGCGTGCCTTCGGAGCCCGCCAGCAGGTGCCCGATGTCATATCCGGTGCTGTCTTTGGCCAGTCCATCCAGCCGGGACACTATCTGCCCGTCCATGAGTACCGCTTCGGCTCCGGCGACCTGCTCGCGCATGCTGCCATGCCTGAGGACGCGGATGCCCCCGGCGTTGGTGGCGACCATGCCGCCTACGGTGGCCGAGTCACGGGCGGCGAGATCGACCCCGAAGTCCAGGCCGGCCGCCCGCGCGTGTGCGGTCAGTGCCGCCAGCCTCACTCCCGCGCCTGCCGTAACCTGCCGTGCGGCCACGCAGACGTCGCCTAGGTCCGCCAGCCGGGTGGTCACGAGCACGACCGGAGCATCGCCGGTTTGCCCAGCGGGTGGGACGCCGCCGCCGACCAGGCCTGTGTTGCCGCCTTGCACGACCACCGGGACCCGCGCGCCGGAGCATTCCTGCAGGACGCGCGCCACTTCTGCCGTGGTCGCGGGACGCACCACAGCCCTGGACTGGCCGCTGAACCGGCCCGTCCAGTCTGTTTCGTAGGAGGCCCGCAGGTCGCGGTCAAGAAGGACGTGCTCAGGGCCGACGGCCGAGCCGAGCGCCGCCTCGAGCGTCAAGACAGGACCCGCAGCCTGACGGTCTGGCGCATCGCCTCCAGCTGCCCGACGACTTCGTCCGGGTAGTCGACGCCGATGTCGGTCAGGGCGTAGCCGAGATCACCGCGCGTGCCAAGCAGCTGGGCCTCGACATTGACGCCGTGCTCGGCGAGCACTGAGTTGATCTCCGCCATGACGCCGGGCACGTTGCTGTGAATGTGGGCCAGGCGGTGGGAGCCCGCGGTCGGGCCCAGCGCCAGCTGCGGCAGGTTCACCGACAAGGAGCTGGCACCGTCGGTGACGAAGTCGGCGAGCTTAGCACCGACGAAGGCGCCGATGTCGGCCTGTGCCTCCTCTGTCGAGCCGCCGATGTGCGGCGTGAGGATCACATTCGGCAGGCCGCGCAGCACGGACACGAACGGTTCACCTGCCGACCTGGGTTCCTCCAGGAAGACGTCGACCGCCGCGCCGGCCAGGTGCCCCGACTCCAGGTAGCGGCGCAGCGCATCATGGTCGATCACGAAGCCGCGGCACAAGTTCAGGAACAGGGCGCCCGGCCGCATCTGGCTGAACTCCTTCTCGCCGAACAGCGAGCTGTTCGCGGGACGCCCGTCCACATGCAGACTCACAACGTCGGATGCCTCGAGCAGCTCGTCCAGGCTGACGCACCGGCGGGCGTTCCCGAGCGCGAGCTTGTCGGCCGTGTCATAAAACACGACCCGCATGCCGAAAGCCTCGGCGACGACCGAAAGCTGGGCGCCGATATTGCCGTAGCCGACGATTCCGAGCGTGCGCCCGCGGACCTCGTGAGCACCGGCTGCTGACTTATCCCACACGCCCGCGTGCATGGCTTTGTCCTTATCGGTGAGCCTGCGCGTCAGCGCGATGATTTCGGCCAGCGTCAGCTCGACCACGCTGCGAGTATTCGAGTACGGCGCATTGAAGACGGCGACGCCGAGTGCCGAGGCTGCTGCCAGGTCGATCTGGTCGGTGCCGATGCAGAACGCCCCGACGGCGAGCAGATCGGGGGCCGCGGCCAGTACGTCTGCGCTGACCTGGGTCTTGGACCGGATGCCGAGCAGCTCCACACCGGGCAGCGCCGCGGCCAGCTCAGCCTGGCCGAGAGAGGCCCGTTGCTGAATGACGTCAAGCCCAGCGTCCTCGAGCAGCCGTACAGCCTCGGGGTGAATGTTCTCCAGCAGCAGCGCCTTCACCGAACCAGGCTAACGGACACCACATTTGCCCAGGCCAAGGAGTGGTCGCTACACCCCGTGCCGACAATGCCGGACAGAAAGGGACGTATTACTAAGCTCATCCGGGAGGTCCCTCCCCGTCTGGCTTGCCGTAGCCCCAGTGGGTCTCCGCCCAGGCTTGTAGCCAACCGTCGTGGAACCAGCGCCCGAACAACTGGCCGGCATAGACCACCCAGCCGACGCCGATCAGCCACGACTGCACGATCAAGACGGTGCCGAGCGCACCGTAGCTGACGGCGTTCCTGACGATGAGCGGCTCGAAGACGAAAGCGGAAAAAACCCGCAGGCCAGCCAAGCCCACCGTCGTGGCTACCGCGCCGGGCAGCGCCGCAAGATAGCTCACCCGGCCGCCTACCAGGAAGCGAAGCCCCAACCAGAAGAAAACAACGCCGAGGACGACCGCCACCGACAGCCGGCCGGCGGTCTCGGCCAGTCCGGCGTGGGTTTGCGTTCCTACCGTGGCCGACGCATAGATGTAGGCGACGAGGGCGGCCAGCCACACTACCTGACGCCAGATCTTGTGCCACGGCCCGGCAGGAAGGCTCCAGATCTTCTCGAAGCCGCCCTGTACGCTGCCGCCGAACGAGACCCCGGCCACGGCGAGCAAAAGGACGCTGAACACGCTTGAGGTGCCCAGCACTCGTGCGGGTGCCGAAAACAGCCGTGTCACCGCATCGGCGGAAGAGCCGGTCAGGCCCATGCCGTAGGTCACCCATCCGGCCAGGCCGCGATGCGGGGCAGGGCTCGTCGCAGCGACGACGATAAGCAGCGGGATCACCGTGAGGATGGCCATGGCGGCGAAGACCAGGGCCCGGTGCATGAGTTCGAACTTCTTGACGTTCTGCAGCAGGTCCTTGATATGGAGGTCGCGCATGAGCTGCTCGGTGCTCCTGAGCACCGCGCGGTACATCGCCAGCCACCGTCTCAGCGCGGCCTGCCAGTGGACACGGCCGTCGAGCCATCGCATCGCTGAGTTCATCTCCTGATGGTCGGAGACCGCGAAGCCTTCCCCGACAAGCTGCCTCCGACACGGGAAGGTGAGGCCGCAAGGCGCTCGACCGCCCCGAACGCAGCGGGCGGAAGACCCCGAGCCGACGGACAGAGTAATTCTGGGGAAACCAGCGTCCCGGCACGCCGTCCATGCTTGACGGAAAGCCGGCCGGGGGGTGCGCTGTGCATATATCGCAATTGGGGGAGTGGCCCGCGGGTCCGGGTGAAATCGCAGATCGCTTTCGCGAGCTGTGACGCTTCCGGCACGGCGCCAGACGGCTCCACCCCGGTGGAAGGAACGAACTGTGCTCATTTCCAAGATTGGCTTAGGCGCCGCGATCGGCGCGGTCCTGATCCTGACCGCGGGCACCGCGCAGGCCCAGGGTAGCTGGACCGTTGTCACGGCGCCGCCGACCGGCGAGAACGCCGCGCTGACGGCTGTCGCCTCGACCTCGGACACCAGCGCGTGGGCTGTCGGCCACTCGAACACCAGACCCAACTACCTTGGCGCGATACCGGTGATCGACCACTGGAACGGAACCGCCTGGTCGCAGGTGACCGCGCCGTCAACGGGGTACAGCACGAACACCCTCACCGCGGTCAGCGCCAGCAGCACCACCAGCGCCTGGGCCGTGGGCTGGTCAGAGCCGACGCGCTACACGTTCTACCCGCTGGCCATGCAGTGGAACGGTACGGCCTGGTCGGTCTCGACCAGCTTTAAAACTGCGCTGGCCGGCCAGATCGCCGACGGCGTCGCGGATATCAGCTCCACCGATGCTTACGCGATCGGCGGCGGCCTCGGCAGCGCGCCCTACGGTATCGTCGCGCAGTGGAACGGCACGACCTGGAACACACTGACCGTACCGGTGCCGCCCAACGACATCAGCACCGACTTTGACGCTGTCTCCGCGGACAGCCAGGACGACGCGTGGATCGTCGGATCTTATACGGCGACGGTCTCCTCGACCGAGGGGACATTCGGGACCTACACGCTGCACTGGAACGGCAGTTCCTGGAGCGTCGTCTCGATGCCGGCGAATCCCTCCGGCCTTGAGTACCAGTTCGACGCTATCCAGGCCATCAGCCCGACGAACGTGTGGGCGGTGGGGCAGGTACTCAACGCCGACACGCTCGCCAGTGAGGGCACCCTGATCGAGCACTGGAACGGGACGTCATGGAGCGTCGTCCCGAGCCCGTCGCCCGGCAGCGGGGACTACCTGAACGGCGTGACCGCCAGCGGTTCCGGCGACGTCTGGGCCGTCGGCTCTTACTTCCCGTCCGGCTCGTCCTATGAGCAGACGCTCACCATGAACTGGAACGGGACGGCGTGGAGCACGGTCAGCAGTCCCACCGCGAGCAATGGCAGCGCGCTCGCGTCGGTGTCAACGACACCGGGCGCCTCGATTGTCCAGGCCGCCGGCTACACCGGCAGCAACGGCACCTGGAACCCGTTCGCCCTGCAAAACGGCTAGGTTCGACCGG
>JASHUG010000390.1 GCA_030040155.1 Streptosporangiaceae bacterium | reverse complement strand
GACCCAGGCACCCCGATCGAGGACACCGTCGGCGCGATGGCCGAGCTGGTCAACGAGGGCAAGGTCCGGCACATCGGGCTGTCGGAAGCGGCGCCCGAGACAATCCGCCGGGCACAGGCGGTGCACCCAGTCACCGCGCTGCAGACCGAGTACTCGCTCTGGACGCGGGACCCGGAAGCCGAGATCCTGCCCCTGGTGCGCAAGCTGGGTATCGGCTTCGTCGCCTACTCACCACTGGGCCGCGGGTTCCTGACCGGCCAGATCCGCTCGGTTGACCAGCTCGACGCCAGCGACTTCCGAGCGAGCAATCCCCGTTTCGCGCAACAGAACCTGCAGCAGAACCTGCGCATCGTCGCGGAGGTCGAGGCGGTAGCGGCGGAGGCTGGCGCGACTCCGGCACAAGTGGCGCTCGGATGGCTGCTAGCCCAGGGCGACGATATCGTGCCGATCCCCGGCACCAGGCGCGTCTCCCGGCTGGAGGAGAACGCCGCCGCGGCCGTCCTCGTGCTGAGCCCGGATCAACTCGCCCGCCTCGCCGCGATCCGCCCGCCAGCTGGCGACCGCTACGCGGACATGTCCCCGCTCAATGGCTGACGCCATCTGTCGCGGCCGGAGCACGCGCATTCGTAGACTCGGTGGGCCGGACTCGAATTGTCTCAGCGGGAGCGGAGATGACCCAGCGGGGTGTGGCCGAAGACGGCGTCCTGCACCTAGGCGACGTGACGCTACCCGCGGGCAAGCGCGCTTATGCGCTGGGGACTGCCGCAGGGCCTGCCGGTGCTGGGCGCGCTGTGCGGATCCCGGTGGCCTGGGTCACTGCCGCGCCGGTTCCTGACCCAGGCCGCGTATGGGAGGAGCTGGCACAACTGGCCGAAAGGACCGGCCAAGTTCCCTTCCTAGCGAAAGGCCTGCGCCCGGACAGCGAACGGCCGTGGGATGCGGGCTTCGACTTTCATCGCTGGAACAATGCTACCGATGCCGGCCAGCTCGACCCGGCGGAGATCTTGCGGGAAAGGTGGCCGGGCGCGACCCTGGCGCCGGAAGAACTCGAGGATGCGGAAACCCGGGAATGGATCACCGCGCGACTCGCCCCCTTCTCTTGGCAGTTCCCTGGCCTGGCACCGCGAGCCAGCGGCGAGCCACTCAGCTCGGCGGAGCGTCGGCGCGCGCTTGAGTCCCTGCCGTCGGCGCGCATCGGCCTGGTCCCAGCCGACGAGCCCGGCGGCGTGCTCGGCGGCGTGCTCGGCGCCATCGGCTGGCATCCGGCAAACTGGATTGACGGCCAGCTCGCGGTGACGACCGTACTCCGCTCGTGGGAAGACCGGTTCGGCGCCCAGCTGCTCGAGATCGGACTCGCTGAGTTCAAGGTGCTCGCCGACAGGCCGCCGCGCACGCTCGCCCAGGCACAGCGACTCGCCGCTGAGCACGTCGCCTTTGCTGACGAGTGCTTCTACGGCACGGACAAGGCCGCTCAGAACGAGGTCGGCGCCATCGCCGAGCGCCTGGTCAACCAGCCAGTCTGGGGTTTCTGGTGGGACTAGCGGGCTGATCGATCGTCCGGGTGTTCATTCATTGCGATCACAGCTGGACCTTCACGCCTACCCGGTGGCTAGTGCGAGCGGCTCAGGCGGCCAACTGCGAGCCACTTGAGCATCATTGCTTCTGATCTCATGAGCCTGGTGAATGCTCATATTCGCGGGCATCGGGCCAGCCATTTGACATTCCTTCTCGTGAGCAGACTTCCAGGCGACAGGAGCAGTCTCTGCCATTCGCGGCTCCCGCGAAGGTTCGGCTGGTCCTTAGGCGATCGCCTCATTCGCCTTCTGCCAGTGCTCGTGAGCGGTCTCATCTATTACGGCGCGTTGCAGTTGTTAGCGTCCTGCACTTGCCGGGAAGCTACTAGGAACTCTGACCAGCAGAGTCCGCGGCATTCTGACCGGCACAGTCGCATCATTTCGGTCAGACTGTTAAGCGAGGACCAGCTGCGACGCTGCCGGTTCTGGGAGGACGCATGAACGAGGACCTCGTCGTTGGAGCGGGCAGCTTCGGCGTGCTGCTGCGGCGATACAGGCTGGCGTCTGGTCTGAGTCAGGAAGAGCTTGCGCAGCGTGCCGGGCTCAGCGTCCGGGCGCTGGCAAACATGGAGCGGGGCCGGACGAGGCGGCCATACAAGCGCTCGGTGCGGCTGCTAGCACAGGCCATGGCTTTGCCCGAACTGCAAAGCCTGCACTTGGACCGGGCCTCTCGCCTCTCTGCCTACGACCCGATGCCAAGCCCTGCCGTGACCGGCGAGACGATAACCGCCTCAGAATCACCGCCTGCCGTCACCCAGAGGCAATTGCCGGCCGCCGACCAAAGCAAACCGCTGATCGAGCACATTGTGCCGCGTGAGCTGCCCGCCCCGGTGCGTGACTTCACCGGACGCGTGGCCGAGCTGGATCTGCTTTCGGACGTGGCGGCTGGCGGCGGCCGAGCGCTTGTCATTTGCGCGGTCGGCGGCGCAGCAGGCGTGGGGAAGACTGCCCTGGCGGTGCAGTGGGCGCATCAGGTTGCCGAGCGGTTCCCCGATGGGCAGTTGCATGTGAACCTGCGCGGTTATGACCCCGACCGGCCCGTGGCGCCGGCGGACGCGCTAGCCGGCCTGCTGCGGACGCTGGGTGTGCCGGGGACCGATATCCCCGACGGGGCGGAGGAAAGGGCCCGGCTGTACCGCAGCAAGCTTGCCGGCCGGCGGATGCTGGTGCTGCTGGACAACGCGCGGGACGGTGAGCAGGTGCGGCCACTGCTGCCTGGCGATCCCGGTTGCATGGCGGTGGTGACCAGCCGGGATACCCTCGCCGGGCTGGTGGCGGCGGACGGCGCCCGGCGGCTGGACTTGGACGTGCTGCCGCCAGGCGATGCGGTCGCGCTGCTGCGGTCGCTAATCGGCGCGCCAGCCGATGCTGACCCAGAAGCTGTGGCGGAGCTTGCCGGGCTATGTGCCCGGTTGCCACTAGCGCTGCGGATCGCCGCCGAGCTGGCTGCCACCCGCCCGGAGGTGCCGGTGGCCGAGCTGGTGGCGGAGCTGAAGGCAAGCCGACTGGACTTGCTGGATGCCGGGGAGGAGCGCGCCGATGTGCGGGCAGTGTTCTCCTGGTCGGTCCAGCAGCTACCCGATGACGTGGCCGCGGTGTTTGCGCTGCTCGGCTTGCACCCGGGCACGCACCTGGACACATACGCTTGCGCCGCGCTAACCGGGACGACAGCCGGGCAGGCCCGTAAGATGCTCGGCCGACTGCTCCGAGCCAGCCTGGTGCAAGCCAGCAGTCCTGGCCGGCACGGGATGCACGACCTGCTGCGCGCCTACGCCCGCGAGCAGGCCGCCGCCCGCAACACCGACGACCAGTGCCGGCAGGCGCTGACCCGGTTGTTCGACTACTACCTGGCCGCGGCCGCCGCCGCGATGGAGACGCTGTACCCAGCCGAGGCTCGCCAGCGGCCACGCATTGCCCTCGTGGCCGCAGTCGTTCCGCAGATGGCTGACGCGGCGCACGCCCGGGCGTGGCTGGACGCCGAGCGGACGAACCTGGTCGCGGTGGTCGTGCACTGTGCTGGCCACGGCTGGTCGGATCACGCCACCGGTCTGGCCGGGACGTTGTTCCGTTACCTGATGAATGGCAGCCACCTGCCTGAGGCGCACACGATTTACAGCCACGCATTGCAGGCCGCCGGCGGGTCCGGCGACTTGGCCGCCGAGGCCGGCGCGCTGAATGGCCTTGGCGGCATCGGCATGATGAAAGGTCACTTTCGCGAAGCCGCCGGTCACTACCAGGCCGCGCTGGACCGGTACCGGCAATGCGGTAACCGCGAAGGTGAGGCCAGGGTGCTGAGCAATCTCGGCAGCACCGAGCAGGAACTCCACAACGACCGGTCAGCGTCCGGCTACTACTGGCAAGCCATCGCCGCTTACGAGGATGCCGGGGATAGCTTCGGCGCTGCGTGCGCGCTGGCTGAGCTCGCCGATGCCGAGACCAAGCTGGGCTTGTACGATCGGGCGTCAGAGCACCTGCGCCGTGCCTTGGAGGTGTTCCGCGAGGCGAATGACCAGGCTTGTGAAGCCCGGGCGCTTGGTCGGATGGGTGAGCTCAGCCTCCGACTCGGTCGGCTCACGGAGGCGGCCGCGTTCTTTAAACAGGCCCTGACGCTTCAGCGCCGCATCGATCATCGCACCGGCGTAGCCGCCCAGCTAAGCAACCTCGGCGACGTCTGCCTGCACCAGGGCGAATTCGGGCAGGCCATCAGCTACTTCCAGCAGGCGCTCGCGCTGTTCCGGGAGACCGGCTACCAGCACGGCGAGATCACAACGCTGTGTCTCCTCGCCAAGGCCGTGCACGGGGCCGGCCAGCCCGCCGTCGCACGCGCCGAGTTGGCCGAAGCGCTCCGGCTGGCTGGCGAGACTGGCAACACCTATCAGCAGGCAAGCACACACTGCGACCTCGCCGAAAGCCACGACGATGCCGGCCAGGACGACCAGGCCCGCCACCACTGGCAGCAGGCGCTCACCCTGTACACCCAGCTTGGCCTACCCGACGCAGATCAAGTCCGATCCCGGCTCTGTGCCAGAGAACCGAAAGGACGACAGTGACTCAGCGCTGCGGTCGAGGTCCAGCCGCTAATGCTGGCTAGTTCGCGCGCATGGAACCCGCCACAGCGCCGGGCGGGCGATGGCTCGCAGGCACTCAAGGTCAAGGATTTCCTAGCCGGCCGGATGGATATGAGACCATACGGCCGTGAATGGCGAATGCCCGTCGCATCGGGCACCGGGCGGGTTTGAGCGTTGACTCGGTGGGCCCGCGGCGACCGCCGCGCACGACGTGGCTTCTCCGTCGCCATGTGGTTCAGCCCAGAGCGCTGGTCACAGTACGACATCATCATCGCGGTCGGTGCGCTGGCACTGGCCGTCTCGCCCTTCGTGCCCTGGTTCAAGGCGACGGTCGGGATCAAGGGCTCATCGATAACCGGATTCGTGGTCGACCCGTCGCCGCCCCAAAGCGGCCTGGCGGTTCATCATTATCTGTGGGCGGTATTCGCAGTGGCGGTCCTTGAGTTCGCGGTGGTAGCCGGGCGTTACGTTCCGGATCGACCGGCGTTGACGGTCCCCCGCTACCGGCAGCTTGTGGTCGCGCTATCCGCGGTCACCGCCATTGCGGTGGCCGTGGCCTGCGCTACGAAACCGAGCACGTGGAACAACCTGGCCGGTCTCCCGCCCAACTTCTACATCACTGTCGCCTGGGACTACGGAGCGTTCATCGCCCTGGGCGCGGCCATAGTGTCGGTGGCCGCGGGCATTGCCGCAATACGCGATGATCTTCCGCAAGCGCGCAAGCATCGATAGCGCTGACGCGCATTTGATGGACATCTGCGCGGGCGCGTCGGACACGGCCGTTGCCTGGCTCCACCTGAGCCTCTACGACCCGTCTGAGTTGATCCTGTACCACCTCCGCCGGTTTGGCGATTCGCACACGCACCGGCTGGGAGCTATTCCTCCTTCAGCAGTCGGTCGGTGAGGACGATCTCGATGACGGCATCAACGGTGTCCTGGCGAACCCAGTCGCGCTGCAATTCGACGGCCAGCGAGACCCAGCTGATCGGCTGCGCGCCGGCCTGCATCACCCGGTCAAGGCCGGCGCGGTGGGCCTCAGGCGAGGTACCGCCGAGCGCATCAACGACGGGGTAGACCTCGTACCCCTCGCGTAGTGCGTCGAGCGCGGTGAATGCCATACAGATTTCGGTCCACAGGGCGCAGAGGATGAGCTTGCGGCGGCCTGTGGCGTGGACGGCCTCGAGGAATTCGATGTCCTCCCAGGAGTTGGTCGTGGTCCGGTCGAGCGGCTCATCGCCGGTCAGCAGGCCAGCGAGTTCGGGGATCGTGGGTTTTCCCCGGCCGGAGGCGACGTTGATGGTCGAGTGCACCACCGGGACCCCGAAGGCCCTGACGATCCTGACTGTCGAGACCGCGTTCTTGACCAAGAGGTCGCGGTCCATCGACTGGACTCCCGCCAGCTGCGAGGGCTGGTAGTCGATGAGCAGGAACGCTGCGTTCTGCGGGGTGAGGAGGTGGTCGGCGATGGGGTCGCGCACGGGCGCACTGGTCATGGAACCTTCCACTTCTCAGAGCAGGGTTGGGTGCACCCGAAGCTAGCGGCCCCG
>JASHUG010000044.1 GCA_030040155.1 Streptosporangiaceae bacterium | reverse complement strand
ACGGCGAACCTGGGCCTGCCGGCGCTGCCGCAGATCGGCGCGATCACCAGCCAGACTGGTCAACTCGGAGCGCTGAGCCCGCTGACCGGCACCACGACGGTCAGCGTCTGGTATCTCAACCAGAGCCACGTCCGGATCGCCCAGGAGGTGCGGATGGGCGAGACCGACCTGCGCCTCGACGGCACTCAGCTCTGGCTATGGGACAGCAAGACCCAGACCGCGACCCACGTCCTGCTTCCGCGTGCTGCGGGGAACGAGGCGCGCTCCACCAAGCGGATGACTAAATCGGTGATCGTGCACGGCTGGGCCAACCCGACGTCCAGCCTGACGCCGCTCGCGGCGGCGAAGCAGATACTCGCGCAGATCGGCCAGTCGACAAATGTTCGCCTGGGGCCGAACGTCACCATCGCGGGCCGGGCCGCGTATCAGATTTCGGTCAGCCCGAAGGCCGCGGGCTCGCTCGTCAGCCAGATCCTCATCGCCATCGACGCGGCGCGGCACATCCCGCTGCGCGTTGAGGTCATCGCGCGCGACTCGTCCGGCCCGGCCTTCGAGCTCGGCTACACCGCGCTCGCCTTCGGCCCGCCGGCGATGTCGAACTTCGCTTTCACCCCGCCGCCAGGCGCGCACGTCAAGACGGTGACCGTCCCGAGCTCGCCCGCCGGGCTGAAGGACAACCTCGACGTGCCCGGTCTTGGCCTCGGTGCACTTGGGCTCGGCAGCCTCGGATCGAACGGATTCACCGGGCTCGGATGGTCGGGCGCCGTCAGTCCGCCAGGGACCACCTTCTCGTGTGCCAGCAACTCGACTACCTGCGTCCTCGCGCCTGAGTCGGTAAATCCGGGAGGGCCTGACATCAGGCCAGTCCTCCCTAAATCAGTGCTGAAGCGGCTCGAGGCCTCCTTCGCCGCGCACCTGCCGAAGAGCATGAGCAAGGCGCAGCGGGCGGCCGCGATCAAGCAGTTCGCCAAGGCCCTCACGAGCGGGCCCGCGGCTGGCGTAGCCAGCAGGCAGGCCACCAGGAGCATTACCACTGGGGTCATCCGGACGAGCGCCACTCCGATTCCCGCGGGCGGCACGGGCTCGCCTAAGGTGCTCGGCAAGAACTGGACGCAGGTCCTGGTGACTCCGGCGAACCCGGAAGTTGCCGCAGCGGTGCGGCAGCTGCTGACTAGCGGGCACCAGGGCCAGGCTCAGGGCGGCGGATTCTTCATCGGGTCGAGCTCGCAGGCGGCTCCGACGCCGGGCAGCTCCAGCTCACCGGTCCCGGTCGGCCCCGACCTGGCCGTGTTGCGGGCCCTGCTCGAGGCCAGCACGCCGGTCCACGGCAGCTGGGGGAGCGGGCGACTGCTCCAGTCCGCGCTGCTCTCGGTGCTGGTGACCGCCAAGGGCCAGATCCTGGCCGGCGCGGTCACGCCCTCGGTGCTGTACGCGGACGCCTCAGGCCAGTCCAAGTGAGCCGTCGGCTCGCCGGCTAGGTCCCGTGACCGTGCAATCACCAGAGGATGAGGTCAGCTTCGGTCGCTCCGCTGATGCCGACACCGGTCAGGGCGACGACGCGACCCTGACATTCGACCCAGGTTATGCCCTCGCCACCCGCGGGCTCAGCAAGCGGTTCAGGAATGGTCAGCTGGCCGTCGACACCCTGGACCTCGCGGTGCCGGCCGGGTCGGTCTACGGCTTCCTGGGCCCCAACGGCTCTGGCAAGACAACGACGATCCGGATGCTGCTCGGCCTGATCCAGCCCACCGCAGGCAGCCATCAGATGCTTGGCTTCCCGATGCCAGAAGGCCAGATCGAGGCACTTGCCCGGGTGGGCTCGCTGGTGGAGGGACCAGCGTTCTACCCGCAGCTGTCCGGGCGCGGCAACCTGGCCCGCCTGGATGCGGCCGACCGGACCGCCAGCCCGGCGACGGCCCCGGCCAGGATCGAGCGGGCGCTGGACCGAGTCGGCCTCCTGGCCGCCGCCGACAAGAAGTACAAGGCCTACTCGCTCGGCATGAAGCAGCGGCTGGCCATCGCGACCAGCCTGCTCCGGCCGCGCGAGCTGGTCATCTTGGACGAGCCGACCAACGGGCTTGATCCGCAGGGGACCAGGGAAGTGCGATCGCTGATCCGGCGCATTGCCGCGGACGGTGCGACCGTGTTCGTGTCGTCTCACCTGCTGGCCGAGGTGGAGCAGATCTGCACGCACGTCGGCGTCATGCGATCAGGCCGGCTGGTGTTTTCCGGGCCGCTCAGCCAGCTGCGCGGCAGCGGCACCAGCCGGGTCATGGTCCGCACCTCGCAGCCGGAGCTGGCGGCTAAGGTGCTGAACGATCTCGGGCTGGCCGAGATCCGGCAGGAAGGCCAGGAGGTGACCGCCGATCTGGGCACGCTGCAGCCGGAGTTCATCTGCGAGCGCTTGGTGTACGCGGGTGTGCCGGTTGCCGGGCTGGACACGCCCAAGCGCAGCCTGGAAGACGAGTTCGTCGAGCTGACCGGCGAGGGTTTCGATGTTGAGCAGTAGGCCGGCCATGGAGGTCGGCCGGCCTGGCGAGCCGACCTCGGCGGGGAACAGGCCCGTTCCCGCATGGTTGAGGCTTTTCCGGTCCGAGCTGCGGCTG
>JASHUG010000004.1 GCA_030040155.1 Streptosporangiaceae bacterium | reverse complement strand
GCCGCTCAGGACTTCCCTGAGCGTCACCGCCTGGAAGTTGTCCTCGCCGATGTCCACCGAGTGGCCGCGAGCGCGGATCGTCTTGCCGGGCAGGCTGGCCGTGAAGTCACCCGAGGTACCGTCGATCGGCCGGTAGCCGATGGACAGCAGGCAGTCGCTGCCCTCGATGGCCTCGCGTGTCTCCGGCGCGCTGGCCTTGCCGTTGTACACGCCCGCGTAATAGGCGAACGTCTCGTCGATCGCGCCCTTGGCCGGCCCGGTCACCGCGACCGGCGTCTGCAACTTTTCGGCCAGCCCCATGACCTCGGTTGCGATGCCGTAGCGGGCGACGTCCTCATCGACCAGGATCGCCGGTGACTTGGCCTTCGACAGCAGGCCGGCGATCGCGGCGGTGCACGACTTGAGCCGTTCGGGATCGCTGGGCGGGTCGGCCAGCACCAGCGGGGCGGCCGGGACCTCGATGTCAAGGTAGGCGATGTCGGACGGCAGCTCCATGTAGACGGGGAGCTTCTCCCACCAGGCGGTCAGGATCAGCCGGTCGATTTCTATGGCGGCGTTCAACGGGGTCAGCCTGGCCTCCGCCGCGGTCACGTACCCGAACGCGCCGAGGAAGCGGTCCCAGGTGCCGTCGCCGGTCGTGTGGTGCATGCCCAAGCCTCGCTCGATCGACCGCAGCGGTATCGAGCCGGCGATCAGGATCACCGGGACGTGCTCGGCGTAAGCGCCGGCGATCCCGTTGATCGCGCTGAGGGCGCCGACCGCGTTCGTCACGGTCAGGGCACCGATCCCGTTGAGCCGCGCGTAGCCGTCGGCCGCGTACGACGCGTTCAGCTCGCTGCACGTGCCGACCCACGTCAGGTAGCCGCCATCCTGGTTCTGCTGTAGGAGTTCGAGGTTGAAGTCACCAGGAACGCCGAACAGGTGCCCGATGCCCGCCTCCTTAAGCCGGCGAAGCAGGAACTCCCCGATGGGCATCGTCATGGTTTCCGTGCCTGGTCCCATCCGTCCAGACATGTTGGGCGCATGCTCGGTCACGCTTCTCATCTGTGAACTCCCCCCGGACTCCAGGCACTCGCTCCCCTCGGAGCGCCTGCCGCTAAAGCCGCCAGTCGGCTGCCCGACGCGGCCTCCCGCACGTCAGGCTGATGACGAAGGCGAGCTACCCATTCGGCCGGACGCTCACACTCGGCCCACGCCAACCCTCCGGGCCCGGCTCTCGGCCCTCCGACGGTCTCGGCGTCGGACGCTGATCTAGCCGTACTGCATGGAGGGGAAGTCCGGCCCGGTTTCCCGACCGCCAGGCGTCATGTCGAGGACATTCCAGATCGGCCAGATCGAGTCGACGTGGCGGGGTTCTTCGCCTTCATCTCGGGGCGCGAACATAAGCTCGGTCGCCCACCGGTGGCGCAGCCCGTCGCCGCTCCGCGCGAACACGTTCAAGATCGGACTCTGCTCACCGTCGGGACCCTCGGCGTGGTAATCGCGGTTGTAGGTGTTGTGCCGCGAGGACAATAGGCGCAGATACCGCCAGCCACGGTCACGAGCGAAGTTGCGGATGCGATCCGGATCTGACTTGGCGACGACGACGAGGCTGAGCTGGCTGCCGAGGTGCGGAGCGGCGCCGTCGAGCGAGTCCAGGATCGACGTGCAGGACGGGCACGGCGTCTCGGCTAGCGGCAGGCGGGCGGTCTCGCCCTCGGCCGGTCCTGGCCGGGTGTCGCCAGACCAGCGCGGGAACATGAAGCTGTAGACGACGAGCGTGTCTTTGCCCGGCGCCAGCAACTCCGAGAATCTCACCTCGCCGCCGCTGCGCGCGTCCTCGAACGCGTAGTCCTGCGGGACCGCGCCGCCGGGCGGGAGCGCTCGGCGCTGCACCGCGACCCGCTCGGTCATGCGCCGCAGATCGACCTCGGCCGCCAGTAACTGGTTGCGGGCTCGCCGGTACTCGTCGGACTCTCCGGGAAACCGGACCTCCGGGTCGGCGGACACGCGGCCGATTGTAGTCAGTGCATAAGGACCGCACGTGCCGACGCACCGACGCAGCTAGGTCAGGATGGCGAGCACGGCGTCGACCACGGCGTCGACTTGCTCGTCGATCGGGGGCCAGGGGAACGCGGGACGACTGACGCGAAGGCTCACGAGGCCGTGCAGTGATGCCCACAGCAGGACCGCGCATTCGCGCGGACCGTGGCGGCCGGGACCGGCCTGCGCGTCGGCGCTGGTGGCGCCCGCGCGATCCGGCTGGCGTGGCCGGCTGGCCTCGAGCGTGTCAGTCAGCAGGCTCAGTGCGGGGCTGCCGGGGAAGTGCTCCGGTTCCCAGTCCGGGTGCGGTTGTCCGGGCACGCTCATCAGTAGCCGGTACCGGGCCGGCTGGGCCATCGCGAAGCGGGCGTAGGCCAGTGAGACGGCCCGCAGCGCCGGTTCTCCGGGGTCCGCCGTCGCGACTGCCGCCTGCAGTTCCTTGATCAGTT
Source organism: Streptosporangiaceae bacterium (assembly GCA_030040155.1). Lineage (GTDB taxonomy): Bacteria > Actinomycetota > Actinomycetes > Streptosporangiales > Streptosporangiaceae > JAJYUU01. The sequence continues at coordinate 192 of JASHUG010000004.1, read as the reverse complement.
CGGCGAACTCGGCCGTGTAGACGGCGTAGAGCAGCTGATCGAGCGAGTCGAAGTGGAGGTAGAAGGCCTGCGGATGCACCCCGGCAGTCCTGGTGACCGACCTGATCGTTAGATCCGACTCGGCGCCGGCCCGGCTGAGCTGCTGACGGGCCGCAGCGATCAGCTCGCCGCGCAGCCGACCGCCCTGTCCCC